>DASQNF010000096.1:0-5506 GCA_035645115.1 Thermoleophilaceae bacterium | reverse complement strand
GGGTCCCAGCCGTAGGCGAGCCGCGCCAGCACGACCAGGCCCATGCCGAAGCCGAAGCCGATCGCGGTGCCGAGCGCCGCGCGGTACCAGCCGGGTGCGAAGAGCCTCTGCGTGAGCGTCATCCCTGAGCCTCTAGAAGGTACTTCACGCGAGCACCGGCCTCCGCAGCGCCTCGGCGTCGGGAGCGCTCGCGCCGGCCTCGGCGCCGCCCGACTCGCCGCCGCCCCCGCCGCCGCCCCCGCCGTCCGACTCGCCGCCGGCCCCGGCCCCGCCGTCTTCGGCGGCCTCCTGGCGGCGCGCGACCCACGCGTCGAACTGCTCCCGCGGGACCACCCTCACGAGCTGCCGCATGGTGGCGTGCCCGAGCCCGCACAGCTCGGCGCAGACCACCTGATAGCGCCCGATCGCGTCCGGCTCGAGCCTGATCTTCGTGGTCAGGCCGGGCACGGCGTCCGACTTCAGCCGGAACTCGGGCACCCAGAACGAGTGCAGCACGTCGTTGGTCTTGATCCGGAACTCCACGGGCTGGTCCACCGGCAGCACCAGCTCCTGGGCGGACACCTTCTGCTCCGGGTATTGGAAGCTCCACGCGAACTGCTGGCCCGTGACCTTGACCACCATCTGGTCGGAGGCCTCGGCCTCGATGTCGTCGAGGACGACCCAGCCGTACACCGCAAGCGCGGTGACCATGACGAACGGGATCGTCACCCAGATCACCTCGAGGCGGGTGTGGCCGTGGATCGGCGGCCCGTCGCCCATGTCGCCCGGCTTGGCGCGGAAGCGGACGACGCTGTAGATGGCGACCGTCATCACGAGCACGAACACCGGGACGGAGCAGATCAGGAGGACGTCGTAGAGCGTGTCGATCTGGCCGGCGGCGCCGGAGGCGTCCTTCGGGAACCAATCGATCAGCAGCGAGATGGCGATCCCGACGAGCGACGCGACCACCCCCCAGCCGATCATGCGTGCAACCGGGTGCTTCTCACCCTCGATGCGCGGATCGGTCTCGGGCGGACCCTTCGCCGTGTCCTGTGAAACCGGCTCCCTCTCGCTCACGGCGCGCCAGTCTAATGTGTTCGCCGGGTTGCACGCATGGGTGCCAGCCGCGCCATCCGGTACGCTCTTTGAGCCGATTGCCACGAGTGGTGCGGCGGCCGTGAGGAGCCGATCGGACGCGCGAAGGGGGCTGAATGCAGGTTCGGACTGGGATGAGCGATGTCGTGCTGACGGTCAACCCAGGGCATTCCCTGCGAGAAGCCGCCAAGGCAATGGCGGACCGGGGCGTGGGCGCCGCCGTGGTCATCGACCTCGAGCAACCGGGGCCGGGCATCGTGACCGAGCGCGACGTGCTCCAGTCGGTGGCCCAGGGGCAGGACCCGGCCACCGAGCGCGTGGCGGACCATCTGTCGCCCGAGCTCACCTTCGCGTCGCCAGACTGGTCGCTCGAGCGCGCCGCCGAGGCGATGGTGCGCGGCGGCTTCCGCCACCTCGTCGTGGTGGACGGTGGCGAGATGGTGGGCGTGCTCTCGATGCGCGACATCGTCCGCTGCTGGGTCTCGGACGGCGCGACCAGCGAGCTGCCCTCGGACCTGCAAACCGCCGGCGGCGGCGCCCCCAGCGAGTCGCGCTAGAGCTTCAGCGGCAGCTCCGGCTAGTGCTCGAGCGGCAGCTCGGACATCTCCTGCCGCGTCTGCGAGATCCAGCGGCCGGTCGCGACGATCGCGATCAGGGCGCCGATCACGACGATCACCCACGACTGGACGACGCCGACCACCACGGTCGCCATGCCGGCCGCCGCGATCACAGGCAGGTAGGAGGGGCCGGGCAGGTGGATGGCCTCGCCGGCCGGCTCGGCCTCGGCGCCCCCCACCCTGACCTCCTCGGCCATCAGTAGACGAGCCCGACCAGGAATGAGAGCGCGAACATGATGAGCGCCACGGCCCCGGCGATGAGGCCCGTGCGCAGGTTCCTGTGCGCGAGGCGGCGATCCACGGGCCGAAGATCTATCAGATGCGGCGCCACCCGTGGCCGGGCGCTCCCGCCCAGGGCGGCCCGATCGGTTGTCGCGGCGGAGTGATCCTGGCGGGGCCGGGCGTCAGGGCGGAAGGGGCGCGCCGGGCCGGGGACTTGGTCGCGCCGCGGGCGCATGGCACGGTACATGGAGGCATCGGGGCTGGCGCTGCACCGCTATACCGCCTACCTTCGACATGGGGACGCCTGGCGCAGCCGCGCCGCGGTTTACGGAAGGGGAGCTGGGGGAGCGATCGTGATCGGGGAACGGCGACTTGTGCAGGCCTTTCTCGGGGCCACTCCGCTGAGCCGCGGGTCGGTGGAGGTCGAGCTGCGCGAGTCGGAGCCCACCACCGACCCGCGCTCGGGCCGACCGCTCGCGGTGCCGCCGGTGGCCGTGCTGTGGATCCACGAGCGCCCGTTGGCGGTGAAGCTGCGCGGGGTGGTCGCGCTCAGCCGGTTCCCGCCGGACACCCACCTGGCCACGCTGCTCGAAGCCGAGTCGCGCGCGGCGGGGCACGCCGTGGAGCGGATGCCGGAGGCGGGGCTGTGGCGGCTCTTCTCCCACCCGCCGCGCCCGCGCCTGGCGCTCTGACCCGTTGGAATTGAGTGGCTGAGGCGCCCGGGGGTACGGGAAAATCGTCACAGAGGGCGGCCGTCCGGCCGATACCGTCTGTATGAAGCATCTGATGGAGCACGTGCGCATCGACATCTCGGAGGACCTCGACGGCGGAGCCGTTATCCACGCCTGCTTCGATCTCGACGCCGCGGGGATCGCGGCGTCGGCGCACGCCATCGCCGCCGCCGTGGCGGAGCGCTTTCGCAGCGTGACCATGTCTGCCGACGACGTCCTCGAGTTCCGCGAGCTGACCGCGCTCGCGGACGAGCTCGGCGAGTCCGGCCACGAGGGCATGCGAACCTTGGTGCTGCGCCCGGCGCGGCTGTCCGCTTACCGCGACGCGCTCGCCCGCTTCGTCGAGACGCGCGACGCGGCCGAGTGGATACGCGAGGAGGACCGCGAGCCGCTCGCGGTCGTGCGCCCGTTGCTGGCGCCGCTCGAGCAGCTCTGCGCCGAGGCGATGCGCGCGGCGATATCGCCCGTGCCGCGCCCGTACTGACTCGCGCAGCGAGCGCTCGTCAGCTTCCCGCTCGCCACTCGGACCAGGTGAGGATCCCCGCTCCCGGGCGCGGCTCCTCGTCGAGCATCGCGAGGTACTCGAGCATGTGGCCGTCGGGGTCGCGGAAGTAGACGGCGGCGGCAGGCATCCAGCAGATCACGCTCGGCTCGCATGCGGGCTCGCCGAAGAACGACAGAGGTTCCACGCCCGAAGCCTCGAGGCGCTCGGGCGCCGCGAGCAGGTCCTCGAGCTCCACCTGGAACGCCAGGTGGAGGCTCATCCCCATCGGCATCGAGCCGAGCGACCAGAGCCCGAGCATGGCCCGGCCGGGCTCCCCGCACCAGAAGAACGCCGCGTCGCGGTCCGGGACCTCGAGCGCCACCTGGAGCCCGAGCAGATCCCGGTAGAAGGCCGTCGAACGCCCGAGGTCCGACACCGTCAGGTGCGCCTCGAACAGCCCGCGGACCGGCGTGGGAGGGCTCATGGGCGGGCAGTGTCCCCGATCCGGCGGGGCCTGGCGAACCGTGGACCCGCGCGCTCGGCCGACGGACGCTGGGGGAGACCGGGGCGCCGGCGACTAGGGTGGCCCCGCCGTGACGGAGCGGCCCGCCCACCTCCTGCGACGCCTCTTCGAGCTCTACGAGCGTGGCGGCGTCGATGCCGTGCTGCCGCTGGTGGCGCCCGACGCGGTTCTGGTGGTGCCGCCGTCGCTGTCCGCCGAGCCCGACGTAGACGCGGGGCGCGAGGGCGCGCGCCGCTACTTCGAGGGCTTCGAGGGCGCATCGACGACGTGCGCTTCGAGATGGGAGACGCCCGCGAGCTCGCGCCGGACTCCGTGCTCGCCCGGCTCGAGGTCTCCGGGGTGGGCGCTGCCACGCGCATCCCGGTCAGGCAGAGCGCGGTGCTGCACACGGTCGTGCGCGACGGCGCGATCGTGCGGATGGCCGCGCACCCGGACCTCGAGAGCGCCGAGGCGGCGATCGAGCGCGAGCGCGGCCTCGCCGGGGACCTGGAGGCAGGGCGGGACGCCTGAGCTCGCCGGCGCGACGCGCGCACTCGCGGCGCGGGGACGGGCGCTCACCCGAGCCGCCACCGCGGCGCGCACGAGGCGCTCGCGACGCCGCTACGCGGCGGACGAAGCGGTCGAGACGCCGCTACGCGGCGGACGAAGCGGTCGGGACGCCGCTACGCGGCGCGCACGAGCACTCCCACGCCGCCCGGGTCGTGCACCAGCCGGCCGTCGCCGGCCTCCTCCGGTGGGAAGCCGGCCGCAGCCAGGCGCTCGGCGGCCCGCCGGCACTCCTCGGCTCTCGGCAGCACGACCTCGAAGCGCTCCAGGCCGAGCGCGTCGGGCGGCGGGGCGGGCGCGCCGCGCGTCTCCCACTCGTTCAGCCCCACGTGGTGGTGGTAGCCGCCGGCCGCCAGGAAGAGGGCGCCGGGCAGCCAGCGCACCATCACGTCGAGGCCGAGGGCGTGCTCGTAGAAGCGGCCGCCGGCATCGAGGGCGCCCGACTGCAGGTGGACGTGGCCGAGGCGCGTGCCGGCGGCCACGTCGCCGGGGCCGGGCTCGGGCTCGCCGGCGTCGAGCTCGGCGAGGATGTCGTCGAGGTCGAGCGGGTCCGACGCCATCCGTATGCGCCCACCCTCGAGCGGCCAGTCCTCGCGCGGCCGGTCGCGGTAGACCTCGATGCCGTTGCCCTCGGGATCGCGCAGGTAGATCGCCTCGCTCACGAGATGGTCCGATGCGCCCGTGAGGCGCCAGCCCGCGCCGGCGATCCGCCGCAGCGCCCGCGCGAGCTCGGCCCGGCTCGGCACGAGGAAGGCGTTGTGGAAGAGCCCGGAGCTGTAGGCGGGGCGGCGGGGGGCGTGCGGCCGGCCGAGCAGCTCCAGGGCAACGGTCGCGCTGCCGTCAGCGCCTGCTCCGAGGCGCACCAGGTCGCCCGCGCGCTCGAGCACTCGCAGCCCGACCACACGCTCGTAAAAGGCGGTGAGGGCGTCGAGGTCGGCCACGCGCAGGCGTGCGGCGCCGAGCGTTGTCTCCGCGGGCAGGCTCATCGCCCCGGAGGCTAACGCCGGAGGCCCCGGGTCGAGACCCGCCGGGGCCGCCGGCCGAAAGCGGTGCTACTCGGCGATCTCCTCGGAGGTCGCGCGGGTGATGGAGAACTTCTTGACGGTCAGGGCCGAGTCGCCCGCGCAGCCGGCCTTGGGCAGGCTGAGCTTGCCCTTGACCCTGACGACGTCGGTGGCGACCACGTCCGCGAGGTCGATGCTGCCGCTGGCGTCCGCGTCGGTAACGCCGGCGAAGGTGAGCGTCAAGCCGGTGGTGTCGAAGGCCGAGGTGTTCTGCTCGAGCCAGCGCGCGGCGTGGCGGTTCGAAC
>DASQNF010000095.1:0-3726 GCA_035645115.1 Thermoleophilaceae bacterium | reverse complement strand
TGATCTTCACGTGCAGGGCCTCGAGCGTCCCGTTGCGGCTCGCGCCCAGCTTGACGTAGGCGATCTGGTCGCGCCCGTGGTGGGCGGTGGCCATGTTCTCCGAGCGCGTCTCGATCCACTTGATCGCGCGGCCCAGCTTGCGCGAGGCCCATGCGAGCAGGACCTCCTCGCCGTAGACCTGCAACTTGGAGCCGAAGCCGCCGCCCACGTCCGGGGCGATCACCCGGACGCGGTCCTCGGTCATGCCGAGTTGCAGGGCGACGAAGAGGCGCAGGAAGTGGGGAATCTGGGTCGAGCTCCACAGCGTCAGCTCGCCCCCGCGGTAGTCGGCGAGGACGCCACGCGGCTCGATCGCCGCGCCGGCCGTGCGGTGGTTGACGAAGCGGCGCTCGATCACGACCTCCGAGCCGGCCAGCACGCTCTCCACGTCATTGCCCAGCGACCACTCGTGCACCTTGTTGGAGCCGAGGTCATCGTGGACTAGCGGCGCGCCTTCCAGCGCCCGCTCGGGATCCACGACGGGGGGCAGCGGGTCGTACTCGACCACGACATCCTCCGCCGCATCGACTACCGCGTAGCGGTCGTTTCCGATCACGACCGCCACGGGGTCGCCGACGTGCTTGACGGCACCCTTGGCAAGCGGCCAGTGCGCCGGCGCGTTGACGTCCACGCCCGGCGGCGCCCAGGCCAGCGGCAGCGGCGCCTCGAGGTCGAGGTCGGCGCCCGTGAAGACGGCCTCCACCCCAGGCCGCTCGCGCGCGGCGGCCACGTCGACGGACACGATCCGGGCGTGCGCCTCGGGGGAGCGCACGAACGCCGCCCAGAGGACGCCGGGCTGCGTGATGTCGTCGAGATAGCGGCCCTTACCCTGCAGCAGCGGCGGATCCTCCTTGCGCCGCATCCGGCGTCCGACGTGGGCGCTGCCGGCGTCCGCGCTCATGCGCCCAGCCCCTCGGTCGCGAACTCCTCGGCGTTCTCCCGGCCCTGCGCGGACATCTCGGGCTCGGGCACCTCGCCGCGCTGCTGGAGCTGGGCGGCGTGCCGGACCGCCTTGACGATGTTGTGGTAGCCCGTGCAGCGCCATAGGTTGCCGGCGAGACCTTCACGGAGCTCCTGCTCTGACGGGTCCGGGTTGCGCGCGAGCAGGTCGGCCGCGGCCATGATCATGCCCGGCGTGCAGTAGCCGCACTGCAGGCCGTGCTCGGCGTAGAAGCCCTCCTGCAGCGGATGCAGGTCGGTCCCCTTCGCCATTCCCTCGATCGTCAGCACCTCGGCGCCGTCGGCCTGCACCGCGAGCACGGTGCAGCTCTTCACCGACTCGCCGTCGAGGTGGACAGTGCAGGCGCCGCAGTTCGACGTGTCGCAGCCGACGTGCGTGCCGGTCAATCCGAGTGTGTCGCGCAGATAGTGGACCAGCAGCAACCGCGGCTCGACCTCGGCCGACTGCTCCTGGCCGTTCACGGTCACGCTGACACGTACGGCGTCCGCCATCTCGGCTCTCCCCCTTCGGCGACAATCCGGAGCACCGGAGACTACATGCGCGAGCGGCCCGGCGGGAGTCGCGCACGGCCCGTTCTGCCACCCTCTGCGCCACCTCTTGGAGCCGACGAGTCCCATCAGCGCCGGAGCGCCCCGGACCGACGAGACAGACGCCCCCCGCGAATCCCGGCGCGGGCTCTCGGGACTCTCTCTGATCGGGATCGCGATCTCGATCGTCGCGGTCGCGGGCGTGGTCTGGTGGGCGCTGCGCCAGGAGCCGCCGAAGTTCCCCGACAGCGCGGGCGAGTGGGGCGCGCTGGCGGGCGCGGTCGCGCTCTACGCGCTTGCGAAGCTCGTGCGCGGGGAGCGCTGGCATTCGCTGCTGCACGCCGAGGGCGGTCACCCGGCGCGCACCGACTCGCATGGGCTGAATGTCGTCGGGTACGCGGCCAACAACGTCCTGCCGGCGCGCGCGGGCGACGCCGTGCGCGTCTTCCTGATGGCGCCGCGCGCGCGGGCGTCGAAGAAGGCCGTGCTCGGGACGCTGCTGGCCGAGCGGCTGCTCGACATCGCCGTCATCCTCACGCTGTTCGTCGTAGTGGGCTACGGCCTGCTCGGGGAGGTCGGCGCGGGCGAAGCCGAGTGGGTCGTGCTCGCGACGGTGCTGGCGGTCGCCGGCGGCGTGGCTGCCGTCCTGCTCGTGCGCCGCAGCGAGCGCCTGCACGGCTTCACCGCGCCGGTGCTCTCCTCCGCCCTGCAGCTGCGCGGACGCCACGGGCTCCGCCTGCTCGCGGCGACGATGCTCGTATGGGCGCTCGAGGCGGGTGTCTGGATGAGCGTCGGCGCGGCCGCGGGGTTCGGCATGAACCCGATCGAGGGCTGCTACATCGTCGCGCTGGCGAGCGTGTTCGCTCTGATCCCCTCAGGTCCGGGCTACGCCGGCACCCAGGACGCCGCGGCGATCACGGGCATCCTCGCGCTCGGCGGTACCGAGTCGCAGGCGCTCACGTACCTGATCCTCGTGCGCTTCGTGATCGCGGTGCCGATCACCGTCGCCGGGCTCGCGCTGATGGCGGCTCGCTACGGCGGGCTGCGTCGTCTGCGCACCGCGCGATGAGGCGCAGGTGGGAGCTCCTGGGCTACCTGGCGCTCCTCGCCGGCGCGGTCGCCGTGCGGCTGATCGGGCTCGACGACCGCCCGTTCCATCACGACGAGAGCCAGGACGCGTACTTCTCGTGGCTCTTCTACACCGAGGGCGAGTACACCTACCAGCCGATCCTGCACGGGCCGCTGCGCTTCTACCTCATCTCCGCGGCCTACCTGGTGCTCGGCGACTCCGACTTCACGGCCCGCCTCGCGCCGGCCCTGATGGGCGCACTGATGGTGCCGCTGCCGTATCTGCTCCGCGACCAGCTCGGACGGGTCGGGGCCTTCGCCGCGGCGTCCGCGCTCGCGTTCGGCCCGTCCTCCCTCTACTACGGCCGCTTCGCACGCGAGGACGTCTACATCGCCTGTATCACGCTCGCGCTGCTGGCCGTCACGTTCCGCTTCCTCGAGCGCCCGCGCCGGTACCAGCCCGCGCTGATCGGCGCGCTGCTCGCGCTCAGCTTCGCGACGAAGGAGTCGACGTTCATCACCGTGTTCGTCGCGGGCACGTTCTTCCTCGCCGCGCTGGCGTGGCAGGCACGGCGCCACGGGCTGCGGCAGGCGCCGCTGGTGCGCGCCGTCACGCGGGTCGGCTGGGTCGCATGGGCCTGGGGACTGGCCGCCTTCGCGCTCGTCTTCACGGTGCTGTTCACGGTCTTCCTCACCAACCCGGGCGGGCTCTGGGACGGCATCTACGAGGGCCTCGCCTACTGGCTCGCCCAGCACGGGCCCGGCCGCGGCGAGAAGGAGTGGTACTTCTACTCCGTAGTCCTGTTCGCCGAGGAGTGGCCCGCGCTCGTGCTCGGTGCTGTCGGCGTCGCGGCGACGCTGCGCCGCCCGAGCCTGTTGCGCCTGTTCCTGATCTGGGACTTCGCGCTCTCGCTGGCCGTGTACTCGTGGGCGAACGAGCGCTTCTCATGGCTCGTACTCCATCCCCTGCTGCCGCCGCTGCTGCTCGCCGGGCTCGGAGTGCAGGCGATCTGGGACGCGCGCCGGCGCTGGAGCGGCCGGCTCGGGCTCGCGGTCGTAGTCGCCTGCGTGCTCCACACGGGCTGGGCGTCGTGGTGGGCGAACGCGGAGAACGGCGCGGACCCGCGCGAG
>DASQNF010000094.1:0-3431 GCA_035645115.1 Thermoleophilaceae bacterium | reverse complement strand
CGTGCTCTGCCACCTCGCTCGCCGCTTCGGCGATCTCGAGCGGCGGTCCGCTCGCCTCCACCCGCGCCTCCTCCAGCCGGCTCGCCCGTGAGCCGTCTTCCGCGGGGAGCCGCTGGGCGGCGAGCACCGGCTCGTATGAGCTCAGCTCCCGGTCGGCCAGCTCCAGCGCCCGCTCGCGCAGGGCCCGCAGCCGCGTGGGCAGCCCAGTCGGCAGCGCCGACCCTCCTCGCTCCAGCTCGATCCTCGCCGCCATCTCCACCAGCGCCGTGGCGAGCGCGCACGCGCAGGCCGCGGAGGAGCCGCCGCCGGGCGCGGGGCTCGCGTCGGCCACGTCGTCGAGGAGCGAGCGCAGCGCCTGCCGGCCGAGGTCGGTCATGCAGCCGCGATGCTAGCCGCTTCGGTACCCTCGCCTGTACGAATTCGTACACGAGGAAGGTGGCCAAGTGTCGACTGTCACGCCTGCCCGGAGCGTCCTCGAAGACGTGACCGAGGACCAGATCGAGCGCTTCCGCGCGGACGGCTTCCTGATCGTCGAGGAGGGCTTCATCTCCGACCGGGCAGTCGAGGTCCTGCGCGAGCGCTTCGCCGCGCTCTTCGACGGCGAGTACGCCACCGGGATCGCACCCGACGAGGTGAACTGGAAGCAGGGACGCGACCCCGAGGACCGCACCCGCCAGATCTGCAACGGCTGGCGCTCGGATGACCTGATCGCCGCGCAGGTGCTGAGCGAGCGCACGGGGCGGATCGCCGCGCGGCTGGCGGGGTACGGCGGCGTGCGCATAGTCCAGGACAACTGCCTCTGGAAGCCGCCGGGCGCGCGCTCGCTCGGTATGCACCAGGACGCCTCGTACGCCGGCTACCTGGTGCCCGCGGAGATGGTGACCTGCTGGATCGCCCTCGACGACACCCAGGCCAGCGGCGGGACGATCGAGCACGTGCGCGGCTCTCACCTGTGGCCGAAGACGGACGCCGACCGCGGCAGCTTCCATGCGCCCGACGACTGGCTCGCGCCGATGGCCTCCGCGGCGCCGGACGGGGTAGAGCCCGAGCGCGTGCCGGTGGTTGTCAAGGCGGGCGGCTGCGCGTTCCACCACGGCTGGACCTTCCACGGGTCGGGGCCGAACGAGGCGACCGTGGAGCGCCGCGCGCTCGTCACCCACATGACGCCGGTGGAGGCTCGCTTCCATCCGAGGAACGTGGACCTCGTGTACTCGCGCTACCGCCGCCGGGGCGACCTCTCGCTCGACGAGTCCTTCTTCCCGGTGCTCTGGGACGAGCACGGCGGGCGCAGCGCCTGGCTCGCGTCGCTGCCGGAGCTCGACTAGCCCGGGGGGCGGACCCGGGAGAGGGGCGGAGAGCCCGCGCCCTCCGCTAGGCGCCCGGGACGAGGCGCTCGTAGCGGCCGCCGTGGAAGAGCAGCGGCGTTCCGGCGTTGGCCCGCGCGTACTCCACGCGGCCGAGGAACAGCGAGTGGTCGCCGCCCCAGTACGAGCGCTCCACGCGCGCTACGAAGTGGGCCAGCGCGCCGTCCACCAGCGGGGTGTCGCGCACGAGGTCGAAGCGGGGCTCTGGCAGGTGCTCGCCCTGGCGCCCGGCGAAGCGGTCGGACAGCGAGCTCTGGCTCTCGCTCAGCACGCTCACGCCGTAGCGCCCGCCCTCGTGCAGCAGCCGGCACATCTTCGTGCGCCGGTCCACCGAGATCAGCACGAGCGGGGGCTGGAGCGACACCGACATGAACGCGTTGGCCGTCATCCCGTGCACCTGCTCCACCGTGCGCGTGGTGATCACGGTCACCCCCGTCGCGAACATCCCGAGCGTGCGCCGCAGGGCCACCGCGGGATCGTCGCCGACGTCCTCGCCTACGTCGGGCGCCTCAACCTCGGCGAGTTCCTCGAAGCCCTCGTCGCCGATCCCGCCCGGTCCGGCGAACGAGATCGGGAAGTCGAACTCGGCCGGTGGGCGGGGAACGGCCATCAGGCCCTCGGGCGCTGCTTCTCTGGGTCGTAGAACGGGAAGCGGACCACCTCGGCGGGGATCCGCTTCTGCAGCCCGTCGAGCTTGCCGACCTCCACCGCGGTGCCCAGCTCCGCGTACTGCACGGTCATCCGGCAGAGCGCGATGTTCTTCCGCAGCGTCGGGCTGCGCGTGCCGCTCGTGACCACCCCCACGCGCCGCCGGCCGTCCCAGACCTCGTCGCCGTGCCCGGCGGTCTCGTTGCCGGCCAGCTCGAGCCCGACGAGCGTCCGCTGCGGGTGCGCCGAGCGCTCCACGAGCGCCTCCTTGCCCACGAAGTCGTCCTCGGCGTCCAGCTTCACGGCGAAGCCGATGCCCGCCTCGAACGGGTCCACCTGATCGTCGAACTCGTAGCCGGCGAAGATCAGCCCCGACTCGATCCGCAGGATGTCGAGCGCCTCGAGCCCGAGTGGCTTGAGCCCGTGCGGCACGCCCGCCTCCCAGATCGCGTCCCACACCGCAGGCCCGTCATCCGGGTGGCAGAACAGCTCGTAGCCGAGCTCGCCCGTGTACCCGGTGCGGGACACCACGATCGGGATGCCGTCGTAGGCGCCGATCCGGCCCACGAGGAAGCGGAACCACTTGAGCTCCTCGAGCGGCGGCTGGGTGGGCGGCGTCCAGACCACCTGCTTCATGATCTCGCGGCTCGCGGGCCCCTGGACGGCGAGGTTGTGGAGCTGGTCGGTGGAGGGCTTCACCCAGACCCGCAGCCCGAGCCGCTCGGCGAGCTCTCGCAGCCAGATCCCGTCGTACTCGTCACCGCCCACGAAGCGGAAGTTGTCCTGGCCGAGCCGGAAGACGGTGGCGTCGTCGATCATCCCGCCGGTCTCGTTGCAGAGCGCGGTGTACACCACCTGCCCGACCGCGAGCCTGCGCACGTCGCGGGTGACCGCCCACTGCATCAGCGTCTCGGCGTCCGGCCCGAGCACCTCCCACTTGCGCAGCGGCGAGAGGTCCATCACCGCGGCCCGCTCGCGACAGGCCCAGTACTCCGCGATCGCTCCCTCATTGTTGAAGCAATGCGGCAGCCAGTAGCCGCGGTACTCGACGAAGCTGCGGGTGAGCGCGCTCGTCCGGGGATGGAAGGTGGTCTCCTTCGACAGCTCCGGCTCAGCGTCGGGCGTCACCCGGTGGGCAATCGCGATCGAGAAGGGCCGCTCGCCCGAGTAGACCCGTACGTGGACGTCGGTGATGTCCCAGGCGTTGGCCGGGTCGATGTCGTCGGGGCAGGCCGACGAGGCGCAGACGAGATCCGTCAGCGCCCGCAAGAGCACGTAGTCGCCCGGGCGCGACCACGGCTCGTCCATCACGAGCAGGTGGTTGGCGTCGAAGTGCGTGTTGTAGAAGAAGTTGAGCGCCGGCCAGCCCTTACGCGGCTCGATCGGGTAGGGGTCGAGCGTGGCGTTGAAATTGTCGCT
>DASQNF010000093.1:0-33702 GCA_035645115.1 Thermoleophilaceae bacterium | reverse complement strand
CTCAGCGACTGCGCGCACAGCCGCCAGCGCGTCGCCAGGCAGCCCGATGTCGAGCAGGCACACGTCGACATGCAACCGCCGGGCCAGCTCGGCGAGGTCGGAGCCGGAATCGGCGAACCCGCACAAGGTCACTCCGGGCGGAACAGACTCCTGCGCCCAACCGCGCACATCGGGGTCGGTGCTCGCGAGGAGCAGCCGCTCGGCGCGTTCCCCGCTGGTCGTGGGCGATTGCAGCGCCATCGGTTGAGGATTCCCTACCACGCGGCGACCAGTCACACGTGCAAGGTTCGGCCACGCGGAGCACCCTCGCGCGGTCCACGGCAAGCGCAGAGTGCAGTTCCTGGTACATGCGCTTGCTGTGCCGCTGGCCACCGGAGCGGACCGTGGCTCGCACAATTGCGCCGACCCGAAGACGGCGAGCGGCAGTGGCGCCGATGCGCACCCGCACGACGAGGGCCCCGCTAGCGGGGCAAGCGAACGCTTTGCGGCCGATCCGTCGGCCCTTCCGCGAGATGGCTACCGTCCCCGACCGCCCACAGGCCACGCGCACAAAAAGCGTTCTGCGCGACCACCGGACCCTCGACCCCATCACCCTCGGCGCCACGATGACCGGCACAGGGGTGACCGGCGGCGGGGTGCCCTCCAACGGGATGACCGTCTCAACCGGCGGCGCGGTGGATGGCGGGGCGACGTCCGAAGTGGGCACGCCGGGCGCGGGAGAGTCGCTCGGGATGTCCGGAAGCGACGGGAACAGTGGCACCTGGGCGGAAGCGCTGCCCACGGACATGACGGATAGCAGCGCAGTCGCTGCCAGCGCGCCGAGCGACACGCGCGCGAGGTGGTCCAGCATGCCCCCGTAGGGCCGCGATCGCAACCCCAGGGAGACGTACCTGTACCTCGCGGGTGATTCCCGCGTAAAACGCCCGGCCGGCAACGTCCGGCGCGGCGCACTCGGTTACTAATACCTGCCGTGCGCCGATGCGTCCTCACGAGCCTCGCGCTCGCACTGGTGGGCGCGGCCGCGGCGGGTGGCTGCCAGGAATCGGGCTTCGACGAGTCGCGCGAGACCGCACGCCCGCTCAAGGTGCAGCACGCCCTGGGCGACATCGGGGGCACCAAGGTGCCCGGGCAAGCGCGGCGCCCCGCCGCGCTCACGGCCGACGCTCTCGACGACACGCTCGCGCTCGGGCTGAGGCCCGTGTGGGCCTCGGCGCCCGGTGGGCGCATGCCGCCGCACCTGCGCGCGCAGGCGGCCGGCATCGAGGTGGCGCCGCCGGTGACGAAACTCGACCTCGCCGCACTGGAGGCCACGCAGCCGGACCTGATCCTCGGCAGCAAGCAGGACCAGGAGCGCCTCTACCCGGACCTCAGTCGCATCGCCCCCACGATCGTCACGGACGCCGGCCCCGCGGGCTGGAAGCTCAACCTCAGGCTGCACGGCGAGGCGCTCGGGCGCACCAACGACGCCGAGCGGCTGCTGATCGACTGGGACCGGCGCGCCAGCGCCGCTCGCCGCGCGATCGGTGAGGGGGCGGGCCGTACCGTGGCTGTGGTGCTCGTCACCCGCGCCGGGCCGTTTGCCGCGGGAGCGGAGTCCTTCGCCGCGGCGCTGCTGGCGGACGTGGGGCTCGCGCGCCCCGCCTCGCAGCGCGGGCCTGGCGAGCGCGTGCCCCTCTCCGCGGAACGCATTCGGACGCTGGCCGGCGACCTGATCCTGCTGGCGGTCATGCCCGGGGCCGAGAGCGCCGCCCGGCGCCTCCAGGCGAGCGGGCCCTGGCGGCGACTGCCGCCGGTTCGAGCCGGCGCCGTCCAGCGGGTGGATGCGGCCGTCTGGTGGGGCGGCGGCGGCATCCTCGCCGCGCGTGCCGCGCTGCGCGACTTGGAGGACGTGTTCGGGTCTTAGCGGCGCGCAGGGCCGCGGCGGCGCGCTCGGGCCGTGGCGTCGCGCGCTCCGGTCGTAGGCGCAGCTAGGGCTCGCGAGCTGTAGAGCTGCAACTAGCCGAGCCGCGCCAGCAGGCGCTCGTTCCCCGCAAGCGTGGTGCTCGTGGCTGACGCGATCTCCACGTCCGTGAGCTCACCCGCGGCTGCGACACCGCTGAAGTTCACCGTCTTGTTGTGCCGGATGCGGCCGCGCAACTTCGAGGGGTCGGTGCGCGACGGACCCTCGACGAGCACCTCGAGGGTGCGCCCAACGAAGCGTTGCGCGCGCTCGCCGGCGTGGCGCTGGACCATCTCCACCAGCCGCTCCATGCGCTCGCGCGACACCTCGGACGGGACCTGCCCCTCGAGCGTGGCCGCCGCGGTCTCGCGCCGCGGCGAGTAGATGAAGGTGAACGCCGAGTCGTAGCGCACCTGGTCCACCACCGCGAGCGTGTCCTCGAAGTCGGCGTCGGTCTCGCCGGGGAAGCCCACGATGATGTCGGTGGTGAGCGCGCAGTCCGGCACGAGCTCGCGGATCATCGCCACCCGGTCGAGGTAGCGCTCGCGGTTGTAGGTGCGCCGCATCGCCTTGAGGATCCGGCTCGATCCCGACTGCAGGGGCAGGTGGATGTGCTCGCACACGCTCGCAAGCTCGGCGTGGGCAGCGATCACGTCCTCGCGGATGTCCTTCGGGTGCGGGCTCGTGTAGCGGATCCGCTCGATCCCGTCCACCGCGTCGACCATCGCCAGCAGCTCGGCGAACGTCGTCTTGGCGCCCTTGGGCAGGTCACGTCCGTAGGAGCAGACGTTCTGCCCGAGGAGCGTCACCTCCCTTACCCCCTCGGCGGCCACGCGCTCGACCTCGGCCACGATCTCCGCCGCCGGTCGCGACACCTCGCGGCCGCGCGTGGACGGCACTATGCAGTACGAGCAGGCGCAGTTGCAGCCCACCGATATCTGCACCCAGGCCTGGAACTCGCGCTCGCGCTTCATCGGCAGGTGGCCCGTGAAGCCCTCGAACTCGAAGAAGCCCTGGGCGGTGAGGCTGTCGCTCGTCAGGAACTCGGCGAGCTTGTGCACCTGGCCGGGCCCAAATGCCACGTCGACGAACGGGAACATCTCGAACACCTGGTCCTTCAGCGACTGTGACCAGCAGCCGCCGATCCCCACGACCCGCTCGGGGTGCTCGCGCTTGAGGCGCTTGGCCTCGCCGAGGTGCCCCGCGAGCCGGTTGTCCGCCTTTTCGCGAATCGAGCAGGTGTTGAACAGGATCAGGTCGGCGGCCTCGCGCTCGCTTGTCTCGCCGTAGCCGAGCGACTCGAGCATGCCCTTCATGCGCTCCGAGTCGTGCTCGTTCATCTGGCACCCGAAGGTCGTGAGGTGGTAGGTCTTCACGCCGGGCCGAGGATAGCCTTGGCTCGGGGCCTGGGCGGAGCGGCTTGCGCCGGCGCTAGCGGGCGTAGTCCGTCGCCCGGCTCTCGCGGATCACCGTCACCTTGATCTGACCGGGGTAGTCGAGCTCCTTCTCCACGTCGCGCGCGATCTGGTGCGAGAGCAGCGTGGCCGCGTCGTCGTCGAGCTCCTCCGGATGGACGATCACGCGGATCTCGCGGCCGGCGTGCATCGCGTAGACCTTGTCGACTCCCACGTGGCGGGTGGCGATCGCCTCGAGCTCGTGCAGGCGCTTGACGTAGTGCTCGAGCGACTCGCCGCGCGCGCCCGGCCGCGCGCCGGAGAGCGCGTCCACGATCTGGACGATCACCGCCTCCACCGTCTGGAGCTCCACCTCGTTGTGATGGGCCTCCATCGCGTGTGCCACCGACTCCGATTCCTTGTAGCGGCGCGCCAGCTCGCCCCCGACCAGGGCGTGCGGACCCTCGACCTCGTGCGACACGGCCTTGCCGATGTCGTGCAGGAGCGCGGCCCGCGCCGCGACCCGCGGATCGGCGCCGAGCTCGTCCGCGAGCATGCCCGCCAGCCGCGCGCACTCGATCGAGTGGTGCAGCACGTTCTGGCCGTAGCTCGTCCGGAAGCGCAGCTTGCCGAGCAGCTTCACGAGCTCGGGGTGGATCGAGCCCACGTTGGCCTCGAAGACGGCCTGTTCCCCCACCTGGACGATGTGCTGGTCGATCTCGGACTTGGCCTGGTGAAAGGCCTCCTCGATCCGAGCCGGGTGGATGCGGCCGTCCTGCAGCAGCTTTTCGAGGGTGAGCCGGGCGATCTCCCGCCGGACGCCGTCGAAGCCCGAGAGCAGAACGGCCCCGGGAGTGTCGTCGATGATGAAGTCGATCCCCGTGAGAGTCTCGAGGGCGCGGATGTTGCGGCCCTCGCGGCCGATGATGCGGCCCTTTAGCTCGTCCGACTTGAGCTCTACCACCGAGACGGTGGTCTCCACGGCGTGGCTCGAGGCCACCCTCTGCATCACCGCCGCGAGGATGCTGCGGGCGCGACGGTCCGCGTCGTGCCGGGTCTCCTCCTCCACTTGGCGGATGATGCGCGCGCTCTCGTGGCGCAGCTCGTCCTCGAGGTCGCGCATCAGGATCTGCTTCGCCTGGCCGGCGCTCAGCCCAGCCACGCGCTCGAGCTCCCGGATCTGCCGGCTCTTGACTTCCTTCAGCTCCTCGCGGACGTGGTCGAGGTTGCGCTGACGGTCGTCGAGCGAGCGCTCGCGCTCGGTGAGCTGCTGGGCCTTCATGTCGAGCGTGCTCTCCCGCGCGTGCAGGCGCTCCTCCAGCCGCGCGATCTCGGCTCGGCGTGCAAGGAGCTCCTCCTCGAGCGCGTCCCGCCGACCCGCCGTCCTCGGCTCGGCGCCGGCGCTCGTCTCGGGGCCGGCCGCGACGCCGCCCCCGGCTTGGGCGGCACGCGGCCGGTGTACGAGCAGCACCACCGCCACCGCTACAGCCGCCGCGACCAGTGCCGCCAACACGATCTCCATCTGTGGTGTCTCCTCATCCGGCGCGCAGCGCCGGTCTGATTCCGGTCTCGAGCGCGCTTCCCGGACGCCGGGTCGCGCTTTCGACTATCGGTGAGCGGTGCGGCTTGGCGCCGCGAGACACGAAGACGGGGCCTCGGAGCGGCGCGCGCCTCGGCGGCGCGCGGTGCTGCCTCTATGGACCTGCCCGGACGCTCCTCCCAGGGCGGTCTGGTGTCGGTGTCTGCATAGCTTTCAAGCTGGAAATCAGGCGCTTTGCTCGTCTTTTTGCCTCACGGCGGCCATGTCGACCGCGTTCACAGGAGGGTATCCCCCAGCGGGGACGCTCGCAACCGGCGGGCGTCTGCGGCCGGAATCGGCGGGCCGGCCCGCTCGTGTACGTCCGCTTCCAGAGATTCGTTGCGCGACTGATCAGTGATGCAACGAATTCTCGAAGGCAGGTGACGCGTGTGCCGGGCGCGCATGGGCTCACCGTCCAGTCCAACGCGCCCGCCCTGAGGCTCACCACGGTGGCACTCGACAGCCGCGACTAGGGCTCGATGCCCTGCAACGCGAGTGCGCGTGCCACCGGCGGGTGCGCGCTGAGGCGCTCGTAGTAGGGCGCGAGCGCCCCGCGCGTGCGTGCGTCGGGATCGAGCCGGCGCCCCCAGCGGATCAGCATGTGCAGGTAGAAGTCGACGGCGGTGATCCGCTCACCGAGCAGGCACGGCTGGCCGGCGAGCACCCGCTCGAGCCATGCGAGCTGCCGGTCGAGCGCCTGCGCGGCCGCCCCGCGCACGCCGGCGGCGTCGCCCGAGGGGGTGTAGCGCTCGGGATACAGGAAGCGCAGCAGCGTCTGCTGCGGCGTGGTGCTGAGGAACGCGAGCAGCTCGTTGAAGCGGACGCGCCCGCGCGTGCCGGGAACGGGCGCCAGCTCCGCCTCGGGCCACGTGTCGGCCACGTACTGGATCACCGCGGCGGCCTCTGTGACGACGAGGTCGTCGTGAACGAGCGTCGGCACAACTCCCATCGGGTTGAGGTCCAGGTAGTCCGCGGGCGTGATGGTGTCCCCGTCCCGCTCGACGAGCACCAGCTCGGGCTCGAGGCCCGCAGCTATCAGTGCCCCGTGCGGGGCGAGCGCCGCGCTGCCGGGCCGGAAGTAGAGCCGGATCACGTCGTCAGGCTGCGCGGCGCGCGTGGCCGGGCTTCGGGTCCGCGGGCGGCCCGCGGGAGCCCGTCGCGTCCGGCCCGCGGTCATCCAGCGTGGCCGGCCCGGGGGCGGCCTGTGCGTCCGGCCCGTCCTCGGCTCCGTCCGCCTCGGCCATCCGATTTCGCTCCCAGCTCCTGATCGCCTCGTAGGCCAGCTCGGTGGCGTACCCGCGCCGCACGAGCATCCGCCAGGCGCGCTCGCGGTCGCGGTCGTCCCGCAGCGGCGCCCCGACGCGCCGATCGAGCAGCAGCAGGGCCGTCTCGATCTCCGCGCCGCGTGGGCGGTCGGACACTGCGGCCTCGATCAGGTCCGACGCGATCCCACGCCGCTGGAGGTCGCGGCTGATCCGCTCGCTGCCCCATTGCTCGAGCTCGCGCCTGTCCTCGGCGAAGCGGCGTGCATAGCGGGCGTCGTCCAGGAACCCGGCCTCGGTGAGCGCATCGACCGCCTGGTCGATCGCGGGCGGCTCCACCCGCTTGCGCTCGAGACAGGTGCGCAACTCGGCCACGGTGCGCTCGCGGCGTGCCACCGTCCTGTAGGCGATGTCGAGCGCACGCTCGACCTCGGAGTGCGAGCGCGGCGGCTCGCCCTCCGCCTGCTCCTGCCAGTCCTCCATGCCTGGGCCGCCGCGCCTACGCGGCACGCTCCTCGGGCGGGACCGCCACCCCCGGCTTTTCGGCCTTGGAGGCCCCCTCTCCGTCAGGGCCCGGCCGCGCGCGCTGGGCGTCGTCCGGGCCATCGACCCCTTCTGCGTCGGTCCCGCCCGGCGGCGGCTCGACCACCGCCAGCGGCACCCCGGCCGCCGGCTCAACCCCGAGCGCCTCGTAGATCTTGCGCTCGATCTCCTTTGTCACAGCCGGGTTCTCGCGCAGGTAGCCCTTCACGTTGTTGCGACCCTGACCGAGCCGGTCGTTCCCATACGAGAAGAACGAGCCCGACTTCTGGACGATCCCGTGCTCGATCCCCAGGTCGAGGATGCAGCCTTCGCTCGAGATCCCCTCCCCGTACTCGATGTCGAACTCGGCCTGCCTGAACGGCGCCGCGACCTTGTTCTTCACCACCTTCACACGCACCCGGTTGCCGACCGCTTCGGTGCCCTCCTTGAGGGTCTCTATGCGACGGATGTCGAGCCGCTGCGACGAATAGAACTTGAGCGCACGGCCGCCGGGCTGCGTCTCCGGCGAACCGAACATCACGCCCACCTTCTCCCGGATCTGGTTCGTCAGCACGCAGAGCGTGTTCGCGCGGTTCAGGTTGCCGGCGAGCTTTCGCATCGCCTGGGACATCATGCGGGCCTGGAGGCCGACGGTCTGGTCGCCCATCTGCCCCTCGAGCTCCGACTTGGGCGTGAGCGCCGCCACCGAGTCGATCGCCACGATGTCGACGGCGCCGGAGCGGATCAGGAGGTCCGCTATCTCAAGCGCCTGCTCGCCGTGGTCGGGCTGGGAGACGAGCAGCTCGTCGATGTCCACGCCGATGCGCTTGGCGTACGCCGGGTCCATCGCGTGCTCGGCGTCGATGAACGCGCAGATTCCGCCCATCTTCTGGGCGTTCGCGAGCACGTGGTACAGCAGCGTGGTCTTACCGGAGGACTCCGGGCCGAAGATCTCGACGATCCGCCCCCGCGGCAGGCCGCCGACGCCGAGCGCGAGGTCGAGCGAGAGCGCGCCCGTTGGGACGACCTGGACGCGCACCTGGGCGGCGTCGTCCCCCATCCTCATGATCGAGCCCTGGCCGAACTGCCGCTCGATCTGCGTGAGCGCCCCCTTCAGGGCCGCCTCGCGCGCCTGTGCGGCCTTCTGCTGCTCCTTGTCCATCGCGTCGCGTCTCCTTCGAAGTCTTGGATCCACAACGTAGGAGTCGGACCGGACGGATGTTCGCCCCCTGGGAGCGCGAGCGGGCGACTGCGACTGGAGCGCCCGCCCGGCGCTCACTCGGGCAGCACGACGGCCCCCTCGCCGGTGATCGTCCAGCGCGGGTTGTGCGCCACCTCCCAGGGATGCCCGTCCGGGTCCGTAAAGGCGCCGGAGTAGCCGCCCCAAAAGGTCGCGCCCGGCTCGCGGGTGATCGTGGCGCCCGCCGCCCGGGCCTCCTCGACCACCGCGTCCACCTCGGCGGGCGAGCGCAGGTTGTGGGCGAGCGTGATCCCGCCCCAGCCGCCGCCGTCCTCGACTCCGCTGTCCTCCGCGAGCGACGCGCGGTCCCAGAGCGCCACCACCAGCCCGCCGGCCTGGAAGAAGACGACGTCGTCGCTGGCCTCGGCCCTGGTGGTCCAGCCGAGCTGCTCGTAGAACGCGCGGGCGCGGGCGAGATCGCGAACGCCGAGTGTGATCACGCTTACTCGTTGCTCCATGGCCGCAACCTACGCCAAGCGCCACGAGCCGTCATGCTCCAGCCGTGGGCGAGGCCGGTCATCGCTACCGGGACGCCAACCCGGTCAGGCGCGTCATGCGCAGCTCGGGCGCCTGGCCCGGGGCCTCATGGCTCTACGCGCGCACCCTCCACCACCTCGACGGCGCGGTCTGGCGCCTCAGCGGTGGGCGCGCCACCTTCGTGTCGTGGGTCACGGGCATGCCGACCGTGCTGCTGACCACGACGGGCGCGAAGAGCGGCGCGCGGCGGACGCTCCCGCTCGTCGCGATCCCGGCTGACGACAAGCTGATCGTGGTCGCGTCGAACTACGGCCGGCCCCGCAATCCCGCCTGGTACCACAACCTCAAGGCGCATCCGGAGGTGACCGCGACGTTCGACGGGTCCAACCGCGAGATGACCGCGCGAGTGCTCGAGGGCGAGGAGCGCGAGCGCTGGTACGAGCGCGGCGTCGAGATCTACCCCGGCTGGATCGAATACCGCAGGCGCACCGCGGCGCACCGCCAGATCCCGGTGATCGAGCTCACGCCCGCGCGCTGAGGCCGGCAGGGCGCCCGTGCCAACCGCGCTACACGGGCCGCCGCGCCAGCGGCTCGTAGAGCGCCCCCTGCGGGCGCAGGGTGGAGCGGTAGAGCGTCAGGAACTCCGGCTCGAACGGCTCCGGCGCGGGTGGCTCGCAGGCTGGCGGCGGCGCGCGGCGCTCGCCACGCTTTACGCGCGCGAGCGTGATGTGAGGCCAGAAGGGCCGCTTCTCCGGCCGGTACCAGCGGCCGGCCGCGAGCGCGTCCGAGATCGCGCCCTGCAGCGCCCCGGCGCGACCGTCCTCGTCGTCGAGCTCGAGCGCGAACAGCCGCGGGCTGCGGGGCGGCAGCGGGCGAACGCCCGCCGGCGTGAGCCGCGGAGGGCTCCCGGCGAGGCCCGTGGCGAACGCGGCCGCCGCGATCGCCTCCACGGCCGACTCGTCCTGCCAGCCGAGGAAGACGAGCGTGACGTGGAGGGCGTCGGCGCCCACCGGGCGGAGGTCGCCCCGAGCGGCGAGCGCGGCGTCCCGCCAGACGGCGAGCCGCTCGCGCACGGCCTGCGGGAGCTCGAGCGCCACGAACATCCGCGCGCGCGGGCCCGGGCTCAGGGGATCCCGTCCTCCCGCCCGCTCAGGGCCCGCCGCAGCAGGTGCAGGGCCACGGTGGTGGCGCGGTCGCGGATGTCGGCGCGGTTGCCCGGCAGCACCCTGCAGCGGGTGAGCGCGCGACCGTCCGAGGTCATCACGCTCCACCAGACGGTCCCGACCGGCTTCTCCTCGCTGCCGCCGCCCGGGCCGGCGATGCCGGTGACCGCCAGCGCCGTGTCCGCGCCGAAGCGAGCGAGCGCGCCCCTGGCCATCGCCTCCGCCACGTCCTCGGACACGGCGCCGTGTGCCTCGATCAGCGTCGCGTCCACGCCCAACAGGGACGACTTCGCCTCGTTCGCGTAGGCCACGACGCCGCCGGCCACGTACTCCGAGGAGCCCGGCCGGTCCGTCAGGCGTGCCGCCACCAGTCCGGCCGTGCAGGACTCGGCGGTGGCGAGCCTCCGGCCCGCGAGCAGCGCGGCGACCTGGTCGTCGACCTGCGAGCCGTCCTCGGAGAAGATCTCCCGCGCGTGGCGCTCGCGGACGAGCGCGGCGACCCGCTCGTACGCCCCGGCCGCGTCGGGCTCATAGCGGGTGACCATCTCGATCTCACCGCGGCGCAGGCAGGTGGTGACCTCGAGCCGCTCGAAGCCGTCGATGCTCTCCTCGGCGTCGCGCAGCGTGTCGGCGAGCCCGGACTCGGGCAGTCCGAACATGCGGATCGTCTGCTGCAGGTACGAGGTGCGTCCGGCCAGGGCCGCTCGCACGATCTCGGTGGCCACCGCGGTGCGCCACATCGGTTGCAGCTCGCGCGGCGGCCCCGGCAGCACCACCACGGGCGGCGTGCCGGGCACGACCACCCCCGGCGCGGTCCCCACCGGGTCGATCACGAACGCCCCCTCGGGCACGAGGGCCTGCTTTCGGTTGGCGGCGCGCACCGCGTCGAAGTCCCAGCCGGTGAAGCGTTTCATCAAGGGCTTCAGGATCTCGGCGATTCGCTCCTCGAGGGCCTCGTCGAGGATCAGCTCGCGCTCGCAGAAGCGCGCCACCACCTCCACGGTCTTGTCGTCCGCGGTCGGCCCGAGACCACCGCTCGTGACGATCAGGTCCACGCCCTGCTCGGCCATGAAGCGCAGCTGCGCCTCCATGTCCTGTGGCCGGTCGGCGCAGATGGTCAGGTGGGCGAGCTCCACGCCGAGCTCCAGCAGGCGGTCGGACAGCCAGGGGCCGTTGCGGTCCTGGACCCGCCCGCTCAACACCTCGGTGCCTGTCACCACGATCCCCGCGCGAGAGCTCAAGCGCCCTACGTTACGCACGCGGGCGCCGCCCGAGCGGAAGCGGGCTCGCTTCCGCGCCGCGTGACCGTCACGCACACGGGCGCTGCCCGACCGGCAGCGGCTCGCTACCGCGCCGCGTGAACTCGAAGCCCACGGGGTTCGGTCCCGACTCGACCGGGACGCGCCTGCCGTTCACCCTCAGCTCGACGTCGGTCTTTCCGAGGTTCACGCGGAGCCGCCTGCCCCGGAACTTGCGCGGGGCCGAGAGCGTGTCCTCGAAGATCACCTCCGTGCCCGGGCCACGGTCGAGGCAGGCGTAGGTCGGAGTGACCGGCGCGATTCGCAGCACCACCCGGCGCGGGCGCCGCGGCTGCCGCCTGCGCTCGGTGCGCGGCGCGGTCTCCGTGGTGGCCGGGGCCGTGGCCTGGCGCGGCTCGCCGTCGTCACCGTCGCCGTCCAGCAGGCCCACCGCCACCAGCAGCCCGACCACTGCCACCAGCACCAGCACGAGGACCGCCGCCGGGCCGACCCGCCAGCGTGGGCGCCGGCGCTCGCGCCCCACGCTGGGAGGTCCGAGCGCCTGCACGTGCTCGATGTCGTCGCTCGACTCGTAGCTCGTCCGGTACTGCTCCACGAGCAGGTGCGGGTCGAGCCCGAGCGCCTCCGAGTAGGTGCGCAGGAACGTCTTGACGAACGTGGGCCCGGGCAGCATCCCGAACTCCTCGTTCTCGAGCGCGCGGAGGTACTTGGCACGGATCTTGGTGCGCTCCTCGACATCCGCGATGTCGAGGCGCTGCCGCATCCGCGCCTCGCGCAGCGTTTCGCCGATGCCGGGCATCCGGCGCCTATCTTGACGGACCCGCTACTCGTCGGCGGAAGCCGCAACGGCCGGTTCAGCGAGCGATTCGACGACCCTCGCCAGGTCCGCCTCGGTGATCAGCACCTGGCGCGCCTTCGAGCCCTCGTAGCCCGAGATCACGCCGCGCCGCTCCATCATGTCGATCAGCCGTCCCGCGCGCGTGTAGCCAACTCGCAGGCGCCGCTGCAGCATGGAGGTGGAAGCCGTCCCCATCTGCACGACCGTGGCGATCGCGTCGGCGAGCAGGTCGTCCTGGTCGGGATCGAAGTCCCCCTCGCCGGCGCCCTCCTCCTCGTCCGGCGCCACCGCCTCGAGCAGCTCCTCCTGCAGCTCCGGCTCGCCCTGGCGGCGCCAGTGCTCCGTGAGCTTCTCGATCTCGTCCTCCGCGATGAACGCCCCCTGGATGCGGGCCGCGCGCGACTCGCCGGCCGGCCTGAACAGCATGTCGCCCTGCCCGAGCAGCGACTCGGCGCCGTTCTGGTCGAGGATCACGCGCGAGTCGGTCTGCGAGGAGACGGCGAACGCGATCCGGGCCGGCACGTTCGCCTTGATCATGCCGGTGATCACGTCCGCGCTCGGGCGCTGGGTGGCCAGCACGAGATGGATCCCCACCGCGCGCGACTTCTGCGCGAGCCGGATGATCGAGTCCTCGACGTCGGCGGGCGCGACCATCATCAGGTCGGCCAGCTCGTCGATCACGCATAGGATGTACGGCAGCGGGGGCTCGCCCTGGCCGGCGCGCACGCGGTTCAGCTCGACGAGGTTGCGCGTCTTGGCGCGGCTCATCACGCCATAGCGCTCCTCCATCTCCTTGATCAGGTTCGACAGCACGTTGGCCGCGAGGCGCGGGCTCGTGACCACCGGCGTGAGGAGGTGCGGGATGTCCTCGTAGTGGTTGAGCTCCACCCGCTTGGGGTCCACCAGCACCATTCGCACCTCGTTTGGCGAGGAGCGCAGCAGCACGCTCGCGAGCATCGCGTTCACGCAGCCGGACTTCCCCGATCCGGTGGTGCCCGCAATCAGGATGTGCGGCTGTTTTGCGAGGTCTGTGCCTATCGCCTTGCCGGCAATGTCCTTGCCGAGCCACACGGACAGCGGCGACCAGCCCTTCGGGGAGTCCTGGAACACGTCTCCCAGGTGCACCATCTTGCGCACCCGGTTGGGCACTTCGACGCCCACGGCCTGCTTGCCGGGAATCGGCGCGAGGATGCGCACCTGCTCGGCCGCGAGTGCGTAGGCGAGGTCGTCCTTGAGCTGAGAGACCTTCGACACCTTGGTCCCGGGCGCCAGGCGCAGCTCGTAGCGTGTCACGTGCGGGCCCGTGACAGTGCCCATCACATGCGCCTCCACGTTGAAGTGACTGAGCGCCTCCACGAGCTGCCCCCCCATGCGCTCGATGCCCTTCGTGTCGAGCTTCTGCGCGCCCGCCGAGCGCTTGAGGAAGGACGGCCGCGGCATGCGGTAGTCGATGTCGTCGGACTCCGTCACCGGGGAGCGGCGATTGCCCATCGGGGTGAGCCGCGGCTCCTCGTCGGCGTCGGCGCGCTCGCTGGGCTCGTCGAGCTCCTCCTGCTCCTGGGGCCCGGCGTCCCCGGGCCCGACACCGGGCTCGACCTCCTCCCCGGGCACGGCCCCGTAGCCCGGCTCGGGCTCCAGGTACACCGCCTCGTCCCCGTCCTTGTCCCCGAAGAGGTCGGGATAGCGCACCGCGGCGTCGAGCGCGGGCGCCTCCACGTGCGTGGCGCGCACCACCGGCTCCTCGTCCTCGGGCTCTGGCGGCTCGACCGACTCCGGCTCGGCTTCGGGCTGCGCGGCCGATCCGCGCGCTCGGCCGGCCAGGGGCTCGGTCGGTGGACTGAGCGTGCCGGCGGTGCGGCGCACTCGCTCCCCTGTCGTGACCGCGGCGCTGCGAGTGGCGGTGAGGATGCCGGCCACCGAGGCGCCGGTCAGCAGCAGGGCGCCCGCGAGCAGCAGGAAGCCGAACAGGAGGTGGGAGCCGGCCACCGAGAAGAGCTTCGCCGAGGCCCAGAAGAGCGACTCTCCCACCAGGCCGCCGTGCTCGCGGAGGTACTCGGGGTCGAGCCAGCCGTCGCGCGGCGTGTCGCCGGGGCCCATGCCGAGCGAGCCGGCCGCCAGCCCGAGCGTGAGCGCGGCCGTCATGCACACGGCTCCGGCCTTCAGCGGGTGGACCGCCGGCAGCATCGGCTGCGTCACGATCAGCGCGCCGGCGCAGAACAGCGCCAGGGGTGCGGCGTAGGCCACCCCGCCGAACAGGAGCCTAAGCGCGTCCGCGAGCGCCTCCCCCACCTCGCCCCCGGCCCAGCCGAAGTAGAAGACGAGCGCGAAGAACACGCCGAAGGCCACGAGGCCGAGGCCGATCAGGTCCCAGTGGCGCTGCTCGAGCCGCGGCAGGTCGAGCTCGGGCCACCAGGCCCGGGCACGGCGTCGCTTGCGGCGGCGGCTCGCCATCCGTGATGCATTCGACGGGCGCGGCCCGCACCCTCCCTACCATGAGCCGGGTGGCAGGCAGGCCCAGAGTGCTGGTGGTCGAGGACGACGCCGAGATCGCCGGCGTGCTCCGGCGCTCGCTCGACAAGGAGGGCTACGAGGTCCGCGTGGCCGGGGACGGCGAGGCTGCGCTCGACGAGTCGGGCGTGTTCGAGCCCGACGCCGTGGTGCTCGACCTTGGGCTGCCGAAGCTCGACGGCGTGGAGGTCTGTCGCCGGCTGCGCGCCGGCGGCGACGTCCCGATCCTGATGCTCACCGCTCGCGACGCTCTCGAGGCCCGCGTCGAGGGGCTCGACTCGGGGGCCGATGACTACCTGGTCAAGCCCTTCGAGCGCGAGGAGCTGCTGGCCCGGCTGCGCTCGCTGCTGCGCCGGCGCCCGCCGCGCGGCAGCGCCTTCCTCGTGGTCGGGGACCTGCGCCTGAACCCCGACACGCGCGAGGTCTCTCGCGGCGAGCGCCGGCTCGACCTGACGGCCCGCGAGTTCGAGCTGCTCGAGCACCTGATGCGAAACGCGCGCATCGTGGTGTCGCGCCAGGCGCTGCTCGACGAGGTTTGGGGCTATCACCCGTTCGCGGAGACCAACACCGTGGACGTGTTCATCTCGAACCTGCGTCGCAAGCTCGAAGCGGGCGGCGAGCCGCGCATGCTGCACACGATGCGTGGGGCGGGCTACGTGCTGAGGGAGGACGCGTGAGGACGCGCCTGCCGGTGAAGCTCAAGGTGGCGATCGTGACCGCCGCGCTCACCTTCGCGATCCTGTGCTTGTTCGCGGTCGTCGTGGGCGCGGTGGCCGAGCGGCGCATCGTCGACGGCTTCGAGGACGACCTGCGCGCCACCGCCGCCGACCTCCAGGACCAGATCGAGGTCGAGCGCGGGCCCGGCGGGTCGTATGACCTGAGCCGCTCGATCGATCTGCTGCGCGGCTTCTCGGCCGGGGACGCGGTCGTGCGCGTGGTCGACCTTCAGGGCAACGTGGTCTACCGCACGAGCGGGCAGGAGCTCGGGCCTCCGGTGGAGGGCATCCTCGACGTGGGCGACCTGCGGGTGGCGTCGCGACAGATCGTGGCCGCCACGCTCGAGCGCTCGGGCGGCTTCGACCAGCTTCCGCGGCCGGTGGCCCAGCCGATCGGCTTCGTCCAGTACGCCAAGCCGGAGCGCAGCGTGCAGCGCACGATCAAGCGCGTGCGCCTGTTCCTCGGCTTCGGGGTGGTGGGCGGCACGCTGCTGGCGTTCCTCGGCGGCCTGGTGGTGGCCAAGCGGGCGATGCGCCCGATCGCCGGGCTCACCCGCGCCGCGCGCGAGGTCGCACGCACGCGCGACCCCGACATCGCGCTGCCGAAGCCGCGCGCGAACGACGAGGTGTCGGACCTGGCTGACACCTTCGAGGACATGCTCCGCGAGCTGAGTGCCGCGCGCGAGGAGACCGAGGCCACGCTCGACCGCCAGCGTGCCTTCGTGGCCGACGCCTCGCACGAGCTTCGCACGCCGCTCACGAGCATCCTCGCGAACCTCGAGCTGCTCGAGGCGGAGCTCGGGGGCGAGCACAAGGAGATGGCCGACTCCGCGCTGCGCTCCTCGCGCCGGATGCGCCGCCTGGTCGCGGACCTGCTGCTGCTGGCGCGGGCCGACGCCGGCCGCGAGGCGCCGCACCACCCCGTGGACCTCGGCGCCGTGGCGCGCGAGTCCGCCTCCGAGGCGGGCGCGCTGTCATCGGACCACCCGCTGTCGCTCGACCTGCCCGAGGAGGCCGCGCCGGTCGTGGTCGAGGGGGTCGCGGACGACCTTCACCGCCTGGCTGCCAACCTGATCGAGAACGCGCTGCTCCACACCCCCGCCGGGACGCCGGTCACGGTCTCGGTCCGCCGCGACGGCGACACGGCGGTGCTCGAAGTGGCCGACCGCGGGCCCGGGGTTCCGCCCGCGATGCGCGCGCGAGTGTTCGAGCGCTTCGCCCGCGGCGCGGGCGACACAGCCCGCAGCGGCGGCAGCGGCCTCGGCCTCGCGATCGTGCGGGCGGTCACCGAGGCCCACGGCGGCCGTGTGGAGCTGCTCGACGCCGAGGGCGGCGGCGCCCGCTTCGTGGTCACATTCCCGGCGGCGGCGCGCTCCGATTCCGGCGCCGGCGTGTTGACACAGCCAGAGCCGATCATCCCGGACCCTTAAAGGAGCTCCACCCGTGAAGTCGCTGCTGCGCCGACGTCCCTCGCCGGCCCTGGTCATCTCGAGCATCGCCCTGTTCGTCTCGCTGTCGGGCGTCTCCTACGGGGTCGCGACCGGGTTCATCGACAGCCGCGAGATCAAGAACAACGAGGTGCGCAGCCTCGACATCCGCAACAACGAGGTGCGCACCCGGGACCTGCGCAACAACGAGATCCGCGGGATCGACATCCGCAACTCGACGATCCAGGGCCGCGACATCGGCCTGAACCAGGTCACGGGCGAGGACGTGCGGGAGGACACGCTCCAGAAGGTGCCGAGCGCGCTCATGGCGGACACGGCGACGAGCGCCGCCCGCGCCGACGTAGCCACCGCTCTCGCCGGTGGGACCGCCTTCGGGAAGCTCGCCTACGCCGGGGAGATCGGAGGCGGATTCGTAGAGGTCCTCCGCCTCGGCGGGTTGACGCTCGAGGCGCGCTGTCTTGCCGGCCCGGAGCTGGTGGTGCGCGCCAACCCGGCCGTCGCGGGCTCCGAGATCGGCGCCGGCGGGGCCAGCGGAGCCCCGGTCCCGGTCAACGATGTCAACTTCAGCCCGGGCGACAACTTCGAGGTCACTCAGAGTGCCGAAGACGGTGACGCGCTGACCATCGTCTTCGCCGGCTCCACCGGGGCCGTTGTGACCGTCAACGCACTTGTCGCTGAGCAGCCCGACGGCGTGCTCGGCTCGACCAACGACTGCGGCTTCTTCGGCACCGCGCAGGCCGGGTAGAGCTACACCTCCACGACAACCGGCAGGATCATCGGGCGGCGCTTCAGGCGCTTGTAGACGAACTCCGCGACGTCGTCGTGGAGGTGGTCCTGGAGCAGGTCGATCTCCCTGATCTCCTCCGCGGCCGACTTGGCCAGGGAGTTGTCGACCGCGACCCGGAGCTCCTCGACGAAGCCGGCGTGCTCGTCGAGGAAAGGCACGCCGCGGAAGATCACCTCGGTGGGCACCACCGGGCGACCGTCCTGCTCGGAGACGGTGGCCACGACGATGAAGATGCCGTCGGCCGACAGCATGCGGCGGTCGCGCAGCGCCACGTCCTCGATGTCGCCCACGTCGACCCCGTCAACGAAGATCATCCCCGCCTGCTCGCGCTCGCCGAAGCGGGCGCCCGAGGAGTCGAGCTCAAGCGGCAGCCCGTTCTCGCCCCGGAAGATCGACTTGGGTGGGATCCCCACCGCCTCGGCGAGATCGCCGTGCAGGCGCAGCCGCCGGTGGTCGCCGTGCATCGGCATCACGTACGCGGGCTTGGTCAGGTTCAGCATCAGCTTGAGCTCCTCGGCGTAGCCGTGCCCGGAGGCGTGCACGGGCACGTCGGCCGCGGTGATCACCGTGGCGCCGAGCCGGTAGATGCGGTCGATCGTCTCGTTCACCGCGCGCTCGTTACCGGGGATCGACGTGGCCGAGAAGATCACCGTGTCGCCCTCGTGGAGCTCCAGGTTGGGGTGGTCGGCGTGCGCCATCCGCCGCAGCGCCGACAGCGGCTCGCCCTGGCTGCCGGTCGAGATCACCACGAGCTTGTGGTCGGGGAAGTCCTCGATCTCCTTGGGCCCCACGAGCATGCCCTCGGGCACGTCGATGTGCCCGAGCATGCGCCCGATGTTCACGTTCTTCCGCATCGAGCGGCCCACGAGCGAAACCTTGCGCCCGAGCTGTGACGCGGCGTCCACCACCTGCTGCACGCGGTGGATGTTGGACGCGAAGCAGGTGACCACGATCCGTCCGCGGCAGCGCGCGAACACCTCCACGAGCTTCGGTCCCACGCTCGACTCCGACAGCGACATGCCCGGGCGGTCGGCGTTCGTCGAGTCGCCGCAGAGGAGCAGCAGACCGTCCCGGCCGAGCTCCGCGAGCCGCGACACGTCCGCCGGGACGCCGTCCACGGGCGTCTGGTCGAACTTGTAGTCGCCTGTGATGAAGATCGAGCCGAGCTCGCACTTCAAGGCCACCCCGAACGCGTCCGGGATCGAGTGGGCCATCTTCACCATCTCGACCTCGAACGGCCCGGCCTCGACGCCCTGAGAGGCGAGAACGTCCTCCACCGGCACGTCCTTGAGCCGGTGCTCGTCGAGCTTCGAGCGCACCATCGCCGCCGTCAGCGGTCCGCCGTAGATCGCCGGGCTGCGGCCGAGCTGGCGCAGCACGAACGGCAGCGCGCCCACGTGGTCCTCGTGGCCGTGGGTGAGCACGATCGCGTCGATGTCCTCGGCGCGCTCGCGCAGGTAGGTGAAGTCCGGCAGCACGAGGTCGATGCCGAGCTGGTCGGGCGTGGGGAACATCAGGCCGGTGTCCACGACCACGATCCGATCCTCGTACTCGACGACCGTCATGTTCTTGCCGATCTCGCCGAGCCCGCCGAGCGGCAGGACCCGCAGCTTCGGATTGGCCATCTAGATGGTCGCCAGGAGGTTGTGGCGCTCGAGCGCCAGGCGGATCTTCGCCTTCTCGTCCTCGTCGGCCTCCACCAATGGGAGGCGCAGGCCGCCGACGTCGTGGCCGGCCATGTTTAGCGCCGCCTTGACCGGTATCGGGTTGGTGGTCACCGTGAGCGCGGCGAACAGGTCGAGCAGCGACTCTTGGATCTCGACGCGCGCCTCGGGCTCGTCGATCATGCGCCGCATCTCCCGGCCCACGAGGTGGGCAGCCACGAGGATGCCCCCAGTCCCGCCCACGTCGAGGACCTGTGCCAGCACCTCGTCGTTGCCCGCCAGCAGGTCGATCCCCTCGACCGGCGCGAGCTCCTCGTAGCGGGCCTGCTTGACCGCCACTATGTTCTCGATCTCGGCCAGCTCGGCGAGCAGGTCGTTGGGGATGTCCACGGCGGTGCGGCCGGGGATGTTGTAGACCACGATCGGCAGGTCGGTGGACCCGGCCACCGCCTCGAAGTGCGCCTTTATCCCACGCCGGTTCGGCTTCACGTAGTAGGGCGTGACGACCAGAGCGGCGTCTACGCCGATCTCGCTGGCCCGCCTGGTCAGCTCGATCGTGTGGCGGGTGTCGTAGGTGCCGGTGCCGGCGATCACCGGCGCGCTGCCGGACTCGGCCACGCCGAGCTCCCAGAGCCGGCACTTCTCGTCGTCCGTGAGCGTGGCGCCCTCGCCGGTGCTGCCCGCGAGCACCAGCCCGTCCGACCCGTTCTCGAGCAGGTGGCGCATCAGGCGGGTGGCGGCGCCCTCGGCGAGCTCCCCGTCGCGGTCGAACGGCGTGACCATCGCGGTGAGGATGCCGCCGAGGCGCATGCTGTCGCGGGCGAAGCGCTCGGTCACTGCTGCAGCGGCTTGAACGGGTCGGGGGTGGCGTTCGTGTCCCCGCTCTGCTGAGGCGGCGGCGGCGGGTCGGCCGGCTCCTGCGGGGCGGGGGCGTCCGGGCCGGGGGGCTGCTCCTGCGCGGGAGCGGCGGGCGCCGCCCCACCCGTGGACGGCGCCTGCGGCGCAGCGCCCGGGGTCTCGGCCTGCGGGATCGGCCGCCCGTGGGCGTCGAACCGCTGGCCCCCACCCTGCGGCTCGCCACCCGTCGCGGCGCCCTTGTTGAACTGCCCCTGCGCCTCGTCCAGCTTCTGCTGCGCCTGCTCGGCGAGCTTCTTCGCCCTGTCCATGAAGCCCATCTGTGTGTCCTCGGTTCGCGTGGCAGCAGGGTACCGCGCGCATGGGCGCCCGGCTCCCGAGGCGCGGCGGCCGGGCGCAGGATTTCAGAGAGCTCCGCTGCAAATGGCAGTATTTGGGGAGCGAGCATGGCTCAGGAACGCGACTACAGCCACCGCACGGCGGTCCAGAAGCTCGGTCTCAAGCCCGATCAGCGGCTGGAGATCGCCGGTGACGTGGGCCCGGGGCTGAGGCGCGACGCCAAGCATGCCGTCGGGCGTGGCCTCGTGCGCTCCGGCCCGCTCGACGGCGCGATCGTCCTGGTGGAGTCCGAGGACGAGGCCAAGGAGGCGCTCGTCCGCTACCGGGCGCGCCTGCGCGACACCGGCTTCCTCTGGATCATCACGCGCAAGCGGGGACACGAGCGCTACCTCAACCAGATGGCGCTCGTCCCCCACGCCAAGCGGCTCGGCCTGATCGACAACAAGACCTGCTCGATCGACGACGAGCGCTCGGGAATCAGGTTCGTGGTGCCCCGCAGCCTGCGGCGCGAGCCCAGCAAGAGCGCGGCCTGACGCTCAAGATAAGCGCTGTAGCGCCGATGAACGATCAGGACCGCCCGAGGCGGCCCTCCAAGTCATGGACGAAGAGCGAAGCGCCGCCCACACAGCAGAGCGACACGAGGTTCCGATCGACGTGCGCTACCGCATGCTCGTCGAGCAGATTCCGGCGGTTACCTACATCTGCGAGTTCAGCCCCGAAGCGCCGTTCCTGTACATAAGCCCGCAGGTCGAGCAGCTGCTCGGCTACCCCGCCGAGCACTGGCTCGCCGACCCGCAGCTGTGGGCGGAGCGGATCCATCCCGAGGATCGAGCCCGCGTCCTCGACAACGAGCACAGGAGCTTCGAGAACGCCGAGGAGTACGAGGGCGAGTTCCGCATGATCGCCGCCGACGGCCATGAGGTATGGGTCTGGGAGCGGGACACGGTGATCCGCGACGAGCTCGGGCGGCCCGTCTGCACGCAGGGCGTCCTGATGGACCTGAGCCAGCTCAAGAGCGCCCAGCACGATCTCTCCGAGAGCGAGGCCCGCGCCCAGCGCTACCTGGACGTGGCGGCCACGATGATCGTGGTTCTCGACGAGGGCGGCGAGGTCAGCCTCGCCAACCGCCGCACCTGCGAGGTGCTCGGATATGCGGAAGCGGAGCTCAGCGGGCGTGACTGGTTCGAGCTGGTGATGCCCAGGCGTGAACGTGTGGCGGTGCGCGAGGACTTCGGGCGGTTCCTGCGCGGCGAGCTGGCCGTCGTAGAGGAATACGAGAGCAGCGTGATCTCGAAGGCCGGCGAGAGCCGCCTGATCTCGTGGCACAGCACGCTGCTGCACGACGCCGACGGCCGTGTCACGGGCTCGCTCAGCTCCGGTGAGGACATCACGGAGCGCCGGCGCGCCCAGGATCGCGTGGCATATCTCGCCTACCACGACCAGCTCACGGGCCTCGGCAATCGCGCGATGCTCTCCGAGCGCCTCACGGCCGCCGTGGCGCGCGCCGCTCGCGCGGGCACCGGCGTGGGCCTGCTGTGTGTCGACATCGACGACTTCAAGCTCGTGAACGACAGCCTCGGACACGCGGTCGGCGATGAGTTGCTCGGCGCGATCGCCGAGCGCCTGCTCGGAATGAGCCGCCACTACGACGTGCTGGCCCGCGACGGCAGCGACGAGTTCTTCCTGCTGCTCAACGACCTGCCGGTGGAGGCCGACGCACCGGCCGAGGCGGCTGCCGCCCGCGTGGCCACGATTCTCGGCGCCCCGTTCTCCGTGGCCGGCGTGTCGCTGCACGTGAGCGCGAGCGTGGGCATCAGCGTGTTCCCGCGCGACGCCGCCGACGCCGACGAGCTGCTCCGCCACGCCGACACCGCCACCTACCAGGCCAAGCGCGCCGGCAGGGCAAGGCACTCGCTTTACCTTCCCGAGGCCGAGGACCCGCTCGAGCGGCTCTCGCTCACCGCTCGCCTGCGACGCTCGGTCGAGCTGAACCAGCTCGTGCTCCACTACCAGCCGATCTTCGCGTTGAACGGCACGACGCGGCCCGTGGAAGTGGAGGCCTTGCTGCGATGGAACGACCCCGCCCAGGGCCTCGTCTCGCCCGGCGGGTTCATCCCGGCGGCCGAGCACAGCGGCCTGATCGAGCCGATCGGCGCTTGGGTGGTGGACGAGCTCTGCCGCCAGGGTGCCGTGTGGGCCGCACTCGGGCTGACCCCGCGCCTGAGCGTGAACGTCTCGCCGCGCGAGCTGCGCAGGCCCGAGTACCCGGAGATCTTCGCGAGTACGCTGGCGCGCCACGGGATCGACGCCGGGCGCATGATCGTCGAGGTCACCGAGTCAGCGGCGATGGACGAGGCCACCGGCACCGGCCCGCTCGAGCGGCTTCACGCCCTCGGCGTGCGGCTCGCGATCGACGACTTCGGCAAGGGCTTCTCGTCCCTGAGTCGCGTGCGTCGCATGCCGGTCGAGCGGCTCAAGATCGACATCTCGTTCATGCGCGAAGTGCCCGAGAGCGCCCAGGCCTCCGCGGTGCTGGCCGCGATCATCCACTTGGCGGGGGCGTTCGGGCGCGAGGTGGTGGCCGAGGGCGTGGAGACCGAGGCGCAGTGCGAGTTCCTCATCGCCCAGGGCTGCCCGCTCGCCCAGGGCTTCCACCTCTCCCGGCCCCTGCCGGCCGCCGAGGTCACGGCGCTGCTGCTCCGCGCCTAGCTCAGAGCAGCAGCTCGAGCCCGATCGTCGGCGAGGCCTCGAGCTCACCGACCCTGCGCACCGCGAGCAGCACGCCCGGCATGAACGACTCCCGGTCGACCGAGTCGTGACGAATCGTGAGTGTCTGGCCCGGACCGCCGAAGAGCACCTCCTGGTGCGCCACCAGTCCCGGAAGCCGCACCGAGTGGATCGGCTCGTGCACGTTGCCGCCGGCCTCGCGCACGAGCTCGGCGGTGCGCGCGGCGGTGCCCGAAGGGACATCGAGCTTGCGGTCGTGGTGGAGCTCGACGATCTCGCACTCCGGCATGTGCGCCGCCGCCTCGCGGGCGAAGCGCATCATCAGCACGGCCCCGATGGCGAAGTTCGGCGCCACGAACAGGTTCGCGGCGCCCGCCCCCTCGAGCTGCGAGAAGTCGGCGCCGGTGGTTCCCATCACGCAGTGGACGCCGGCCTCGAGGCACAGGCGCGCGTTGTCCGGCGCCGTGTCGGGCGTCGAGAAGTCCACCACCACGTCGGCGTCCCCGAGCACGTCGCCGAGCGCCGTCTGGAGCAGCGGGTCGGCCCGCCCCACGAGCGCCATGTCCTCGGCCGCCTCGACCGCCGCGCAGACCGTCGCGCCCATCCGGCCCGCCGCACCCGAGACTGCGACGTTGATCACGCCGCCAGCGCCGGCGAGACCGGCTCGAGCGCCGCCCGGAAGGCGGACTCGTCCGCGCCCACGCCGGCCGCCGACATCCGTTCGGGCGCCCACAGCTCGCGGGCGAGCGCGTTGACCTCCGCGAGCGTGACCGCGTCGTAGGCCGCCAGCAGCTCGTCGACGCTCAGCACGGGGACGCCCATCAGCACCGAGCTGCCGAGCCGGCTCATGCGCGTGAGCGTGGACTCCATCGAAAGGACCGTGCGCCCCTTCACGTTCTCCCGCGCGCGCTCGAGCTCCTCGGAGCTGACACCGTCCTCGTACAGGCGGCGCAGCTCGGAGCCGATCACATTCATCGCCTCGGCCACGTTGTCCGGGCGGGTGCCCACGTAGAGCGCCACCTGGCCGGAGTCGGCGAAGTGGCTCGCGTACGAGTAGACGGCATAGGCGAGCCCGCGCTTCTCGCGCACCTCCTGGAACAGCCTCGACGAGGTCGAGCCGCCCAGGATCGTGTCGAGGATGCGAAGCGCGAAGCGGCTCTCGTGCCCGCGCTCGAGCCCGGGGCCGCCCACGCACAGGTGGTACTGCTCGGTGTCCTTCTCGAAGAAGCGGCGCGTGGGCGCCGAGCCGTTAGGCGGGGCAGCCGCGCCCGGCGCCGGACGGGGTTCCGCCACCGCGCCGTCGACCAGCGCGACGATCCGGTCGTGGTCGAGGTTGCCGGCCGCAGCCACGACGATGTTGCCCGCCACGTAGCGCCCGTCGTGCCAGGCGGCGATGTCGGGCACCGGCACCGCGGAGATCACCTCGGCCCGCCCGATCACCGGCCGGCCGAGCGGATGGTCGCCGAAGATCGCGCCGGCGAGCACGTCGTGCACCTTGTCCTGCGGCTCGTCCTCGTACATCGCGATCTCCTCGATCACCACCTGGCGCTCGGCGTCGATGTCGGGGTAGGCGGGGCGCAGGAACATGTCCTGGAGTACGTCGAAAGCCCGCTCCAAGTGGCCGTCGAGGAAGCGCGAGTAGACGTTGGTCGTCTCCTTGCCGGTACCGGCGTTCACCTCCGCCCCCATCGCGTCGAAGGTCTCGTCGATCTCGAGCGACGAGAAGCGCTCGCTGCCCTTGAAGAGCAGGTGCTCTAGGAAGTGCGAGAGGCCGGCCTGCTCGCCGGCCTCGTCGCGGGAGCCGGCCCTCACCCAGAACCCGAGCGCGATCGAGCGGACCGAGGGCATCGCCTCGGTCACGACTCGGACGCCCGAGTCGAGGACGGTGAGCTGGGCCGGCTGGGTGCTCAAGCGGCGCTACTCCGAGCGGTCGCGTGAGCGCGGGCGCTCCCGGTCGCGCCCGCCGCGTCCGCCGTTCTCGCGCCGGCCGCGCCCACCGCGGTCGCCGCGGTCGCGGTCACCGCGGTCGCCGCGCCCGCCCCTGTCGCCGGTGCCCATCGCCGCGAGATCGGCGGCGGACTTGCCCGCGATCTCGGGGTCCTCGGCCAGGCGCAGGCCCACCCGCCCGCGCTCGCGGTCCACCTCGACCACCTTCACGCGCAGCTCGTCGCCGCGGTTGACGACCTCCTCAACCGTGTTCGGGCGCTGGCCCGGCGCGATGTTCGAGATGTGCAGCAAGCCGTCGGTGCCCTTGGCGAGCTCGATGAAGGCGCCGAAGGTGGTCGTCTTCACGACCTTGCCGGTGAACTCGTCGCCGACCTCGACCTCCTTGGTCATAGAGCGGATGCGGTCGGTGAGCGCATCGCCCTGCTCACCCGTCTGGGCGTAGATGCGCACCGTGCCGTCGTCGTCAATGTCGATCTGGGCGTCGAACTCCTCCGAGAGCGCGCGGATCGTCTCGCCGCCCTTGCCGATGATCGCGCCGATCTTCTCGGTGTCGATCTGGATCTGGGAGATGCGCGGCGCGTGCTGCGAGAGCTCCGGGCGCGGCTCGGCGAGGACCTCGGCCATCTTGCCGAGTATCGACATGCGTGCGTCCTTCGCCTGCCCGAGCGCGTCGCGCAGGATCTCGAAGGTCACCCCCGAGATCTTTATGTCCATCTGCAGGGCGGTGATGCCATTGGCGGTGCCGGCGACCTTGAAGTCCATGTCGCCCAGGTGGTCCTCGACGCCCGCGATGTCGGTGAGGACCGTGTAGTCGTCGCCCTCCTTGATCAGGCCCATCGCCACACCGGCAACCGGCGCCTTGATCGGCACGCCGGCGTCCATCAGCGCGAGCGTGGAGCCGCAGACCGACGCCATCGAGCTCGACCCGTTCGACTCGAGGATGTCCGAGACCACGCGGATCGTGTACGGGAACTCGTCGATCTTCGGCACCACCGGCACGAGCGCCCGCTCCGCGAGCGCGCCGTGGCCGATGTCGCGGCGCTTGGGCCCGCGCATGAAGCCGGCCTCCCCCACCGAGAACGGCGGGAAGTTGTAGTGGTGGAAGTAGTGCTTCGACTCCTGCAGGCCGAGCGTGTCCAGGCGCATCTCGTCACGCGTGGTGCCGAGCGCCGCGACCGAGAACGCCTGGGTCTGGCCGCGCGTGAAGATCGCCGAGCCGTGCAGCCGCGGAGCCGCCGGGACCTCGATCCAGATGTCGCGGATCTCCTTTGCGGCGCGGCCGTCGGGGCGCTTCTTGTCGATCGCGATGCGCCGCCGGATGATGTCCTTCTCGAGCCGGTCGAAGGCGAGCTGCACCGCCCCCCTTCGCTCCTTGTAGCTCTCCGGCTCGTCGGGGTCGCCGGAGAGCGCCTCGAGCGTCTCCTCCTCGACCTTCTTGGTCGCGTCCTGGCGCTCGAGCTTGTCGGCGACCTGGGTCGCGTCCTCGAGGGCGGCGCCGAAGCGGGACTTGATCTCGTCCATGATCGCCTCGTCCACCTGGGGCGGGGTGATCTCGACCTTGTCCTTGCCCGCCAGCTCGCGCAGCTCGCGCTGCGCCTTGCAGAGCCGCTTGATCTCGGCGTGCGCGATGTCGAGCGCGTCCAGGATCTCGGCCTCGGTGATCTCGGTGGCGCCGGCCTCGACCATCAGGATGGCGTCCTCGGTGCCGGCCACCACCAGGTCGAGCGGCGACTCGAGCAGCCACTCCTCGTCGGGGTTCACGAGGAAGGCGCCCTCTGCGTCCTGGCCGATCCGCACTGCGCCGACGGGGGCCGGGAAGGGGATGTCCGAGAGCATCAGCGCCGCGCTGGCGCCGTTCATCGCGAGGATGTCGTAGGGGTGCGAGTGGTCGATCGACATGGGGATCGAGACGAGCTGCGTCTCCCGGTTCCAGCCCTTTGGGAAGAGCGGGCGCAGCGGCCGGTCGATCATTCGCGCCGTGAGGGTGGCCTTCTCGCCGGCGCGGCCCTCGCGGCGGAAGAAGCTGCCGGGGATCTTGCCCGCGGCGTACATGCGCTCCTCGACGTCCACCGTCAGCGGGAGGAAGTCGACGTCGCGGGGGTTTCCTGCGGTGGCCGTGCAGAGCACCTTGGTCTCTCCAGCGGTCACCACGACGGCGCCGCTCGCCTGTCGGGCGAGCTTGCCGGTCTCGAACTCGATCGAGCTCCCGCCCATCTCGAGCGAGACCCGGCTTACACCATCAGTCATGTGCGTCCTTTCCGCCGCAGCGCGGGCCTGGCCCGCGGTCCGGCGTTTCTCAGCCGCCTCCGGTTGGCGGCATGGCTTTCATTCGTTCCGTTGAACGCAGGCGATGCTAGCAACGTGGCGGCAGGCCGAGTGCCCGGTGAAACGCGGCGTCCGGCACCCCCGGCAGGCGCTCGCCGGCCACGAACTGGGTGGGCGTGCTCGCCACGCCGGCCCGTACGCCGCTGCGGAAGTCGCGCTCCACGCGCTCGGCGACGGAGTCGGAGCGGCGCTCGGCCTCGAAGCGCTCGAGGTCGATCCCGAGGCGCCGGGCGCGCTCCCAGAGGTGGGGGTCGTCGAGGTGGCCCTGGTCCTCGAGCAGCGAGTCGTGCATCTCCCAGAAGCGCCCCTGGAGCGCCGCGGCTTCGGCGGCCGCCGCGAGCGCGCGCGCACGCGGATGCTTCGAGGTCACGGGGAAGTGCCTGAACACTCGCGTCACGGGCAGCGCCTTCAGGATCATGTGCGCCTTCGCGCAGTAGGGGCACTCGAGGTCGGCGTACTCGATCACCACCGGGCCCGCGCCGCGGACGTGGTCGTCGCGACCGGGCTCAGGCGGCGCTGCGCTGGTCCAGGGCGTCAAAGATGAGGTTCGCTCCGGGCACCTCGAGCGGCGGCCCGCGGTACGACCAGACGACCGTGCCGCCCGGCCCGACCATCACGAGCCCGCGGCTCGCCACCCCGTACTCCTCCGACCAGAGCCCGTAGGCGCGCGCCACCTCGCCCTTCGGGTGGAAGTCGGCGAGCAGCGGGATCGTGATGTTCAGGTGCGCCTGGAAGGCCTTGTGGCAGTAGGCGCCGTCCACGGAGATGCCGACCAGCGCCGCGCCCTCCTGCTCGAGCTGGGGCAAGACCTCCTGGTAGAGGTTGAGCTGGTCGGTGCAGGTCGGGCTGAAGTCGGCCGGGTAGAAGACGAGCACGAGCGTGCGGCCGCGAAAGTCCGCCAGCGAGACCTCGCGTCCGTCCTGGTCCGGCAGCGTGAAGTCCGGCGCCGCAGAGCCGGGCTCGATCATCGCCGGAGGCCGAGCTCCTGGATGAGCGCGCGGTAGCGGTCGATGTCCGACCTCTGCAGGTACTTGAGGAGGCGGCGGCGCTTGCCCACGAGCATCAGCAGCCCGCGGCGCGAATGGTGGTCCTTCTTGTGCTCGCGCAGGTGCTCGGTGAGCTCGTTGATCCGTGCGGTGAGGAGCGCCACCTGGACCTCGGTCGAGCCGGTGTCGGCGTCGGCGCGCCCGTGCTTGGCCACGATCTCGCGTTTCTTCTCCGCCGTGAGGCTCATCGAGGGCGAAACCGTAGCAGCCGTCAGGCGGGAGCCCGCGCGCAGATCTGTCGCGCCTGCTCGACGTCCGCGTTCATCTGCTCGACCAGCTCGTCGACCGTCTCGAAGCGCTTCTCGCCGCGCAGCCGCTCGAGGAAGGCGAGCCTCAGCGGCTCCCCGTACAGGTCGCCTTCGAACCCGATCAAATGGGCCTCCACGAGCAGCCCGCGGCCGCTCACGAACGTGGGCCGTACGCCCACGTTCACCGCCGCCGGGTGGTCGCCGGCGCGCGGGTAGGTCGGGTCGGAGCGGTCCGGGCCGACGCGCGCCCAGGCCGCGTACACGCCGTGGCCCGGGCACACGAGGGCGTCGTCCGGCACGAGGTTTGCGGTGGGCATGCCGAGCGTGCGCCCGCGCTTGTCGCCGTGGACCACCTCGCCCTCGAACAGGAACGGGCCGCCGAGGAACGCCGCCGCCTCCTTCACCTCCCCGGCCGCAACCAGGCCGCGGATGTGGCTCGAGGAGATCGTCTCGCCCTCGGCTTCCACGAGCTCCACGACGTCGGTCTCGAACTCGGGATGCGAGCGCAGGAGCTCGGCCGTGCCCTGCGCTCCCTTCCCGAAGCGGAAGTTCTCGCCCACCGACACGCGCTCGGCGGCGAGCTTCGCTATCAGCACCTCCTGCACGAACTCCTCCGCCGTCTGCTCGGCGAAGCTGCCGTCGAACGGGATGATCACGAGCTCCCGCACCCCGAGGCCGGCGATCAGGTCGCGCTTGATCCCGAACGGGCTGATCAGCTTGGGCGTGGCCTCGGGGTGGATCACCGAGAGCGGGTGAGGGTCGAAGGTCAGCACGGTGTCCGAGCCCTCGATCACGGCGCGGTGCCCGCGGTGGACGCCGTCGAAGGTTCCGATCGCTACCTTGCGCGGGCCCGAGCCCGGGTCCACGTCGGGGAGTGAGGTGACCTTCATGCGGGCGCGAACACTACGACGGGCTGCAGCTCCCGTTCCCGCGCCTCGCCGATCCCGATCAGCGTGCCCTCGTGCGTCAGGCGCACGTGTGGGCCCAGCGCGCCCGCCGCCGCGACCCGGCGACCGTGGCGCACGGCGCGCGCCTCGTCGGGGCCGAGCTGCCGCTCGGGAAGGAACGCGAGCGCCTGCTCCAGCGGGATGAGCCGGCCGGGGTCCGCGTCGTCCAGGCGAAACGGACCGATCGCCGTGCGCTCGAGCTCCTCGCAGTACGCGTCGCCGAGCGCAGCGACCAGGCTGCGTACATAGGTGCCCGCCGAGCACTCGACCTCAAAGGCTGCGCGCTCGCCCTCGTGCCAGAGCAGCTCGGCGCGGTAAACGCTCACCGGCCTCGGCTCGAGCTCGGGCGGCTCGCCCGCGCGCGCCAGCTCGTAGGCGCGCCGGCCGCCGACCTTCAGCGCCGAGTACGCGGGCGGGCGCTGGAGCTGCTCGCCCGTGGGGACCTCGAGCCGCTCGGGCATGCGCCCGGTGCGCTCGAGCTCGCCGTCCCGGTCGCCGCTGTCGGACGTCCAGCCGAGGCGCGCCACGGCGCGGTAGGTCTTCGGGAGGCCCATCAGGAAGCGCTGGGCGCGCGTGGCGCGTCCCACCAGCACGAGCAGAAGCCCGGTGGCGAACGGGTCGAGCGTGCCGGCGTGCCCGACCTTGGTTCCCCGCGGGAGCGAGCGCCGGACCCGCGCCACCACGTCATGCGAGGTCACACCCGCGGGCTTCGCACAGAGCAGGACGCCGTCCCGGGCATGCCCTTCCGCACGCCTCTCTCCGGCGGCCGGCAAGCGCGCTAGGGGAGCTGTTCGGCCACGAGCGCCCGCAGCATGTCCACGAGCTCGCGGTATGGCGTGGCGGTGGAGAAGCCGGCCGCCTGCGGATGCCCGCCGCCGCCGAACGCGCGCGCGATCCGCGACACGTCGACCGTGTTGTCGGTGGCGCGCAGGCTGACCTTGCGCATCCCGTCGCGCTCGTCGCCCAGCAGCTCGCGGACGAGGCCCGCCACGCGCGTGCCCTCCACCGAGCGCATGTGGTCGACCACTCCCTCGGAGTCGGTCTCGAAGGCCCCGGTGGCCTCGTAGTCCTCGCGCGTGAGGTGGGCGATCGTGAGCGCGCCGTCGTCGTGGCGCTCGACGCTCTCGAGCGCGCGTTGCAGCAGCTTGAGGCGCCGGAACGGAAGCTCCTCGTAGAGGCGCCGGTAGACCTCGTGTGGCTCCACGCCCACCTCGATCAGCTCCGCCGCCATCCGATGGGCCTCGGGCGTCGTGTTCTCGTACATGAACTTGCCGGTGTCGGTGACGAGCCCCGTGTAGAGCGCGTCCGCGATCGCGAGCGTGATCTCGGCGCCGAGGTCCTTCGCGAGCCGCCACACGATCTCCGCGGTGCAGGAGGCCTCCGGCGCCACCAGGTTCACCGTGCCGAAGCGGGTGTTGTCGTGATGATGGTCGATGTTGAGGATGTGGAGGCCGTCCGCCTGGAGGAACTCCACCGGCATGCGGTCGATGTTCCCGCAGTCGAGGAACACGATCGTGCGCTCGACCACGTCCTCGGGCGGGGCCCCCACGAGGCCGTCGAAGGTGAAGCCGCGGTACTCCCAGGGCAGCGGGAACTCGTCCGGCGACATGAACATCAGGGAGTCCTTGCCGAGCTGCTCGAGGATCCAGTGCATGGCCACCAACGAGCCGAGGGCGTCGCCGTCGGGGTTCTCGTGCGTGGTCAGCAGGAGCTTGTCCGCCTGGCGGAGCTCGATCAGCGCCTGGTCCTGTTCGGTGAGGACGCTCATCCCCTGTCCTCGTCCCCCAGCAGCTCGGTTATGCGCATGCCCCTGTCTATCGACTCGTCGAAGACGAACTGGAGCGTCGGTGTGCGCTTCATTCGCAGCTCGCGTGCGAGGTCCTGCTGCATCAGGCCGTGCGCGGAGTCGAGCCCGGCGAGCGTTTCCACGCGCTCCTCCTCGCCGCCGAGCACGCTCACGAACACGCGCGCCTGGCGCAGGTCGGGGGTTGTCTCCACGGCGGTCACGGTCACGAATCCTATGCGCGGGTCCCCGAGTCCCCCGGCGATCCTCGCCGAGACGACCTCGCGGACCGCCTCATTCACCCTGCGCATGCGCTCGCTCATGCTAGAGAAGGTCTTGTCGTGACACCATTTGACAGTCCACCCGTGCGCCGTCCGGGAAGCTCGCCACCACGTAGCGGTCGAGCTGCGCCGCGCGCTCGCGCAGCGGGCCGGCCTCGCGCCCGACCAGCGCGGCGCTGAGGGTGGCACGTTGCCAGAGGTCGTGGTGGTCGGTCTCCGCCACCGCCGCGCCGAAGCGTCGCTGGAGCTGGGCCTTCAGCGACGACAGCTCCTTGCGCTTTCCCTTCAGGCTGCCGCTGTCGGGGAAGTGCAGATGGATCTCGAGCAGGCAGACGAAGCTCACGGCGCGAACCCGCGGGCTCGGCCCGCGCGGCGGCGTGTCATGACAGCGTCTGCTCTACCTGCTTCGTCTCGAAGACCTCGATCACGTCCCCCTCCTTCGGGTCGGGGTAGTTCTCGAGGACGATGCCGCACTCCATGCCGACGGTGACCTCGCGCACGTCGTCCTTGAAGCGCCGCAGCGAGGCGATCCGGCCCTCGTACACCACGGTCCCGTCGCGGACGAGGCGGCACTGGGCGCCGCGGCGAACGGTTCCCTCGGCCACGTAGGAGCCGGCGATCGTGCCGATGCGCGAGGCCTTGAAGGTCGCGCGCACCTCGACGGTGGCCACGGGCTCCTCGACCGACACCGCCTCGAGCAAACCCTCCATCGCGTCGCGCAGGTCCTCGACGATCTTGTAGATCACCGAGTAGGTGCGGATCTCCACGCCCTCCTGGTCGGCCACCTGGGCCGCGTTGCCCACCGGGCGCACGTTGAAGCCGATGATCACGCCGTCGGAGGCCGAGGCGAGCATCACGTCGGACTCGGCGATGCCGCCCACGCCCTCGCGGATTATGTTGACCTGCACCTTGTCCTGGGGCAGGCGCACGATCTCGTCGGCGAGTGCCTCGAGCGAGCCGGCCACGTCCGCCTTGAGCACGAGGTTGAGCTCCTTCTCGCCGCGCTCTGCGCGCGCGAGCACGTCCTCGAGCGATACCCGCCGGCCGGCCTGGCGGGCCAGCGCCTCCTGCTTCACGCGGATCGCGCGCTCGTTCGCCACGCGCTTGGCCTCGCGGTCGTTCTCGACCACGCGGAAGTGCTCGCCGGCGTCGGGCACGCCGTCGAAGCCGAGGATCTCGACCGGCATTCCAGGGAGGGCCTCCTCGACTCGCTGGCCGCGGTAGTCGTGCATCGCCCGCACGCGCCCCCAGTGCTCGCCGGCCACGAGCGAGTCGCCCACGTTCATGCGGCCGCGGTTGATCAGCAGCGAGACGACCGGACCTCGTCCGGGGTCGAGGCGCGACTCGATCACGAATCCGGAGGCGTCCGCCTCCGGGTTCGCCTTGAGCTCCTGGATCTCGGCGAGCGTGACGAGCGTCTCGAGCAGGTCGTCGAGGTTCTGCCGGGTCTTGGCGGAGACGTCCACGAACTCGGTGTCCCCGCCCCAGTCGGCCGGCGTGAGGCCCTGCTGGGCAAGTTCGCCGCGCACGCGGTTGGGGTCGGCGCCCTCCTTGTCGATCTTGTTGACCGCGACCATCACCGGCACGCCGGCGGCCTTCGCGTGGTCGATCGCCTCGACCGTCTGAGGCATCACGCCGTCGTCGGCCGCCACCACGATCACCGCGATGTCGGTGACCTTGGCGCCGCGGGCGCGCATCGCGGTGAAGGCCTCGTGGCCGGGCGTGTCGAGGAACGTGATCGTGTGGTCCGCGTGGTGCACCTGATAGGCGCCGATGTGCTGGGTGATCCCGCCGGCCTCCCCGGCCGCCACCTCGGTCTCGCGGATCGCGTCGAGGAGGCTCGTCTTGCCGTGGTCGACGTGGCCCATGATCGTGATCACAGGCGGCCGCTCGATCAGCTCCTCGTCGGAGTCCTCGAAGATCGGGTCGGCCTCGATCTCCTCGGCGGCGGAGACCATCTCGACGCGCTTGTCGAAGCCCTCGGCGAGCACCTCGATCGCCTCGTCTGAGAGCGTCTGCGTGAGCGTGGCCATCTCGCCGAGCTCCATCAGCTTCTTGATCACCTCGGGGGCGGAGAGCTGGAGCGACTCGGCCACTTCCTTGACCGTCGAGCCCGATCGCACCGGGACCGCTGGGTCCTCGGCCATCTCGGCCTCGAGCTTGGCGCGCGCCTCGGCCTCGAGATCGGGCTCGACCCACTGCGGGCGACGGCGCCTGCCGCGACCACGGCGCACCGGCTGCTGCGGCGGCGGCGGGGTGCGGTCGCGCCTGGCCGCCTGGGAGTCGATCACCACTCGCCTGCGCCGGCCGCCGCCTCCGCCGGCGGCGGTGCCCTCGCCGGCGCGCCCGCCGCGGGTGGGCCGGGCGCCTCCGCCGCGCTGGGAGCCGGGCGCCGCCTCGGGGGGGCC
>DASQNF010000092.1:0-24338 GCA_035645115.1 Thermoleophilaceae bacterium | reverse complement strand
GGCGCTCGAGGCGCGGCCGCGCCGCCGCGGCCTGGCGCGCGTTGCGCCGGCGGGTAGCCCGCTCGGCGCCTTGCCTTCCGGCGCCGTTGTGGTCGAGGACTCCCGTGTGCGGGACTTCCTTGCGCCGCTTCCGGTCGGCCTGCTGCGCACCCGTCCCGAGCTCCAGGCGCTGCCCGAGGTGCTCGAGCGGCTCGGTGTTCGCACGCTCGGGGAGGTCGCCGTGCTGTCCGCCCGCGCGGTGGCGGAGCGCTTCGGGCACCCGGGGCTGCTCGCGCTCGATCTCGCCCGCGGCCGGGACACGCCGATCGAGCCGCGGCGGCCGCCGGAGCCCGTGAGCGAGCGGCTCGACCTGCCCGAGGCCGCCTCGGGACAGCAGCTCGAGCGCGCGCTCGAGCTGCTGATCGCGCGCGTGCTCGCCCGCCGTGAGCGGCGCGGGCGCTCGCTGCGGGCGCTCGCCGTGTCGGCGCGCTTCGTCACCGGTGGCACCTGGCGCACCGCGGTCACGCTGCGGCGGGCGAGCGCCGACCCCGCCCGCATCCGGCTGGCGCTCGCACCGAAGCTGGCCGAGCTGCCGGCCCCGTCCGAGTCGCTCGCGCTCGAGGTGGAGGCGTTCGGACCGCCGGCACACGACCAGGGCCGTCTGCTCGACGAGGCCGCCGCGGTTCGCCGCGGGCGGCTCGGCGAGGCCGTCCGCCAGGCCCGCCAGGCCGCCGGCGCGGACGCCGCCCTGCGAGTGCTCGACGTGGACCCGGACTCGCGCATCCCGGAGCGCCGGGCGCTGCTGGCGCCGTTTCCGGACGCGCCGGCCTCGTGAGCCGCCCCGGACGTCCCGGCCTCCCTAGCCGCCCCGGACGCGCCGGTCCCGCGAGCCGCTCCGGAGCGCCGCTCCCGTGAGCCGCTCCGGAGCGCCGCTCCCATGAGCGCGCCGCCGCCCGCGCCCGGCGCGGGCCGCCGGCTCGGCGCGCCCAAGCCCACCACGGTCACCCCCGGCGACGACGGGGTGCCGCGCGCGGTGGCCGGCCGCAGCGTCGACTCGCTGCGCGAGGAATGGGTGGTCGAGGATCGTTGGTGGACAGGCAAGCCGCTTCGCCGGCGCTACTTCGAGCTCGTCCTGATCGACGGTCGCAACGTCGTGGTGTACCGCGATCTGGTCGGCGGGGGGTGGTTCCTGCAGCGTTCGTAGCGCTTCGGGCGCCGAAACTCCATCGAATCGATAGGCGCCGCCGGAAGCGTGAGCTCTCGTCCGAATAGCACATACGTTCCCAAGCCCGCGGGACCGCCGGCCGACCGGCGCGCGCCGGCCTGGGGCGCTTCCCCAGCGCGCTCCGCCCGGCCTTGCCCGCGCCGTCGCCCATGTCAAGGAGGACCCCTAGATGAAGTCCACGATGCTGCTCGCCGCACTCGCCTGCCTGGTCTGCGCGGGCGCGGCCGCGGCTGTCGGAGCGGCCGGCGCCGGCCCCGGCGACGATGGCGGCCCACCTTCGTTCGAGGTCTGGCTGCTCGACCAGCAGGGCGCCGACGCGAACGGATCGGCCGGGCGGCTGCACGTGTTCCACGGCGGGCGGCTCGTGGACGACCCGTCGGGGGCCGTGCCCGAGACGGTCGAGCTCGGTGAGGCCGCTCGCACGTACTGCATAGAGGCCACGGCCAGCGAGCCCCGGCGCCCGCACATGCTCGTCTTCAACGGTGGCGACGAGGACGGCGCGGGCGGCAACACCCACGCCGTGATCGCCTACGTCGCCAGCGGGCACATCGCGTTCCTCGACGCCGACACGCGGGAGCCCGTGGGCTGCGTGGACGCGGGCGCCCAAGCGCATGCCGCCTGGCCGACGCCGGACCAGCGGCACCTGATCGTGGCAAACCAGAACGGGAAGCTCCTGCAGCGGATCGCCACCGACTACGCGAGCGACGAGTACACGCTCGAGGGCGCCGCCACGCTCGACCTCGCCGCTTGCACCACCCCGAGCGGCGCGCCCTGCGAGAGCCCCGGGCTGCGGCCCGACAACGCCCCGATCTGCCCGCGCACCACGGGCGACGGGGCCTTCACGTTCGTCACGCTCCGCGGCGGCGGCATGTTCGTGATCGACCACAACGTCACCCCGATGCGGATCGTTGCCGAGTACGACAGCGCGCACGTCGACGACAACGGCTGCGGCGAGATGGAGGCCGCGGGCAAGATGTACGTGAACAGCGGCGCCGGAGCGCCCGCGGAGCCCTACGGCCACAGCGTCTACGCCTTCGATCTTGACGCGTTCGGCGCCACGCCCAGCGCGACCCCGAACAGCCCCGCGGCGCGGCTCGTCTACTCACGCGATGGGGCGGTGGATGCCCACGCCGTCGCTCTCACGAGGCACGCTCGCTACCTCTGGTGGGGTGACCGCCGGCAGAACGACGTGACGGTCGTGGACACCGAGACAGACGCGATCGTGAACCGCTTCTCGCTCGCGGGCATGGCAAGCGTCGACCCCGCACCCGACCTGTTCGACCTCTCGCCGAGCGGGCATCGGATGTTCGCCTCGCTGCGCGGACCGCGGCCGGCCTCGGGCCACGAGGCGTCCGGCTCGACGCCGGGAGTGGGAGTGATCCAGGTGCTGAGGAGCGGGCGCCAGGGCCGGCTCGTAGGGGTGGCGGGCGTCCAGGGAATCGGCGGCCGGGCGCCCGATCCACACGGCATCAGGGTGCGCGACCTGCGCTAGATGCGCGGCCGCGGGGCCGCCCGCGGCCAGCGTGTCGGGCCGACCCGGAGTACAGACGGGCAGCGCGGTGACCGATACTAGTCCGGGTGTCCCGCTTGGCCCGCTCCTTTTTCTCCCGGCAATCGCTGCGCAGCCTTCGTCTCCAGGTGAGCGTCGCGCTCGTGCTCGCTGCCGCGGCATGCGCCTATGTGGCGAGCAGAAGCTCCTCGGACGAGCTCGAGGGCGCCTATCGCGACTCGGCTCAGACCCTGCTCGCCGCCGCCACGGCGTCGTTCGAGCAGCGACTCGGTCCCCGCGCCCTCGAGCGTCCGGCTTCGCTCTCCCGCGAGCTGCGTCGGCTCCTGGCCCTCCACCCGGAGCTGAGCTCGGCGGCCGTGTACGTTCCGGGCGGCACGCAGCCGGTGGCCGCGGTGGGCCCGGCGGCCGGCAGTCGCGCGGAGGCGAGCCTGGCTGCGGCCGCCCTCGGGTCGGGAGCGCCCCGGGCCGGCGAGACACGCGCCGGCGCGCGCCACGACGAGCTGCTCGTCACGCCGATCGCCGAGGAGGGCCGGACGCCGGCGGCGCTGGCAGCCGGCTACGACCTGCGCCCGGCCGCCGAGGCGCTCGACGACCGCAACACGAACGTGCTGGTCGTGCTCGCCCTGCTTCTCGCCGGCTTCTGCGTCTTCGCCGCAGTCCTGCTGCGGCGCGGCATCTTCCACCCGCTCGACCGCCTGCGGCTCGCCACCCGCGCGGTGGGCGCCGGCGACCTCGACACCCGCCTCGCCTGGCGCCGCCGCGACGAGCTGGGCGATCTTGCGCGCGACTTCGACGCCATGGCGGCTGAGCTCCAGGAGAACAACCGTCGCTTGGAGGAGCTCGCCCACCGCGACCCGCTGACGGGGCTGGCCAACCACCTGCGCTTCCAGGAGGAGCTCGGGACGGAGCTCGAGCGCGCGCGGGAGAGCGGGCGTCCGCTCGCCGTCGTGATCCTCGACGTGGACGACTTCAAGCGGGTGAACGAGTCGCGCGGCCATCCCTTCGGCGACGAGCTGCTCGTGGCCGCCGCCTCGAGCCTCAGATCCGCTCTGCGCGAGCTCGGCCTCGTGGCCCGGATCGGCGGGGATGAGTTCGGGATCGTTCTGCGGGACGCCGACAGCGCCCGCGCTTTCGCGCTCGCCGAGGCGGCCCGCGCTGCTGTCGAGTCCGCGGGCAGCGTGCGCAACTCGCTGCGCTGCTCGGCCGGGATCGCATGCTTCCCGCAGGACGCGCGCACCCCCGGGCCCCTGCTCCAGCTGGCCAACGGCGCGCTCATCTGGGCGAAGGAGAGCGGGCGCGGATGCTCGCGCGGCTACGACCCCGAGCACGTCTTCGTGGTCACCGACGAGCAGCGCGGGGACTTCGCCGAGTTGATCGCCCGCCCCGACGCCGTTCGTCCGGTGTTCCAGCCGATCGTGGCGCTCGCAAGCGGCGAGCCGGTGGGCTTCGAGGCGCTGGCGCGCTTCGAGGGCAAGCCCGGCCTGCCGCCCACTTGGTGGTTCTCCCAGGCGCACCGCTTCGGGTTGGGCGCGGCCCTCGAGGCCGAGGCGGTCAGGCGGGCCCTCGAGTCGCCGGAACGTCCCGCCGGGTCCTTTTTGTCGGTCAACATGAGCCCGACGGCGCTGGCGTCGCCCGAGGTGCGCGAGCAGCTCCCCGCGAACCTCGACAATGTGGTGATCGAGATCACCGAGGAGGAGCGCGTGCTCGACATCGAGGCTCTCCATCGTCGCCTCGACCCGCTGCGGGCCCGAGGCGCGCGGATCGCGGTGGACGACGCCGGCGAGGGCTACGCCGGGCTGCAGCAGGTGATGCGAATGCGCGCGGACATCATCAAGCTCGATCGCGCGCTGGTTGCCGACGTTCACACAGACCCCGCGAAGATCGCCCTGATCGGCTCGCTCGTCCACTTCGCGCGCTCCACCGGCGCGTCGATCTGCGCCGAGGGGGTGGAGACGCTCGACGAGCTGCGCGTGCTGGTCCATCTCGGCGTGAGCACCGGCCAGGGCTGGGCGCTCGCTCGTCCCGGCCCTCCCTGGCCGCGGGTGAACGCGGAGGCCGCCCGGCTCTGCCGCGAGCTGCGCAGCGAGCACGCGAAGATCGTGCCCATCGGGTCGAAGCGGAGGGCATAGCCGATGCCCGCCTCAGAGCTCGCGATCCTCGCTCGGCTGGGCGCGATGTTCGAGCGCACGGCCGGTGTTCGCGACGAGAGCGACCTCCAGGCCGTGCTCGAGGAGGTCTGCCGCACGATCGCCGAGCTGCTCGGCTACGGCGCCGTGGTGGTGAACGTCTACCGGCCGGCATTCGACGACATGCTGACCGCGGCGGCGGTCGGCTCGGAGGACGCGAGCCGGCATCTCGTCGGGCGCACTTCACCGGCCGACACCTGGTATCCGCTGCTGGCGGAGCGCTTCGAGCGCCGCGGCGCCTACTTCGTGGCCGCCGAGGAATTCGACTGGGAGGAGTTCGGGGTCGAGACCTTCGTGCCGAAGCTCGCGCCGACCGACGACCCCGACGCCTGGAAGGCCGAGGACGCCCTGTTCGTCCCGTTGCGCGACGCGAGGGGAGGGCTGATCGGCATGGTGTCGGTCGACGAGCCCGAGACGGGTCGCCGCCCCGGGGACGAGGAGCTCGACGCGCTCGTGGCGGTGGCCGGTCACGCCGCGCTCGCCCTGCGGATCGCGCAGGCCACGGCCAACGACGTCCAGCACCAGAACATGCTCGAGGGCGTGCTCGAGGTGTCGGGGCGGCTGGCGGAGGCCGACGAAACGGAGGAGGTGCTGCAGGCTGTCTGCGACGGCATCCACGACGCGCTTCGCTTCGACAAGGTGGCGATCGAGCGCGCGCCGGCCGCGGGCGCTCCACTTACGCCGGTGGCGACGAGCGGCTGGGAGCTCGACGCCGAGGCCGTGAACCACGGCATGACGCTGGAGGCGCTCGCGCCGCTGTTCACCGAGGAGTTCGAGGTGGCCGGCTGCTACCTGCTGCCCGCCCACGTCGCCGAGCAGCGGATCGGCGCGCACAGCATCAACTTCCGTTCCGAGATGAACGGCCGCGGCCCCCACGCCTGGGCGCGCCACTGGCTGCTCGTCCCACTCGAGGAGCAGGACGGCCGGCGGCTGGGGCTGATCTGGGTCGACGACCCGCGCGACCGGCTGCTGCCCAACCGTGCGCGGCTGCAGGCGCTGCGGCTGTTCGCCAACCAGGCGGTGGCGGCGCTCCAGTCCGCCGACCAGGCGGCGGAGCTGCGCCACGAGGCCCGCCACGACGCGTTGACGGGGCTCCCGAACCGGCGCGCGTTCCTCGCGCGGCTGGCGGGCGAGGCAGCCCACCCGGACGGCACGTTCGCGCTGATCCTCTGCGACATGGACAACCTCAAGGCGCTGAACGACACGTACGGCCACGAGGCCGGCGACCTCGCCCTGCGGCTGCTCGCCGATGCCCTGCGCACCGGCCTGCGCCGCTCCGACGACGCCTTCCGCATCGGCGGCGATGAGTTCGCGGTCGTGCTGGGGGGAGCCAGCCGCCTCGACGCCGAGCGGGTGGCGCGTCGCCTGGAGTACGCCATCTCGCGCGCGGCCCGCGCGCCGTTCGACTCGATCGACGCGAGCCTCGGGATAGCGGTCCACGAGCCCGGAGAGGATCCGGACCGGCTGGTGGCTCGCGCCGATCAGGCGCTGTACGGGACCAAGCGTCGTCGCAGGCGCGAGTCGGTGGCCTGAGCTCGCGGCCGGCGGTGCGCCCCCGACCGCTCACCTAGCCCCGCCGGCAAGTTGGTGCGGGCGCCCGGTCACGAGATCCACATCGACCCCGATATGCGGGGTCGATCCGGATCTCGCGACGGCGATGCGTCGTCCTCCCCATATGCGAACATGTGTTCGTGCCCTACGTCGAGCTCCACTGCCACTCCGCCTACTCGTTCCTCGACGGGGCCTCGCATCCGGTCGAGCTCGCGGGCACGGCTGCCGAGCAGGGTCACTCGGCCCTAGCGCTGACCGATCACGACGGGCTGCACGGCGCCATGGAGACGGCGCGGGCGCTGCGGGCGCTGGGGGTGCGGCCGATCACGGGCGCGGAGCTCACGCTCGACGACGGCTCGCACCTCACCCTGCTCTGCGAGACGCGCGAGGGCTACACCAACCTCTGCCGCCTGATCACCGCCTCCCACTGGCACACGCGGCGCTGGGCGCGGGAGGGCTGGTCCGAGCCCGTGGCGCTCGTAACCGACGGCCGGCGCCCCGGCCAGGACGCGCTCGACGAGGAGCCGAGCGTGTCGCTCGAGGACGTGGAGCGCTGCGCAGCGGGGCTGGTCTGCCTGTCGGGCTGCGCGCGGGACGGCGCGGTGGCCGCGCGGATCGAGGCGGGCGACCATCCGGGCGCTGCGGCGGTGGCGCGCAGGCTATTGCGCGCCTTCGGTCCGGCGCGCTTCCGGATCGAGCTCCAGCGGCCCTACTGGCGCCACGACCGGCGTCGCAACAAGCTGCTCGCGGAGCTCGCCGAGCGGCTCGGCGTGCCCTGCGTGGCCACCGGCAACGTCCACGCGCACGCGCGCGAGCGAATTCCCCTGCAGGACGCGATGGTCGCGGTGCGCTTCCGCAGGACCCTCGACGAGACCGAGCCCGGCCGGCGCGGCAACTCCTCTCACGTGCTCGCCCCGCCCGAGCGGATGGCAGAGCGCTTCCGCGAGCACCCCGGCGCCGTGGAGGAGAGCGGGAGATTGGCCGAGCGGCTCGCCTTCGACCTCACCGCGGACCTCGGGTACCGCTATCCGGGCTCGGAGGATCCGGACGCGGACTCGAAGCTCGCCGAGCTCTGCCGTTCGCTGTTCGAAGGGCGCTACGCGGGCCGGCGCGCGCGCGCCGAGGCGCTTTCGCGCCTCGACGAGGAGCTGCGCGTGATCCGCCACCTCGGGCTGTCCGGCTTCTTCATGCTGCACCGCGACCTGCTCGAGCTCGCGCGCGAGGTGGCGGTGGAGGTGCGCGGGCCCGAGTCGGCACGGCGGCTGCTCCCGCCGGGGCGGGGGAGGGGGTCGAGCGTCTCGTCGATCGTCTGCTACCTAACCGGCCTCTCGCACGTCGACCCGATCGAGAACGAGCTGCTGCTCGGCCGCTTCCTGAACGATGAGCTGAGCGCGCTGCCGGACATCGACCTCGACTTCCCGCGGGACATCCGCGACGTGCTGATCCCGCGCGTCCACGACCGCTACGGGCGCGACCGCTGCGCGCTCGTCGCCGCCTTCGCCACGTTCCGGGTGCGCTCGGCGGTGCGGGACTTCGCCAAGGCGCTCGGCCTGCCGCCGGGCGAGATCGAGCGGCTGGCGCGGGCGGTCGACCCGTGGAAGGAGCGCAACGACATCGAGGGGGACGTGCCGCGGGGCGGCTCCCCCCGCTGGCGGGCGCTCGTGAAGCTCGCGCGCGACGCCGCCGGGCTGCCGCGCCATCAGTCCCAGCATCCGGGCGGCATGGTGATCGCGACGCAGCCGCTGATCGATCTCTGTCCCGTGCAACCGGCGTCGATGGAGGGGCGCCAGATGGTGCAGTGGGACAAGGACTCGTGCGGCGACGCCGGCTTCCTCAAGATCGACCTGCTCGGCCTCGGGATGCTCTCGGCCGTCGAGCGCTGCATCGACGAGATAGCGCGCGTGCGCGGCGAGCGGCTCGACCTCTCGCGCATCCCGTACGACGACAAGGAGGTCTACGCGCGCATCCAGGAGGCGGAGACGACCGGGGTGTTCCAGATCGAGTCGCGCGCGCAGATGCAGATGCTGAAGCGAACGCGCCCCGAGACGCTCGACGACCTGACCGTGCAGGTGGCCCTGGTGCGGCCGGGGCCGATCATCGGCGGAGCGGTGCACCCCTACATCGAGCGTCGAAAGGCGCTGCGCGCGATCGAAGGGTCGATCAACGGCCAGGCGCCGATTGGGCCCGCCGGCGCGAGCAAGCTGTCGTCGTGGTACCCGCACCCCTCGCTCGAGCCGGTCCTGCGCGACACGCTCGGGACGATCGTCTTCCAGGACCAGGTGCTCGAGGTGGCGATGGCGTTCGCCGGCTTCAGCGCGGGCGAGGCCGAGGGGTTGCGGCGGGCGATGAGCCGCAAGCGCTCGGAGGCGGCGATCCGCGCCTACGAGGAGAAGTTCGTGGCGGGGGGCATGGAGCGCGGGGCAACGCGCTCGGTGGCCGAGCAGATCTGGAGCCAGATCGTGGGCTTCTCGGGCTTCGGGTTCCCGAAGGCGCACTCGGCGGCGTTCGGGCTGCTCGCCTACCAGTCCACCTGGCTGCGTGTGCATTACCACCCGGAGTTCCTGTGCGCGCTCCTGAACGAGCAGCCGATGGGGTTCTACCCGCCGGACACGCTCGTGCACGAGGCCCAGCGGGTGGGGGTGGAGGTGCTGCCGCCGTGCGTCGTTCGAAGCTGGTCGGAGTGCCGAGTGGAACCGGACGGCGCTCACCCGAGCGCCGTAAGGATCGGCCTCGGCTACGTGAACGGGGTGCGCGAGCAGGAGGTGCGGGCGCTCGTCGCCGAGCGCGAGCGGGGCGGCCGGTGGCGCTCGCTCGGCGACCTCGCCGGGCGCTCGGGTGCTTCCGCGGAGACGCTGGGGCGGCTTGCCTGGGCGGGCGCGTGCGATGCGCTCGTGGACGGCGCGGAGCAGGACAGGCGACGGCGGGCGCTGTGGACGCTGGGGGTCGCGGTCCCGGGCACGCCGGTAGGAGAGGGCACTCAGCTCGCGCTGCCGCTCGAGCCGCACGAGGGCCCGGAGCTGCGCGCGCTCAGCGCGTGGGAGCGGATGCTCGCCGACTACGGCTCGACAGGCGTCACGCTGCGCGAGCACCCGCTCGAGCTGATGCGGCCGGGGTTGCCGGCCGACCTGCGTACGAGCGCGCAGCTCGAGCGCCACCCGAACGGCCGGCGGGTCCGGGTGGCCGGCCTCGTGGTGGCGCGCCAGCGCCCCGCCACGGCCAAGGGGGTCACGTTCATGCTGCTCGAGGACGAGCTCGGCACGATCAACCTGATCGTGCCGCCGCCGGTGCACGAGCGCTACCGGCTGGCGGTGCGCGCCGAGCCGCTGGTGCTGGCCGCCGGCCGCTTGGAGCGCCGCGAGGGGACTACGAACGTGCTGGTCGACCGGATCGAGCGCCTCGAGCGCCCGGACCTGCCGCGTGCGAAGGTCACGCACATCGAGCCCCGCCGGATCTGGAGCAGCGAGGCGGGCGACCGCGTGCTGGGAGCGGAGGCGGAGCCCGCCCTCGAGGAGGCCGACCTCCGCGCGGTGGCGCCGGCCGGGCACAGCTTCGGGCGGAGGGGGAGGTGAGCTCCGCCGGCCGTCAGGATGTGGCGCATGAGCGGTCGCATCCTCGTTGGCACCTCGAGCTGGGCGGACCCTGGCTTCGTCAAGGACTGGTATCCGCCGAGGCTGCCCCCCAGGGAGCGCCTGCCCTGGTATGCGCAGCGCTTCGAGGCGGTGGAGCTCAACTCGAGCTTCTACGCGGTCCCCGACCGCAACAGCGTGCACGGCTGGGTGGAGGCCACGCCTCCGGGATTCGTCTTCGACGTGAAGGCGCACCGGCTGCTCTCGCGTCACGCCGCACCGGTCGACTCGCTGCCGCCCGACCTGCGCGAGGGCGTCAGGGTGAGCGAACGCGGGCGGGTGCTGCTCGATCCGGAGATCGAGTCGAGGCTCGCGCGCCGGCTCGTGGAGGAGACCGCTCCGCTCGCCGAGGCCGGCAAGCTCGGCGCCTACCTCCTCCAGCTCACGCCGGCGTTCTCTCCCGGCCGCCACGAGCTCGAGGAGCTCGACGCGCTCGTCGAGTGCTTCGCCGGCCACCGGCTCGCCATCGAGCTCCGCCACCGCGGCTGGGTCTCGGACAAGCGCCGGGAGCGCACGCTCGGCTGGTTCTCCGAGCGCGAGGTGGCGTTCGTCTGCGTGGACGCGCCGCCCGGGGACCACCTGCCGATCATGCCTCCGCTGGACGCCGTCACCAACGACTCGATCGCCTACCTGCGCGCCCACGGGCGCAACACCGACGGCTACCTCAAGGGCAAGTCGGTGGCGGAGCGCTTCGGCTGGCGCTACAGCGACGGCGAGCTGCGCGAGATCGAGGATCGCGTGCGCGCGATGGCGGAGCAGGCCGGCGAGGTCCACGTGGCCTTCAACAACAACCGCGACGACGACGCGCCCACGGCCGCGCAGCGCTTCCGCGTCCTGCTGGGCCAGGCGCCACCGGAGGAGGAGCAGCTGGCGCTCGGCGGCTGAGCGGCCCTACGCCCGCGGCAGCTCGAACCAGACGCGGGTCGCGCCGTCTTCCTGCGCGACACCCCAGCGCTGGGCGAGCCGCTCGACCAGGAACAGGCCCCAGCCCGTGCTGTCCGGCCGCGGCGTGCCGGTTTCCCGCGGATCGAAGCCGGGACCGTCGTCGGTCACCTCGGTGATCACCTTCGAGCGCCCGACGGCCACGCGGAGAGTGAGCGTCTCCGCGCGCGCGTGCCTCACGCTGTTCGCCACGAGCTCGGTCACGAGCAGGCGCAGCGTCTCCATCAGGGGCGGGTCGATGTCAGCGCGCAGCCGGCGCAGCTCCCGGCGCGCTTGCGCCGCGGCCGTCGGCCCTCCGGAGAGGCGCATCGTCAAGCTGTCGTCCATGGGATGGCGCCGTAGGGCCCCCGGGCGGCTCCGCCCGAAGCGGGTCGGAGCATCGGGGCGGGTTGGAGCACGACTGCTCGAGGCGCGTCCATGCGCCTGGCGGGCGGGGGTGAGGGCGATCGCTGCGTCTCCGCCTCTTGCGGTCGAGCTTGAAAGGGACAGCATGGGGTTTACCCAAGCTGCACGGACTCTCAACATGGCGCGGGGCATGGTGGCGATGGGTACCGGCTGCCCGCTGGAAGCGCGACGGTGCTCAGGGAGCCACGCGGAGCACGAGCACGGCGATGTCGTCGCGCGGGCGGCCCGCCTGCGCGTCCACGGCAGCGCGCTCGACCGCTGAGGCGATCGCGTCGGCGTCGCGGCCGGCGCAGCTCGCCACGAGCTGGGCGAGCCGGACCTCGTCGAAGGGCTCCCCGGCGCCGCGCCCCTCGATCACTCCGTCGGTGTAGAAGACGAGCGAGTCGCCCGGCTCGAGCGCGATCGCCCGGTCCTCGAGGTCGGGATCGGGCACTACGCCGATCAGCGTGCCCGCCTCGCCCACGGGCTCGACTCGACCGTCGGCGTGCAGGAGCAGCGGCAGCGGATGGCCGCCGCAGGCGAGCCCCACGCGCGCCCCCACATCGAGCGTCTCGAGGTAGGCGTACGCAACCGTGCAGAAGCGGCGGTCGTCGCGCTGGCGCAGCAGCGCCTCGTTCAGCACCTTGAGGCTGCGGGAGGGGAGGCGCTCGCGCATCGCGGCGGCGCGCAGGGTGTAGCGAGCGAGCGCGGTGACCGCCGCGGCGTCCGGCCCCTTGCCGCACACGTCTCCCATCACGACCGTCCAGCCGCGCCCGCCTGTTGGGAACAGGTCGTAGAAGTCGCCGCCGACGTCGTTGCCGTCGCCGGTCGCGCGGTAGCGCGCCGCGGCGTCGATGCCCGGTATCACCGGCAGCTCCACCGGGAGCAGGCTCTGCTGGAGCGTGCGTGCGATGTAGGCGCGCTCGGTGAAGAGCCGCGCGTTGTCCACGGCGGTGGCGCAGCGCCTGGCGAGCTCCTCGACGAGCTCCAGGTCGGTCTCGTCGAAGCGCCGACCCGACCTGCCCGTCACGAACGACAGGGCGCCGACGACGCGCCCGCGCGCCCTCATCGGGACGATCATGGCCGAGCGCATCCCGAGCTCGCTGATCAGCCGGTAGTGCTCCTCGTCGACCGTGCCGGCGCGCAGCATCTCGTCGGTGATCTCGGGGAGGAGCGCCGAGACTCCGGTGCGAAGCACCCCCGCCACCCCCTCCTGCCCGTGCGGATTGGGCGGATACCGGCGGCCGAGCTCCTCGCCCCAGGCGAGCATCTCCGGATCGGAGTGGGCGAGCGCCACCCGGGAGATGTGGCCGAGCTCGTCCCGCAGGTCCACGGCGCACCAGTCGGCCACGTCCGGCACGGCCAGGCCGGCAACGCGCCGGAGCAGCTCGTCGGGATCGAGCGACTCCGAGAGCACCGCGCTGCTGTCGGCCAGGAAGCGCTGAGCGAGCTCGGCTCGCTTGTGCCTCGTGATGTCCTCGATCACGTTGATCGCCATCGTCACCCGACCCCGCGGATCGCGGATCGGCGTGGCCTTGACCGCCGACCAGCGCTCCTCCGCGGTCGCGCGCAGGCGAAAGCGCACCACCACCTCACCGGGTTCGCCGTCCACGAGCGCGCGGCGCCCGGGGAGGTTCTCGAGCGGGAACGGGTCTCCGCTCTCGGTCAGGATCTCGTAGCGGCCGAGGATCTCCTGCAACGGCGCGCTCGTCAGGGCCTCGCTCGACTCGAAGCCGAGCATCCGAACGGCGGCGTCGTTGGCGAACAGCAGCCGGCCGTCGGGGGCCTGGGCGGTGATGGCGTCCGCGACCCCGCGCAGGATCGCCTCGAGCTGGTCGCGCGCCTCGTCGGCGTCCAGGCGCGCCAGCTGCTCGAGGCGGAGCAGCTCCTCACGCTCCTCCGCGGCGTGCCGGCGGGCGGTGATGTCGCGCACGGTGCCCACGAACATGGGTGGCTCCTGCCCCTCGATGCGGTTGACCGCGAGCTCCACCGGGAACTCGCTGCCGTCGGCGCGCATGCCGGTGAGCTCGAGCCGGCTGCCCAGGATCGTGGCCTCACCGGTCTCCACGTGGCGCGCGAGCGCCCGCCGGTGGCGCTCGCGCAGCGACGGTGGGACGATCAGCGCCCCCATCTCCTTGCCCAGCGCCTCCTCCTCGGTGCGGCCGAAGATCCGCTCGGCGGCCGGGTTCCACTCGAGCACGTGACCGCGGTGGTCCACCGTGATCACCCCGTCGAGCGCCGACGCGAGCACCGCGCCCTTTCGCTCCTGGCTGTCGCGGACCGCTCGAGCGGCGAGCCGGCGCTCGACGAACTCGCCGATCTGCGCACTGAGCGCGCTGGTCAGCTCCAGCACGTCGGGATCGCGCTCGCGGGTCTCGAATGCGTACAGCTCGATCACCGCGACACAGCGCCCGCCGCTCCCGACCGGGAAGGCCATCGCGCCGTGGAGCCCGGCCGGCGCGAGCGCCTCCTTGCGGATGTACCCCGGGTCGATCGCGGCGTCGAAGAGCCAGATCGCCTCGCCGCGCTCGAGGGCGCGTCCGGGGAGCCCGCTGCCGCGGCGCATGGGCGTCCTGCGGCTGACCCGTTCGAGCTCGGCGCTTTCCACACCCGCTGCCGCCCAGGACGCGACACAGCGCAGCTCGTGGTCGCCGGCCGCCGCCCAGAGCTGGCCGAACCGCCAGCCGAGCGGCTGCCCGATCGCCTCGAGCAGGTCCTCGCCCGCCGCCTCGAGCGAGTCCGCCTGGGCGAGCACCCGCGCGGTCCGGTACTGGGCCTGGAGATGGGCTGCGTCGCGCTCGCGTGCGCTCCGCAGGGCGGAGATGGCCACGGCGAGGACGGCGCCTATCGCCACGGCGATCACCCCGATCAGGTGCTCGGGCGCGCCGAAGGCGTCGCTGGCGACCCCGAGCGGGATTGCCAGGGCCACGGCGGCCGCGGCCACCAGCGCCGTCATCAGCGGCGGGAGCCGCGTGGAGGCGATCAGCGGTCCGGCAACGAGGAGCTCGACCAGTACGGCTCGCGCCCCGACGAGAACGTCGAGCGCTGCGAACGCGAGCATGACGCCCAGTGCGAGCAGGAGGGCCCCCCGCTCGCGGCGGCGCAAGCGCCTTGGTGTCAGCGAGCCTACGACCAGGCGAGCATAGTCGGATGCGGGTCCCCTACTCCGCTAGAAACCCAGCGTGGAGCAACCCGACAGCGATCCGCCGGGAGTGGTGCGCGTGCGGGCGGACAACGCCTCGCCGCTCACCCTGGACGGGACCAACACCTACGTGGTCGGGGCCTGGGTCGTGGATCCGGGGCCGGACGATCCGGCGCACCTCGAGGCCGTCGCCCGGGCGGCCCCGGATGGCATCGAGGGAGTGGTGCTCACGCACTCGCACGCGGACCACTCGGCGGGTGCTGAGCGGCTCGGGGCGCCGGTGATCCTGCCGTCGGACGGCGACCGGGTCGGGCCGTTTCGCGTGCTCGCCACCCCCGGTCACTCCGCCGACAGCGTCTGCCTCGTGGTGGAGCGCGTCTGCTTCACGGGCGACACCGTGCTCGGGAAGGGCAGCGTGTTCATCGCCCCCGGTGAGGGGTCGCTGTCCGCCTACCTGGATTCGCTGCGGCGCCTGGGGGAGCTCGACCTCGACCTGATCTGCCCCGGCCATGGCCCGTACGTCCACGACCCGGCGGGCAAGCTCGAGGAGTACATCGCCCACCGGCTCGACCGCGAGCGTCGCCTGCTCGAGGCCCTCCACTCGGGGCTGCGCTCGCGCGCCGAGCTGCTCGAGGCCGTCTGGTCGGACGTGCCGCCCGCCCTGCGGCCCGCCGCGGCGCTCACGCTGGCCGCCCACCTCGAGAAGCTGGTCGAGGAGGGGCGCGTGCCGGGCGACATCTAGGGCGCCGCCAGCCGCGCGGCCACGAGCTGCCACACCGTCGGGTCGATCCCCACGTCGTCCGCGCCGTAGCCGCGCAGGACCACCAGCGGCGGGTTCCCGCGCGGGGCGGCTGCGCACGAGCAGCCGCCCGGCTCCAGGCCGGACAGGGCCCCCCAGCCGAGGAGCTGGGCCGGCGGCGGGCCTGGGCCGGCGGGCATGGCGGCCGAGGATAGTGGGCGCTCGGCGGCCCGCGACTATCCTCTCCGAGCCGTGGTCAGCACCAACCAGTTCAAGAACGGCATGCACGTGGAGGTCGACGGCACGATCTTCCGGATCGTGGACTTCCAGCACGTCAAGCCGGGCAAGGGCGGCGCGTTCGTGCGCACGAAGCTCAAGCGGACCACGGACGGCGCCGTGATCGACCGCACCTTCAGGGCGGGGGAGAAGTTCCGGCCGGTGCGCACCGAGTCGCGCAAGATGACCTATCTCTACTCCGACGGCACCGAGGCCCACTTCATGGACAGCCAGACGTACGAGCAGATGGCCGTCCCGGAGGACCAGGTCAAGGAGCCGCTCAAGTGGGTGCTGCCCAACGAGGAGGTCGAGGTGCTGTACGTGGACGAGCGCGCCAGCGACGTCCAGGTGCCGAGCGCGGTGGAACTGGCGGTCGCGGAGACCGAGCCCGGGCTGCGCGGCGACACGGCCTCGGGCGGCGGCGACAAGCCGGCCACGCTCGAGTCCGGAGTGGTCGTGCGGGTGCCGCTGTTCGTGAACGTCGGCGACCGGGTCCGGGTGGACACGCGCTCGGGCGAATACGTCTCGCGCGCGTAACGGGTGGCCCGTCGCACCGACCAGCGCCGGGCCGCCGTCGTGGCTCTCTACCAGTCGGACGTGACGGGCAAGCCGCCCACCGAGCTGCTCGGCCGGGACGCCAGCGCCTTCACGCGCGAGCTCGTGGAGGGCACCGATGCCGAGCGCGGGGAGCTCGACCCGCTGATCGCGCGCCACGCGAGCGGCTGGTCGCTCGATCGGATCGCCCCGCTCGAGCGCAACATCCTCAGGGTGGCGCTGCACGAGCTCCGCAGCCGGCCGGACATTCCCGCCGAGGTGGCCATCGACGAGGCGATCGAGGCCGCCAAGGAGCTCTGCTCGGCGGACGCGCCCGGGTTCGTGAACGGCATCCTCGGAGCCGTGCAGCGCGAGCGGGTGGAGTCGCGATGAGCGCCCCCGGGAAGCGGGGGTTGGGGTGAGCGCGCCGGAGAACCTGGACCAGCTGTCGGAGGAGCTCGAGGCGGTGGCCGACAAGCTCCGCTCGGGCGCCGTGGACCCCGACGAGGGGGCCGACCTGGTGGAGCGTTGCGCAGAGCTCGCCGCGCGGCTCGGCGCGGAGATCGACGCGCGGGCGCGCCGGACGGGCGACTCGGAGGGCCAGGAGCGCCTCCTCTGAGCTCCGTGGAGGCGCCCGCCTACCCGGTCGAGCTGCAGCAGATGATCGACGCCCACCTCGCGCGCCTGCGCTTCGCGAGCGAGCCGGGCACGGCGCGTCTCGACGAGGCGATGCGCTACTCGCTCCTGGCCGGCGGCAAGCGCATCCGCCCCGTGCTCGCGCTCGCCACGGCCGAGGCGCTCGGGCGCCGGCCCGAGGAGGTCCTGCCGCTGGCGGGCGCCATCGAGATGATCCACACCTACTCGCTGATCCACGACGACCTGCCGGCCATGGACGACGACGCGTTGCGCCGCGGCAAGCCCACCTGCCACGTGGCGTTCGGCGAGGACGTGGCCATCCTGGCCGGCGACGGCCTCTTCGCCGAGGCGCTGCGGATCGTGCTCGCCGAGCAGCCGGGCGAGCCCGCGAACGTGCTGGCAGCCGCTCGGGAGATCGTGACGGCCGCGGGCGCCGGCGGCATGGTCGGCGGCCAGTACCTGGACGTGGCCGGCGGGGACGGCGTGGAGCTCCGCCACCTGCACGAGCTGAAGACGGGCGCGCTGATCGCGGCTTCCGTGGGCTCCGTCCTGGTGCTCGAGGGCGTGAGCGGACCTGCCACAATTCCGTTCCGGCGCTTCGCGGCGGAGCTCGGCGTGGTGTTCCAGATCGTCGACGACATCCTCGACGTGACCGGAGACGAGGCTGAGCTCGGCAAGGAGCGGGGCTCGGACGAACGCCATGGAAAGGCCACTTACGTGAGCGTGTACGGACTCGAGCGAGCCCGGGAACTGGCAGGGGACACTCACCGCAAGGCGCGCGCCGCGCTTGCCGAGGCAGAGGGCCACACCGGACGGCTCGGCCAGATCGCCGACTACATACTCACCCGCACCGCATGACGAAGCTGCTCGACACGATCGACGGTCCCAACGACCTCAAGGAGCTCGACGACGAGCAGCTCGCCCAGGTGGCGCAGGAGGTCCGCGAGCTGATCATCGAGACGATCGGCGAGATCGGCGGGCACTTCGGGGCCAACCTCGGCGCCTGCGAGATCGCCGTGGCGCTGCACTCGCTGCTCGACTCCCCGCGCGACAAGATCCTCTGGGACGTCGGACACCAGGCCTACCCGCACAAGGTGCTCACCGGCCGCCGCGACCGGCTCTCGACGATCCGCAAGTACGAGGGGCTCGCCCCGTTCTGCGCGATCCAGGAGTCCGAGCACGACATCATGGGCGCCGGCCACGCCTCCACCTCCGTCTCGTACGCGGTCGGGATCAAGGAGGCGATGCGCCGCGGCCTGGCGCCGGACGGCAAGGTCGTGGCGGTGATCGGCGACGGCGCGCTCACCGGCGGGGTCTCCTTCGAGGCGATGCTGAACGCCGGCGGGCTCGATCAGCCGATCGTGATCGTCGTCAACGACAACGGCATGTCGATAGCGCCAAACGTCGGCGCGCTGTCGCGCTACTTCAACCGCATGCGCCTCAATCCCAAGCTCTACCACGCGCGCGAGGACGCGGAGGAGACGCTGACGAAGCTGCCGGCCGGGATCGGCAAGCGCATCGAGCGGTTCGGCCCGATCCTGAAGGAGTCGCTCAAGGCGTACTGGGCGCCCGGGCTCTTCTTCGAGGAGCTCGATCTCGCCTACGTCGGCGTGATCGACGGCCACGACGTGAAGGAGCTCCGCCAGGCGATCGGCGACGCCCTCGAGGCCGAGCGGCCGGTGGTGGTGCATTGCAAGACGGTCAAGGGCAAGGGCTTCGTGCCCGCCGAGGAGGGCGGTCTCGAGGGCATGGAGAAGTGGCACGCGGCCAAGCCCGGCTCGGTCGTGAACGGGGCGGCCGCGCCGAAGAAGAGCGCGCCGGCCGGGGCGAAGCCGGCGCCGGCCGCGCCGCCCCAGTACACGGCGGTCTTCGGCAACGCGCTCGTGGAGGAGGCGCGCCGCGACGAGCGCGTGGTCGGGATCACCGCGGCGATGAACTCGGGCACCGGGCTCGACCTGCTGCAGAAGGCGCTGCCGGAGCGCTACTACGACGTGGGCATCGCCGAGCAGCACGCCGTGCTGTTCGCCGCCGGTCTGGCCCTGGCGGGCGCGAAGCCGGTGGCCGCGATCTACTCGACCTTCCTGCAGCGCGGCTTCGACCAGATCGTCCACGACGTCTGCCTGCAGAAGCTGAACGTGGTCTTCGCGATGGACCGCGCCGGTCTGGTGGGCGACGATGGGCCCACCCATCACGGCGCCTTCGACATCTCCTACCTGCGCTGCCTGCCGCACATGACGCTGATGGCGCCGCGTGACGAGGCGATGCTGGTGAACATGCTGCGCACCGCCCTCCAGTACGACGCTGGGCCGATCGCGCTGCGCTACCCGCGCGGCGAGGCCGAGGGCACCCCGCTGCCCGCGGAGCCGCAGGCCATCGAGATCGGGTGCGGCGAGCTGCTCCGCGAGGGCGAGCGAGTCGCGCTGCTGGGCTACGGCTACGGGGCGAGCGTGGCCCTCGGCGCGGCGGAGCGGCTGGCCGAGGAGCACGGCCTCGAGGCCACGGTGGCCGACGCCCGCTTTGCCAAGCCGCTCGACACCGGGCTGATCGAGCGGCTCGTGTCAGATCACGAGCTGCTCGTGACCGTGGAGGAAAACGTGCTCGCCGGCGGCTTCGGCTCCGGCGTGCTCGAGCAGCTCGCCGACCGGGACCTGCTGGGCGGCGCGCACGTGCTGCGCTTCGGGCTGCCCGACCGCTACGTCACGCACGGCAAGCCCGCGCTGCTGCGCGAGGAGGTCGGCCTCACTCCGGCGGCGGTGGCCGAGAAGGTCGCGCGCGCCGTGCTCGAGCCGTCGATCGCCTGAGGCGGCGCGACGCCCCGCGCACCGGCCGGGGGCGGGCGGGCTCAGGCCCAGCGGGCGAGGCTCGTGTCGGCCTCGAGCCGCAGCGCGAACGCCGTGATCAACGCGATCACGGCCTCGACGTCGGCAAGCTCCACGAGCTCGACCGGCGAGTGCATGTAGCGCAGTGGGATCGACAGGACAGCGGTGGGCACGCCGGTGCGGCTCAGGTGGATCGAGTCGGCGTCGGTGCTCGTGCCGCGGCCCGCCACCTCCGTGGTCGTCGCGATGCCCTCCGCCGCGGCGGCCTCATCGAGCAGCGCGTTCACGCGCGCGCTCACGATCGCGCCGCGGGTGAGCACGGCGCCGTCGCCGAGGCCGTGCTCGCCGAGCTCCCCGGGCTCGACCCCCGGGGCGTCGGTGGCGTGGGTCACGTCGACCACGATCGCCACGTCCGGCTCGAGCCCGTACCCCACGGCGCGGGCTCCGTGGGCCCCGATCTCCTCCTGCACGGCGGCCACCGCGGCCACGGGCCCGCCGCCGCCGCCGGCGCCGGCCACCCGCCGCGCCACCTCGAGCGCCACGTAGACGCCGAGGCGGTTGTCGAGCGCGCGCGAGGCCAGCCGGCCGTTCGGCAGCTCAACGGGCTCGGCGGCCACCACGATCGGGTCGCCCTGGCGCACGCGCCCGAGCGCGTCATCGCGGTCCTTTGCGCCGATGTCCACGTGCAGGCCCTTCAGCTCCACCGCCTTCTTGCGCTCCTCGGACTCGAGCAGGTGGATCGGCTTGCGCCCGCAGACGCCCGGGATCGGCCCGTCTCGCGTGAGCACCTGCACGCGCTGGCCGACCAGGATCTGGGGGTCCCAGCCGCCGGAGGAGACCACCTTCAGGTAGCCCTCCTTGGTCACGTGGCTCACGAGTACGGCGATCTCGTCGATGTGGCCGACCACCGCGAGCAGCGGGTGCGCGCCGCGCCCCTCCACCCGCGCAACCGGCGTCCCCATCGGGTCGACGCTCACCCGTGCGAACTCCCCCGCCGCGGCGCGCCAGGCGGCCACCGTCTCGCGTTCCTGGCCGGGGGCGCCGGGCGTGGTGAGCAGGGTGCGCAGAAGCTCGGGAATCAAGCTTGCCTTTCGATCGTGGGCTCGACGGTGATCCTGCTGTTGAGGCTGTTGGCGATGAAGCAGTGCTCGTGGGCGCTCTGCACGAGCCTGCGAACGCGGTCCTCGCTCGCCTCACCGGCAATCGCGATGCGCGGCCGCAGCGCGATCTCGCTGATGCGCACGGGCTCCTCGTCCAGCGGCATCAGGCCGTGGGCGTCGTCCTCGTAGCCGACCACGTCGATACGCGCCTTCGCGGCCAGGTGGAGGAAGAAGAGCATCTGGCACGAGGACGCGGCCATCACCACGAGCTGCTCGGGGTTGAGCACCGCCGGGTCGCCCTTCGCCTCGCCCGTGGTGAGCGCGATCTGCTGCTCGGCGGGCGGGGCGCTCGCCGTGTGCTCGCGCGCGTAATGGTCCCAGCCGAGGCCGGTGGAGCCGCTCCAGAGCAGCCGGGTGTCGTACCGGTGGGTGCCCATCGGGCCGAGCAGTCTAGGTGCCCGAAAGCGAAACGACCCCGCTTCCGCGAGGTCGTCTCTGAGGGAGGAGTGATGCGTATGTGGATCGGTTGGAGGAAGTCTTGGAGCGCCCCGGCGCTCTAAAACGAGGTTACGCCTGGTGTGGGGTCGCAGTGTGACGTCGGTCACACTCGGGGCGCGCTTGACGCTCGCGGCCGTGCCCGACCGCCGGAGCGCGCCCCGGCGCGGGTACCCTGCGGCGGTGGCAAAGCGGCGGCTCGACACCCTGCTCGCCGAGCGCGGCCTGTTCGAGTCCCGCTCGCGCGCGGCCGCCGCGGTCATGGCCGGCGACGTGCGCGTGTCCGGAAGCCCGGCCAGCAAGCCCGGCGAGCTCGTCGCGGACGACGCGGAGCTGGCGGTGGCCGCGGCGCCCGCGTTCGTCTCCCGCGGGGGGCTCAAGCTCGCAAACGCGCTCGACGCGTTCGGGATCGACCCCGCCGGCCGCAGGGCCCTCGACGTGGGGGCGGCCACCGGCGGCTTCAGCGACTGCCTGCTCGAGCGCGGCGCCGCAGCGGTGATCGCGCTGGACGTGGCCTACGGGGAGCTCCACTGGCGCATCCGCAACGACCCGCGCGTGACCGTGATCGAGCGCCGCAACGCCCGCTCGCTCGCGCCGGAGGAGCTCCCGTACGCGCCGGACCTGATCGCTATCGACGTCTCCTTCATCTCGCTGAGCAAGCTGCTGGCGGGCGTGCTCGCGTGTGCCGCCCCGCGCTTCGACTGCCTGGCGATGGTCAAGCCCCAGTTCGAGGTGGGCCGCGAGCGGGTGGGCAAGGGTGGCGTGGTGCGCGAGCCGGCGCACCGGCGCGCGGCGCTCGTCGCGGTGGGCGAGCACGCCCGCTCCGAGCTCGGCGTGAGCGTGCTCGCCTACGCGAGCTCGGGGCTCCCCGGGCCGGCCGGCAACCGCGAGAGCTTCGTCTGGCTCGCCGAGCCCGGCCGTCCGGGCTCGGTGGAGGACCTCGAGGCGGCGGCTCGGAGCGCGGAGCCGTGAACGCGCCGCGAGCGGTCTCGCTCTTCAGCCACACGCAGGCGGCGGCCCGGAGCGCGGAGCCGTGAACGCTCCGCGAACGGTCTCGCTCTTCAGCCACACGCGGACCGAGGACACCGCCGGGCCCCTGAAGCGGGTGCTCGAGCTCGCGCGCGACGCGGGGGTCGAGGTGCACCTGTCGCCGCGGGAGGCCCTCAAGCACGGCTTTGCCGCGTCTGCCGACGGCGTGACGCTGGTCGACGAGGACGGTGACGGCGCCGACCTCGCGCTCGTGTTGGGCGGCGACGGCACGATCCTGGCCGCGCTTCGCCACTACGCGGGCCGCCGGGTGCCCGTCTTCGCGGTCAACTTCGGAGCGATCGGGTTCCTGGCGACGGTGGAGCCGTCGGAGCTCGAGGATGGCGTCCGTCGCGCGTTCGCCGGCGAGTTCGACGTGATGGAGCTGCCCGCGCTCGTGGCCACGACCGACGAGGGCGAGCGGCTCGCGGTCAACGACATCTCGTTCCACCGCCGCCAGGACGGGCGAGTGGCCGAGCTCGCCTACTCGGTCTCCGGCGAGGAGCTCGGCGAGGTGCGCTGCGACGGCCTGGTGGTCTCCACGCCGGCCGGCTCCACCGGCTACAACCTCGCCAACGGCGGTCCGGTGCTGGCCTGGGGCGTAGAGGGCTTCGTCGTCTCGTTCATAGCCCCGCACACGCTCACGGCCCGAGCGCTCGTGGTCGCACCCGGCGATGTGCTCGAGGTCACTAACCGCTCGCGCGCGGAGGAGGTCGACATGACCACCGACGGCCGGGCAGTTTGCGCGCTCGCGCCGCAGGCCACCGTGCCGATCTGCTTCGCGGAGGGCCGCTCGCTGCTGGCCCAGGCGCCGGGCGCCACGTTCTACCACCGCCTGCGTGACAAGTTCGGGCGCCTCTCCTACTGAAGGCGCTCAGGCGCGCTTCGGGAAGCGCCCATACGGGCCGCTCCGTCGGGCGCCGCTGGTACACCTGCGGGGTGCTCCTCGAGCTTCGGATCGAGAACCTCCTGCTGATCGAGCGGGCAGAGCTGCGCCCCGGCGCGGGGCTGACCGCGATCACGGGCGAGACGGGCGCCGGCAAGACGGTGCTGGCCCAAGCGCTCGACCTGCTGCTGGGTGGCCGGCCGCGCTCGGGCATCGTGCGGCCGGGGGCGCGCGAGGCATACGTCGAGGGGGTCTTCGAGCTTCCCGACGGCCTCCTCTGCGAGCCGGGCTTCGCGGAACTGCGCGAGCGGATCGGCGACGAGCTGGAGGAGGAGCCGCGGGCCGGTAGCGGCGCCGACCGTACTGCGTTGCGGCACGAGCGCGCCGGGCCGACCGTCGGGCGCTCCGCGCCACCGGCCGGCGCCGGGCCGCGCGAGATCGTCCTCGCCCGGCGCGTCGGCAGCTCGGGGCGCACTCGGGCGTTCATCGAGGGACGCTCGGCCACGGCGGCCGACCTCGCCGCGCTCGGCGGGCGGCTCATGGCCTTTTTCGGGCAGCACGAGCACCGCCGGCTCACGCTCGCCTCCGCCCAGCTCGACCTGCTCGACGGCTTCTGCGGCGGCTCCCACTTGGACCGGCGTGCGCGGGTCGCGGCCGCCCATGCGCGGGCGCGGGAGCTCGAGCGTGCCGTGGCCGAGCTGCGGGAGCGGGCGGGCACGCGCGAGCGCGACCTCGACCTGCTCGCCTTCGAGATCCGGGAGATCGACGAGCTCGGGCCGAGCGAGGCTGAGAAGGAGTCGCTTCTCGCCGAGCGCGAGCGGCTCCGCCGCATGGACGGGCTGCTGGCCGCGGCCGGCGGCGGCGCGGAGGCGATCGCGCCGGAGGGGGACGGCGGTGTGGCGGTGGCGCTGGCGGAGGCGGAGCGGCTCGCCGACCCGCTCAGAGGAGTCGACCCGGCGCTAGACGAGCTCGCCCGCCGGCTCGCGGCGCTCCGGCTCGAGGCCGAGGACCTCGGCGGCGAGTTGCGTCGCTACGCGGAGTCGCTCGAGGCGGAGCCCGGGCGCCTTGAAGCGGTGGAGGAGCGGCTCGAGCTCTACGAGCGGCTCGAGCGCAAGCATGGCGGCAGCGTGGCCGCGGTACTCGGGCACGCCGAGCGCTGCCGGGCCGAGCGCGAGCGCCTCGAGCGGGCGGAGGTGGAGACCGCGGAGGCGGAGGCCGAGCTCGGCGCGGCCCGCACCGAGCTCGATCGGCTGGCGGCGCAGCTCGGCGCCGGCCGCCGCGA
>DASQNF010000091.1:0-10746 GCA_035645115.1 Thermoleophilaceae bacterium | reverse complement strand
TCGATGTCGGCTCGTCGCATCCTGGGGCTGTAGTCGGTCCCAAGGGTTGGGCTGTTCGCCCATTAAAGCGGTACGCGAGCTGGGTTCAGAACGTCGTGAGACAGTTCGGTCCCTATCTGCCGTGGGCGTTGGAGAGTTGAGGGGAGTCGTCCCTAGTACGAGAGGACCGGGATGAACGCACCTCTGGTGTACCAGTTGTCCTGCCAAGGGCACTGCTGGTTAGCTACGTGCGGATCGGATAACCGCTGAAGGCATCTAAGCGGGAAGCCGACCTCGAGATGAGCTCTCCCATCCCCTTGAGGGAGTAAGACCCCTGGAAGACCACCAGGTGATAGGCCGGATGTGTAAGTACAGCGATGTACTCAGCAGACCGGTACTAATGGTTCGAGGGCTTGACGGATATTCGATCTTCCGTGGCCCGCTGTCGCGTTCTGCGCGCCGGCGGGCGGCCAACGGTGCAGTTTTCAAGCTCCGGCGGGGCGGGTGCGGCGTCCGGCGGACCTGCACTGTCTCGCAACATCTCGGTGGTGATAGCGAGGGGGCCACACCTCTTCCCATTCCGAACAGAGCAGTTAAGCCCCTCAGCGCCGATGGTACTTGGGCCTCGCGGCCCTGGGAGAGTAGGTCGCCGCCGTTCTTCAATCGAGGGCCGTCCGCCAGGGCGGCCCTCCGCATCTCTAGACTGCCCCGCCGATGTTCGCCCCTCCTCTTGCCGTCTCCACGCTGGCGATCGTCCTGATCGTCCTGCTCGTGGTCGTGGCCATCGCGCTGCTGCTCGGGTTCCTCGGCGCGAAAGCGCGCGGCCGACGCCAAGCCGATTCGTATGCCGAGCACGTGGCGGCCGCCGACTCCGCCTTGGAGCAGGCGCGCGCGTCCGATCGGGGCTGGCACCGCGAGGTCATGGAGCAGGTCGCCAGGAGCGCGCTCGACAGTCAGCGGGCGGGTTGGGCCTACAAGGACCTCCACCTCGTGCTGGTGGACGACCGCCCGGGGCGAGATGAGGACAGGGCGCACTTCGTCGCGGTCGACGAGTCCGGCCAGGAGGCCCGGGTGATCCTCGCGCGCACGGGCGACCACTGGGCGGCCGAGAGCGTCGAGTAGCCGCGGCGCCACTCGGCGCGCGAGCCCTGGGCTGTCCCGGGAGCCATAGGGCCCGGCCAGTGCTGCTCGGGCGCGGCACGCGCGGCCCCTGCGCGCGAGCCATGCTCGGCCCTCGAACCTATACAGCGAGGCAGAGCTGTTCCGGCGCGGCAAGTGCGCCCTGGCGAGCGCGGCGACGTGGTGCGCTCTCGCGGCGGGGTGGTGAGTTCTCCCGCCGGTCCGGCTCACCACCGTCGGGGTGCCGTGGGTTCTCTGCTCTGCGAGGCCTGAGCTCCGGGTGGCACATGGCTGTCTCTGAGCCGCCGCGGCGGTCGGCCCGGCGGCTCCGCGACGGCGCCTCGAGCCGCCGCCTGGCCGCGGGGGTGACGACCGGCACGGGGCCGGCCGCTCCGCCCGCGACTGTGCGACGGACCGCAGCGCGAGCGGCGGACCCGTGCCCGGCGCGGCCGGCCGAGCCGGCTGTGACGGGCGATCCGCCGCCGCCTCCCATCTGCGGCGCCTGGCCAGGAGCGTCGGCGGGGGCGCCCGGGGCGCCGGGGGTGGCTGGCACTCCCAGGCGGTACTCGCCGAGGGTGGAGAACTCGACGATCAGGTCGAGCGCCGTGCCGAGCTGCTCTCTTAGCCGGGGGAACATGCGTTCGACAAGCTAGGCGTGGGCGCGGATGGAAGCGCCCATTTGCTGCAACTTTCCTTGCACGGCTAGGCTGGCGCGGCATGCCGGAGTGCTTCCGCCATCGCATTCGCGTCCGCTTCAACGAGTGCGATCCGCAGGGGGTGGTCTTCTACGCGAACTACCTCATGTACTTCGACGTGGCGATGACCGAGCTCTGGCGGCAGGCCTTTGGCGGGTACGCGGAGATGATCGAGCCGGGCACCGACGCCATGGTGGCGAGGCTCGCATCCGCTACCTGGGTCGGCCAGGTTCGACGACGAGATCGACCTCGTGGCTGCGGTCACGCGGGTAGGGACGACCTCGGCCGTCGTGGCCGTATCAGCCCAGCGAGCGTCCGGCGGCGGCGTGCTGGCGGAGGGGGAGCTCCGCCATGTGTTCGTGGACGCGTCCACGCTCGCGAAGCGCGAGCTTCCCCCGCACGTGCGCGAGGGGCTGCTTCGCTACGGCGCAGAACCCCGCGAGCAGCGGCGCGTGTCGGGATGATCCGGCTGCGGTAGTCGCACCGCTGACAACGGCAACAGGGCTCGAATGGCTCGTCGCACCGCATCTCATGGCCCGACGGACGCTCGAGCTGCCATGCGCCTCGCCGTCGGTCCGGCACGTCATCCATCCCCCCTGCGGCCCGCAGGGGGTGAAGCTCAGAGCGAGGCCCTGCTGACGCTCAGAGCGAGGCCCAGATGTCGATCTTGGTGCGCACGCGCCCGATCACCTCGTCGGTGAACTCGCTCGTGGAGGCGTGACCGCCGAGGTCGGGAGTGCGCACTCCCGTGGCCACCGCCTCGAGGACCGCCTCGTACACCGCGCGCGACGCGGTCTCGGCATCGGCGTAGTGGAGCAGCGCGGCAGTGGCCAGGATCATCGCCATCGGGTTCGCGATGTTCTTGCCTAGCAGCGCCGGGGCCGTTCCGTGAGGGGCCTCGGCCATCACGGCGGTGGTCTCGAAGTCCTCGTCGAAGGCGAGCAGCACCGACTCGGCGCCCGCGATCGAGCCGAACATCGGCATCACGAGGTCGGAGAGGCAGTCGCCGTCTCGGTTCAGGGCGGGGATCACGAGGGGAGCATCCGCGGCGCCGGAGATCAACCCCGCGTAGGTGGCGTCGATCAGCACGGGGGAGTAGGGGACCTCGGGGTGGCGCTCCGCGGCGGCGTCCATCTCCTCCTTCAGCATCCCCTCGTAGACTGGGCTGACCGTCCACTTGGGCCCTCCGTACACGCGGCCGTGGATGCGCTGCGCTGTCCGAAAGCCGTACTCGGCCACCGCCCGGCAGACGCTGCGGGAGATGCGCTCGGTGCGATAGGCGATCTCATCGCCGTTCTCGTCCGCACGCCACTGCTCGGCGCCGTAGGCGTCGCCCACCGCCATCCGCACCACCGCGATCGGGAAGTGCACGCCCGCCACCGGCGTGACACCGGGAATGCGCCGGCCGGTGCGGATGATCACCTTGCCGTCGATGGCCTCCCGCAGGAGGCGGTTGGGGCTGCCCACGTCGTCGGCGCCCTCGGGGGTGATCGTGGGGGCCTTCAGCCCGAAGCGGGCGGAGCGCATCGCGTCGGCTGCGCTGCTCACCACCTCGTTGTCTGTGCGCCGGCGGTTGTCGAGCGAGAGGTCGTAGTGCTCGAGCTCGAGCGGCACCTTGGTCACGCCCGGATCGAGCACGCGCAGGGACTGCTCGAGCAGCTCCTGCCCGGTCTCGTCCCCTTCCAGGACGATAATCCGCAGCGGAGAGACCCCGGTCTCGGGCGCCTCGGCCTGCTCGCCGGCTTGCATGGCATCGCAATCTACCGACCGCTGCTCCTGGTGCGACAACGCGATCGAGCGCGAGGACGGCTGGCGCGTCCAGGAGGTCCCGGGGGCGCGCAGGGCCGCGTTCTGCCGGCTCGAGCACGTCGTGCCGTGGGCGATCCGCGGCGCCCACTGGGCAGCGGGCGAGATCGAGGAGCCGCGTGGGCTCACGGACTCGATCGACTCGTGCTCGCACTGCGGCGAGCGCCTCGGCGACGTGTTCGTCGTGGCGGTCCGCCACCGCGGTGAGCACCGCATCCCGGACGCGTTCTGCTCAGTGGACCACTTAGCCGCCTGGGCCAAGGCGGGCGGCCGCTGGCGCTAGCCGCGACGGGGCCGGGGGGAGAAGGCAAGCTCGAGTCGGGCGGCCGGCGCTGGCCGAGACGGGCGAGGGAGCCGCGAGCTCGCGCAGGCGGCTGCTGTCGCCAGCCGATACCGGGCGGCTGGGAATCGGGGGCGGGCGGCCGCTAGCGCGGGCCGAGCCCGAGCTCGTCCGCGCGCTCCTCGAGCGCGGCGATCACGAACGCCACGTGCTCGTCGAAGTCCACGCCGAGCTCCTCGGCCCCCTCGCGCACCTCGTCGCGGTTGACGCCCGCCGCAAAGCTCGGCTGCTTGAGCTTCTTCTTGACCGACTTCGGCGTCATCCCGTGCACGCCGTCGGGGCGCACGTACGCGCAGGCCGCCACGAAGCCCGAGAGCTCGTCCACCGCGTACAGGGTCTTCGCCATGCGCGTCTCCCGCGGCACCCCCAGGAAGGTGGCGTGGCCGGCCACCGCGTCGATCAGCTCGCGCGGGTAGCCGCGCTGCTCGAACAGCTGGAGCGCCTTTCGCGGGTGGCCGGTGGAGAGGTCGGGGTAGCGCTCGTAGTCGAGGTCGTGGAGCAGCCCGGTGGCGCCCCAGAGCTCCTCGTCCTCGCCCCACTCGCGCGCGTAGGCGCGCATCGCGGTCTCGACTCCGAGCATGTGCTTGCGAAGCGAGTCCGACTCGGTCCACTCGCATACGAGCTTCCAGGCCTCCTCGCGGGGCGGCAGGGCCATGCCGGCAGGGTATCCGGCCATCCGCCCGAACTTCCCTCAGATGGCCTTCGGTACCCTACCCCGGCCTTTCCCTGACTCCCTTCCCCGGCCGGATCCGCGCATGGAGAAGTTCATCATCGAGGGCGGGACGCCCCTGTCGGGGACCGTCGTTCCCGCCGGCAACAAGAACGCCGCGCTGCCGGCGCTCGCCGCGTCGCTCCTGACGCGCGAGCAGGTGGTGCTGCGCAACGTGCCGCGCATCCGGGACGTCGAGGCGATGCTCCAGCTGCTCGAGCGGCTGGGCGTGAAGGCTGAGTGGCGCGAGGACAACACGCTCGTGCTGCAGGCCGACGAGGTCACCCACACCGAGGTCGACCGCACCTGGGCCGAGCGCATCCGCGCCTCGTTCCTGATCGCCGGCCCGCTGTTGGCGCGCTTCGGGCGTGCGGACATGCCGCCGCCCGGAGGCGACGTGATCGGCCGGCGGCGGCTCGATCCCCATATCGACGCCTTCCGGGCGCTCGGCGCCGACGTCCGCACCGAGCGCGCCTACTTCCGCCTGAGCGCGCCCGACGGGCTGCATGCGTGCGACTTCTTCATGGACGAGCCCTCGGTCATGGCAACCGAGAACGCGCTGATGGCCGCGGCGCTCACACCCGGCTCGACCGTGATCCACAACGCCGCCTCCGAGCCGCATGTCCAGGACCTCGCTCGCCTGTTGATGCAGATGGGAGCGCGCATCGAGGGGATCGGCTCCAACCTGATGATCGTGCACGGCCAGGAGGAGCTCGGCGGGGCGGATCACGTGCTCGGCCCGGACCACATCGAGATCGGCAGCTTCATCGCGCTCGCCGCCTGCACCGGCGGGGAGCTGCGCATACGCGACTGCGTCCCCGACGACCTCCGCATGACCCGTCTCGCGCTGGCGCGGCTCGGCTGCGAGATCGAGTTCGACGGCAACGACGTGCTCGTGCCGCCCGAGCAGCAGCTGCGGATCCGCTCGGACGAGGGCGACGCGATCTCGAAGATCGAGGACGGTCCCTGGCCGGCCTTTCCCGCGGACCTGACCAGCATCGCGCTGGCGCTCGCCACCCAGGCCGAGGGCCTGATCCTGATCCACGAGAAGATGTTCGAGAACCGGCTGTTCTTCGTCGACAAGCTCGTGTCGATGGGCGCTCGGGTGATCGTCTGCGATCCGCACCGCGCGGTCGTAAGCGGCCCAAGCCGGCTTCACGGCGAGCGCATGGAGAGCCCCGATATCCGCGCCGGCATGGCCATGCTCATCGCCGCGCTGTGTGCCCAGGGCACGTCGGAGATCGGCAACATCCGGCAGATCGACCGCGGCTACGAGCGGATCGACGAGCGGCTGCGGTCGCTGGGCGCGCGCATCGAGCGGGTGGCCGCCGAACGCGTGCCGGCGTAGGGCCTTGCGCCTCGCCGGGGCCCTCCGGGGGTCGGCCGAAACCGGGCGTGAGGATCTTCTCCGCAGCCGGGCGGGTGTCGCGTGACCCACCCGATCCCCGCCGGCACCCGTGACGTGCTGCCGGAGGAGATGCGCGAGCTGCGCGCGATCTCCCAGCGCATGCGCGCGAGCTTCGAGGCGGCCGGCTACGGCGAGCTGCACACGCCGGCGCTCGAGTACGAGGAGGTGCTGCGGCGCGGAGAGGCCACCGCGGCAGGCGCGCGCTACCGGACCTTCGACGAGCACGGCAACGTGCTTGCGCTGAGGTCGGACATGACGATCCCGATCGCGCGGGTCGTGGCCACGCGCTACGGGGGAGCCGAGCCCCCGCTGCGCTTCTGTTACTTCGCCCACGCCTGGCGCGCCACCGAGCGCGGGGTGGGGGAGCCGCGCGAGTTCCTCCAGGGCGGGATCGAGCTGCTCGGGGTGCCGGGCGCCGAGGGCGACGCGGAGGTGGTGGCGCTCGCCGTCGCGGCGCTCGACGCGGCGGGCCTGCGACGCCACCGCGTGGGAGTCGGCGACGGCGCACTCTACCGGCGGCTGCTGTTCGCGCTCGAGGTGCCCGAGGATCGCCACCTGCCTCTGATCGAGTGCCTCTCGCGTCGCGACCTGGTTGGGCTCGAGCTGCGGGTGGAGCGACTAGGCATGGGGAAGAGCGAGCGCGAGCTGCTCGTGAGCCTGCCGGAGCTGCGCGGCGGTCCGGAGGTGCTCGACCGCGCCGACGGTCCCGTGGGCGAGGCGGTGGAGGGGCTGCGCGCGCTCTACGGGCTCCTCGAGCAGCGCGGCGTGGCGGACCGCGTGATCTTTGACCTGGGGCTCGTGCGCGAGCTCGGCTACTACACGGGCGCGGTGTTCGAGCTGTACGACCCGGCTGTGGGCTTCGCCCTCGGCGGTGGCGGCCGCTACGACGAGCTGGTCGGCCGTTTCGGTCGCGAGCTGCCGGCGTGCGGCGTGGCGCTCGACATCCAGCGCGTGCACCTGGCGCAGGCCGCCGAGGAGGCGATCGGGGCATGAGCGCGGCGGCCGGGCGCGGCCGGGGCGGCCCGGCGGCCGAGCGCGGCCCTGGCGGGCCCGGGCTGACCGTCGCGGTGCCGCGCGGCGCCCTGTTCGCCGGCACCCTGGACCTGCTCGACGGGCTCGGGCTCGATACGGCCGAGGTGCGCGCGAACGACCGCAAGCTGCTGTTCGCCGACGCCGGGGTGGTGACGATGCGCCCCGGCGACGTGCCCACTTACGTCGAGCACGGCTCGGCGGACATCGGGGTGACCGGCAAGGACGTGCTGCTCGAGCAGGCTCACCGCAACGTCTACGAGCTGCTCGACCTCGGCTTCGGACGTTGCACGATGGTCGTGGCTGCGCGCGCCGGCGGCGACCCGATCGGCGAGGCGCTGCGGCGCCTCGGGCGCGTCCGGATCGCCACCAAGTACCCGCGGGTCGCCGCCCGCCATTTCGCCGACACGGGCCGCCAGGCCGAGATCGTGGAGGTGAAGGGCTCGGTGGAGCTCGCGCCGCTCACCGGCCTCGCCGACGGGATCGTCGACCTCAGCGCCACCGGCACCACCCTGCGCGAGAACCAGCTGCATGCGGTCGAGGAGATCGCCGTGTGCACCGCCCGGCTGATCGCCAACCCGGTGTCCCACAAGCTCAAGGCCGAGCAGATCGACCGGATCGTCCGGAGCATCCGCGGATGAGGATCCGCACCGTCGCCGAGCCCGCGCGGCCCGCGCCGCCGGCCGGCGTCGAGGAGGACGTGCGGACGATCCTGCAGCAGGTTCGCGGCGGCGGCGACGCCGCCCTGCGCGAGCTCACCGAGCGCTTCGACCGCGCCGAGCCGGCGGCGGACGAGCTGCGCGTGGACGCACGCGAGCTCGAGGGCGCGCTCGAGGCGCTCCCGCGGGACGTGTTGGGGGGCCTGCGCACGGCGATCGCGAACGTGCGCACCCTGGCGCGTACGCAGCTGCGCGATCCGGTGACGGTCGAGCTCGAGCAGGGCCAGCGGATCGACATCTCCGAGAAGCCGGTGCGCCGCGCTGCGGTCTACGTCCCCGGCGGGCGCGCGCCCTACCCCTCGACCGTGGTGATGGGCGCGGTGACCGCGCGCGCGGCGGGCGTCGAGCAGGTGGCGGTGTGCGCCCCGCCCGGCCCGGGTGGGCGCGCCCACCCGGTGATCCTGGCAGCGTGCGCGCTCTGCGAGGTGAGCGAGGTGTACCGGATTGGCGGGGCGCAGGCCATCGCCGCGCTCGCGTATGGGACCGAGTCGGTTCCCGCGGTGGACGTGATCACGGGGCCGGGCAACTCCTGGGTGCAGGAGGCCAAGCGTCAGGTGGCCTGGACGCGGGTGGGGATCGACGGCATAGCGGGGCCCTCCGAGCTGGCCGTGATCGCCGACGGCGACGGCATCGACCCTGCCGCGATAGCGCTCGACCTCCTTGCGCAGGCCGAGCACGGCCCCGACAGCCTGCTGTGGCTGATCTCGCCGGACGCGCCGCTGCGCGAACGCGTGGCGGAGGCGGTGGAGCGGATGGCGCCGGAGCGCCCGAGCGTGGCGGAGGCGGTGCTCGAGCTGGCGCCGGCCGGGGGCGCCCGGGCGCTCGAGCTGGCCGAGCTGCTCGCGCCGGAGCACCTCGAGCTCGTGGGGGAGCGCGCCGAGGCGCTGGCGCCGCGGGTGCGCCGCGCGGGCTGCGTGTTCGTGGGCGCCGGAGCGGCCACCGCCTTCGGCGACTATGTCGCCGGCTCCAACCACGTGCTGCCCACCGGGGGCGCCGCGCGCTTCCAGTCGGCGCTCTCCGTATCCACCTTCAGGCGCCGCATGGCTCGCGTATCCTTGCCCGGCGAGGCGCCCGCGCGCCTCGCGCCCGCAGGCGCCGCGCTGGCTCGCGCCGAGGGCTTTCCCGTGCACGCCGAATCGATGGAGCACCGCGCGTGAGCCGCACCTCGCACAGCTGCCGCAACCCCGAGCGAGCCGACGCTCGAGCCGTGGGCGCCGCCGGCGCCGCCTCCGTCGTGGGCAGCGCCACCGACGCCCGAACCGTGGGCCGCACCGCCGACGCTCGAGCCGTGGGCAGCACCATCTGCCTCTGAGCCGTGGGCCGCTCCGCCGACATCCACCGGGTCACCGGCGAGACCGACGTCTCGCTGCGGCTCGACCTGGACGGCGCCGGCGCCGGCACGCGCGCCACCGGCGTTGGCTTCTTCGACCACCTGCTCGACTCGCTTGCCCGCCACGGCGGTATCGACCTCGACGTCCGCGTGCAGGGCGACCTCCAGACGGGGGCCCACCACACCGTCGAGGACACCGGACTGGCGCTCGGCCAGGCTCTCGACGAGGCGCTCGGCGAGCGGGCCGGCATAGCGCGCTTCGGCCACGCCACCGTGCCGATGGACGAGGCCCGCGCGAGCTGCGCCCTGGACATCTCGGGCCGGCCGTTCACGGCATTCCAGGCGCGCTTCCCGGTTGAGCGCGTCGGTGACTTCGACACCGACCTGGCGGCGGAGTTCTTCCGCGCGCTTGCGAGCACCGCGAAGCTCACGCTCCACCTGAGCGTGGACGCCGGAGACAACGCGCACCACATGGTCGAGGTGGCCTTCAAGGCGTTCGCCCGCGCGCTGCGCGAGGCGGTGGCCGACGATCCGCGCGTGCAGGGCGTGCCCTCCACCAAGGGGCTCCTGTGAGCGCTCCGGAGCGCGGCGCGCGCGTTGCGATCCTCGACTACGGGATGGGCAACCTGCGCTCGGTCTTCAAGGCCCTCGAGCACGTGTGCGCGCAGCCCAAGCTGACCAACGACCACGCGCGCGTGCGCGCGGCCCACGCCATCGTGCTTCCGGGCGTGGGAGCGATGCCTAGGGCGATGGAGCAGGTGCGGCGCCTCGGGCTCGACGAGCTGCTGCGCGAGCGCGTGGCGGCCGGCGTGCCCCTGCTCGGCCTCTGCATGGGCATGCAGCTGATGTTCGAGTCCACCACCGAGCTCGGGGGCGCCGAGGGGATAGGGCTGCTCGAGGGGGCGGTGACGGGACTTGAGGCGAACGGCCTCAAGGTCCCGCAGATCGGCTGGAACCACGTGGCCTGGCGGCGCCCTAGCCCGCTGGTGAAGGGGCTCCCGGACCCGTGCGCCTTCTACCACGCGAACTCGTTCGCGCCGCGGCCCACCCGGGAGGAGGACGTCCTCGGGACGGCCGAGTACGGCAGCGAGTTCGTGAGCGTGGTGGCCCGGCCGCCGGTGTACGGGCTGCAGTCGCACCCCGAGAAGTCCGGGCCGCACGGCCTGCGGCTGCTGCGGAACTTCGTGGGCCTGGCGAGGTCGGCGCACCCCGGCTCGGCGAGCCTCAGCGCCGCATGATCCTGCTTCCCGCGGTGGACATCCGCGACGGTAAGGCGGTGCGCCTTCGCCAGGGGCGCTTCGACGAGGAGACGGTGTACGCGGACGAGCCGTTCGAGGCCGCCCGCTCGTTCGTCGAGGCGGGCGCGCGCTTCCTGCACCTCGTGGACCTCGACGGCGCGCGCGAGGGCGAGCCCGTCAACCTCCGTCACGTGGAGCGGATCGCGAAAGGGTTGCCGGTGCCGGTGGAGCTCGGGGGATCCGAGGGGATCGGGCTGCTCGAGGGGCCTGTGACGGGGCTCGAGGCGAACGGCCGCAAGGTCCCGCAGATCGGCTGGAACCACGTGGCCTGGCGGCGCCGGAGCCCGCTCGTGGAGGGGCTCCCCGACCCGTGC
>DASQNF010000090.1:0-3728 GCA_035645115.1 Thermoleophilaceae bacterium | reverse complement strand
CGAGCCCCGGCGTCCGCGGCCACGTGCCGACGCGCGGCCGCCCACCGGCGCCCATCCGCCCGCCGGCGCCCCGCCAAGGGCCGAGGCGCGCCCGCCCGCAGAGGTCCGCGGCCTCGCGAGAGTGCGGCCGCCGGCCGCGCTCAGCCCGGTCTCGGCGAACTGGGCGTGCAGGCGCAGGTCGGCCGCGATCCGGCTCACGTCGTGCGCCTGGTCGGCCATGACGAAGGTCACTCCCACCCCGGTCCGTCCGGCGCGCCCGGTGCGGCCGACCCTGTGGATGTAGGTCTCGCGGTCCTCCGGCGCGTCGAAGTTCACGACCTGGGTGATGTCCTCCACGTCGATGCCGCGCGCGGCGACGTCGGTGGCCACGAGCGCGCTCAGGTCGCCGCCGTCGAACCTGCGCAGCGCGCGCTCGCGCTGTGACTGCGACTTGTCGCCGTGCATCGCGGCCGCGTCCACGCCGTGCTTGCCGAGGCGCTTGACGAGCCTGTCGGCGCCGCGCTTGGTGCGCACGAAAACGAGGGAGCGCCGGCCGTGGTCGCCGCCGAGCACGTGCACGAGCGAGTCGAGCTTGTCCTCGTGCGCGACCGCCAGGAAGCGGTGCTGGACGAATCCCTTCTCCTCCGCGGGCGTGCTCTGCTCGTGCTTGCGCGGCTCGTGCGTGTACTCCTGGGCGAGCCGCCCGGCCTCTCCCTCGAGCGTGGCGGAGAGGAACAGCGTCTGGCGCTTGCGTGGGATCTGGCGCACGATCCGGTCGACCGGCGGGCGGAAGCCCATGTCGAGCATCCTGTCCGCCTCGTCGAGCACGAGCACGCGCACGCGGTCGAGTCGCACGGCGCCGCGGGCGATCAGGTCTTCGAGGCGGCCGGGCGTGGCCACCACGATGTGGGCGCGGCGGGCGAGCTTGGCCTGGCGCTCGATGCCGACTCCACCGTACACGGCGGCCACCGACAGCGCGCGGGCGCCCGCCACCTCGCGCAGCTCCTCCACGATCTGCGAGGCGAGCTCGCGCGTGGGTACCAGCACGAGCGCCGCGCAGCGCGGGTCGTCGGCCTCGAGCCGGTCGACGAGGGGCACGCCGAACGCGAGCGTCTTGCCCGAGCCGGTGGGCGACTTGACGAGCACGTCGTGACCGTCGAGCACATCGGGGATCACCGCTTCCTGGACGGGGAAGGGCCGGGCGAAGCCGCGCGCCGCGAGGGCGCGCGCAACCGCATCTGACACGCCGAGCTCGGCGAAGGACTGCTTGGACATCGTTGCTCCTGACGCGCGGTCCCGGGAGGGGACCGCGTAGATCTGGGAGATTCAGCTGACCCAGATCGCGACGCGTTCGGAGACGAGAACCTCGCGAACGGCGGCGCCGCTCGCCCTTCGGACGGTAGCAGGGCGACGCATGGCCCCAGGACCGCTAGTGTCGCGCGCAGCGGTTGGTGGGGTATGGAATGCCGAGGAGGCGTCACTTGAGCACGACAGCGGTTTCAGAGCACACCGGCGGTCCCACCGCCGACGACATCGAGCCGGTGAACCACGAGACCGTGCACCGGCTCGCCACCGGCACGATCAGCGTGCTCCCGTTCATCGCGCTCGGCGTGGTCGCCTGGCAGCTCTGGAACGACCTGCTCCACTGGAGCGACGTCGCCGTGTTCGTGATCATGTACGTGCTCACCGGGCTCGGCGTGACGGTCGGCTTCCACCGCTACCTGACCCACCGCAGCTTCAAGGCCGGCAAGGCGGTGCGCGCCGTGCTGTGCGTGCTCGGCTCCTCGGCGATCGAGGGCCCGGTGATCTCGTGGGTGGCCGATCACCGCAAGCACCACGCGTTCTCCGACAAGCAGGGCGACCCCCACAGCCCGCACGTAGGCCACGAGGGCGGCTGGAAGGGCGCCTTCCGCGGGCTCGCCCACGCGCACATGGGCTGGCTCTTCATCCACACCCAGCGCGGCGCCAAGCGGCGCTACGCGCCGGACCTGATGAACGACCCCGTGGTGCGATACGTGGACCGCACGTTCCTCGTCTGGGCGCTCGGCGGCTTCGCGGTCGCCTTCGCGCTCGGCTACGCGATCGGCGGCACGCTCACGGCCGGCCTGACCGGGCTGCTCTGGGGCGGCGGCGTGCGCATGCTCGTCCTGCACCACGTGACCTACAGCATCAACTCCCTCTGCCACTTCTTCGGGCGGCGCCGCTTCAAGACCGACGACGAGTCGCGCAACCTGCACTGGCTGGTGCCGCTCTCCCTTGGCGAGGCCTGGCACAACAACCACCACGCCTTTCCCACCTCCGCGTCGCACGGCTTGGGCCGCTGGGCTTTCGACCCCTCGTGGCTCACGATCCGGCTGCTCGAGGCCACCGGCCTCGCCTGGGACGTGGTGCGGGTGGACCCGGCGCGGATGGCCCGCAAGACCGTGGCCGAGGCGGCTTAGCCAACGCCTGAGCGACCCGGCTTCGCCCGGAGCGCCTAGCTGCGCCTGAAGCGGGCCGGCTCGGCTGCCGGCGGCGAGACCGGCTCGGCCGACGCGTCCGCGCCCGCTTCGAGCGCGCGCGGATCCGACTCGGGCTCTGCCTTCGCCGGCGTGTCGCCCTTCTCGAGGAGCGGCCGCAGCAGGTCGAGCGGCAGCGGGAACACGATCGTGGAGCCCGGGTTGCCGCTGATCTCCGACAGCGCCTGCAGGTAGCGGAGCTGGATCGTGACCGGATTCGGCTCGATCACCGCGGCCGCCTCGGCGAGCTTGGCGGCCGCCTGGAACTCGCCCTCCGAGTTGATGACCTTGGCGCGGCGGTTGCGCTCGGCCTCCGCCTGGCGGGCGAGCGCGTGCTGCATGCGGTCGGGGATCTCCACGTCCTTGATCTCCACCACAGAGACCTTGATCCCCCACGGCTCGGTGTGCTCGTCGATGATCTGCTGAAGGCTCTCGTTCAGCTTCTCGCGCTCGCTGAGCAACGCGTCGAGCTCTGCCTTGCCGAGCACCGAGCGCAGGGTGGTCTGGGCGATCTGGAGCGTCGCGTTCACGTGGTTCTCGACCTCCACCACCGACTTGGTGGGATCGATCACGCGGAAGTACACGACCGCGGCCACCTTCACCGGGACGTTGTCGCGTGTGATCGTCTCCTGGTGCGGGATCCGCAGCGTGACCGTGCGCAGGCTCACCCGGACCATGCGGTCGACAGCCGGGATCAGCAGGATCAGGCCCGGGCCCTTCTGGTCGATTATCCGCCCGAGCCGGAACACCACGCCGCGCTCGTACTCGCGCAGCACGCGCACGGACGCCCCGGCGAGCACCGCCGCGGTCACGGCCACCACCATCAGCACCACGAGCACGATCTCGATCACCAAGCCTCCTCCCAGTCCTCCGCCCGGCGCACCGCGAGCGTGAGCCCGTTCACCCGCTCGACCACGACCGGATCGCCCGCGCCGAGCTCCTCGCCCTCGTCGGCCAGGCTGCGCCGCGCGCGCCAGAGGGCGCCGTCGAGGAGCACCTGGCCGGCGCCGCCCGACCAGTTGCGCACCACGCCGCGGCGCCCGAACAGCGCCTCGCGTCCTGAGGTGGCGCGCAGCGAGCGGGTGGCGAGCCCCTTGCGGGTGGCGGTGGCCAGCCAGAGCGCGGTGACCGCCAGCGCGGCGAAGACCGCGGCCAGCACGATCGCGAGCGAGCCGCCCGCACCGGTGATCGCGAGGGCCGCGCCGCCGGCGAGAGCCGACCCGCCCGCGACTCCCAGCACCCCAGAGGGCA
>DASQNF010000089.1:0-2629 GCA_035645115.1 Thermoleophilaceae bacterium | reverse complement strand
GAGGTGGTGATCAAGTCCGGGCGGCGGCGGGCGCAGGTGATGGAGGACGCGCGGCTGCTCGGTCAGAGCTCCTACATCTTCGAGGTCGGCTCGGGGATGGTGATCGACGGCGAGCTGACGTTCCTGACCGGCGAGCTGCAGCCGCGACCGGGGGAGAGCGTCCACCGCCAGATCGCCTCGAGCGGGGCGCCCGAGCTGCTGCTCACCCGTTACGAGGGCCGGCTCGAGCCGCACTCGCCCTGGCACCTTGACCGCGAGGTCTCCCACCTGTTCCGCGGGCGCGTGGACGCCCGCGAGGCGAACGAGCTGCTGGCGGGCGCGGGGCACGAGGGGCTGCGGCTCGTGGACAACGGGGAGATCGGGCCCGACACCCATACCTTCCACCTGATCCCGGCGAGCGCGTCGAAGGCCGGCGCCGTGGCCGCGCACATGCGCGCTCGCGGCTATGCGCGCGAGGAGTGCGTGGGGGTGGGCGACTCGCGCGAGGACCTCGAGGTGGCCGGGGTGGTGGGGCGCTTCTTCCTGGTGGCGAACGCGGTGGCGGGGGACGCCTTTGGGTTCCCGGGCGTCGAGCGCACAGAGGCGGCGATGAGCGAAGGTTTCTACGAGGCCGTGGTCCGGGCGCTGGCGGAGTCGCGCTGAGCGGCGACCGCGGACCTCCTAGGCCACCAGCGCCCGACCGGCCGCCTCGAGCTCCTCGAGCGTCCTGGCCTCTCGCACCGAGGCGAGGTCGATGATCCGCTCGCCGAACGGGTCCAGCGCGTTGCTGCCCACGATCGCGTGGCAGGGCACCCCCGACTGCCGGCAGCGGGTGGCCAGCTCGCCCACGAGCTTGCCCTCCAGGGTCTGCGCGTCGAGCCGGCCCTCGCCGGTTACCACGAACGCCGACGCCTTCATGCGGGCGTCGAAGCCGATGACATCGAGCACGTATGCGGCGCCGCTGTGGAGCCGCGCGTCGTGCTCGGCCCAGAGCGCCCCGGACAGGCCTCCGGCGGCGCCGGTGAGCGGCACGCCGCGGGGGTCGTGGCGCAACTCACCGGCGAGCTCGTGGAGGCGTCGCTCGAGGCGAGCGACCATGGAGGGGTCCGCGCCCTTCTGCGGGCCGAACACGCGCGCCGCCCGCTCGTAGGGGGTGCGCACGTCGCAGAGCAAGTCGAGCTCCACGCTCACCGCCCCCTCGCGCATGGCCTCCAGGGCCCCGGCCCCTCCGTCGGTCGTGGCCGAGCCTCCCATGGTCACGATCACATGCCGAGCGCCGGCCTTGGCGGCGGCCACGATCAGCTCTCCAGTTCCGCGCGTGGAGGCCGCCCACGCGTCGCCCTCCTCCTCGGGCACGAGGCCGAGCCCGCTCGCCTCCGCGGTCTCGACCACGGCCGAGCCGTCGGCCAGCACGGCGAAGCGCGCCTCCACCGGCCGGCCGAGCGGGTCGCTCGCGGTGCTCATGCGGAGCTCGCCGCCGAGCAGCGCTACGAGCACCGCCATCGTGCCCTCGCCGCCGTCGGCCACCGGCAGCTCCGCGGCCTCGCGGCCGCCCGCACGGAGGCCCGCGGCCACCGCGGCGGCCACCTCGCCGGCCGAAAAGGTCCCCTTGAAGGAGTCGGGGGCCACCAGCGCCGGCAAGCTCACAGCGCCGCGCGGAAGGCGCGCTCGGCCTCGTCGCCGTGCACGGCGAACACGATCCGCTCGAGCCCGCCGCCGTGCTCGTGGGCGGCGCCCACCATGATCCGCGCGGCCTCGTCGAGCGGGAAGCCGCCCACGCCGGTGCCGAACGCCACCAGTGCGAGCGAGCGGCAGCCGAGCTCGGTCGCCTTTTCCAGCGTGGCGCGCGTGGCGTGCTCGATTACCTGCGCCGAGGTCGGGCCGCCGAGCTCCATGGTGGCCGCGTGGATCACCCAGCGGGCCGGCATCCGCCCGGCGGTCGTCTCCACCGCCTCGCCCAGGCCGATCGGGGCCTTCTCCTGGGACTCGCGCTGCACGTCGGGGCCGCCCGCGCGTGCGATCGCCGCCGCCACGCCGCCGCCGTGGATCAGATCGGTGTTCGCGGCGTTCGCGATCGCGTCCACCTCAAGCGTCGTGACGTCCGCCTGTGCAACCTCGAGCCTCGCCATGGCTCGTATGCTCGCGCAGGCGTCGGGCGAGCCGTCGTCCGGGTGGACCGCGGGCGGCGGGCTGACCGCCGGGGCTGTCTCACCGGCGACGCGACGACCCGCGCCGTGCGGCGTTCTGTCTGATCGCCGGCGCGTTCGGTCACCGACGACGCACGACCCGCACCGTGCGACGCACGAGCGCGGAGCGGTTGCCGGCGCCGTCGGTGGCGCGCAGCCGGAGCAGCACGGAGGCCCGCCGGCCGCGCTGCAAGGAGCGCCGCAGCACCCGGACGCCGCGCCGGGTCAACCGCACCCTGAGCCGCGCCCTCGTCTGGGCGGCCAGCGCGCGGCTCGCCGGTCGCATCCGCAGGCGGCGCTCGCCGACCCGCAGGGCTCCGCCTGCACGCACCGTGCAGGCCTCGCTGCAGCGCGCATACGCGATCGCGCCGCGCAGGCGCAGCACCCGCTGCCGGCGCCGAGCGCGAACCGAGAGGGTGGGCGGCGTGGTATCGGCGAGCGGGGGCGGCGGCAAGCTCACGGGC
>DASQNF010000088.1:0-19715 GCA_035645115.1 Thermoleophilaceae bacterium | reverse complement strand
GGGCGGCGCGCACGCCGCGGACCTTGTTGGCCGCGATCGAGGCTCCGGTGCCGGTCCAGCAGCAGACGACCCCCTGGTCGGCGCGGCCCGCGGCGACGTCGCGCGCCGCGGCCTCCGAGGCCCACGCCCAGTCGGGCCGGTCGCCGGCGGCCAGCGCGCCGTGCAGGACGGGCTCGTGGCCACGGCGGCGGATCTCCTCGACGACCTCGTCGGCCACGCCGGTGCGCTCGTCGGCGGCCACGGAGATGCGCATGCTCCGAGCCTAGCCACCGCCCCCTAGCCTTGGGGCCGTGCCCGAGCTGCCCGAGGTCGAGATCACCGCGCGCCGCCTCAACAGTGGGCTGGCCGGTGCGCGGATCGAGTCGGCGCTTGCGCCCGGGCTCGTCGCGCTCAAGACCTTCGATCCCCCGCTCGACGGGCTCGCCGGCCTCGAGATCGCCGGCGTCCGGCGCATCGGCAAGATGCTCGCCCTGGACGCGGGGGGGCTCACGCTGCTCGTTCACCTCATGTCCGCGGGCCGCCTGCAGCTCTTCGACAAGCGAGCGTCGCTGCGCGACCGCGCCTCGCGTGTGCTCGTTCGGATCGAGGACGGTCGCGAGCTGCGCCTGCGCGAGTTCGGCACCCAGCAGCGCGCGTGGGCGAAGCTGCTTCGGAGCGAGGCGGTGGGAGACAACGAGTCGGTGGCCACGCTCGGCCCGGACGCCCTGCCCGCGCCGCCGCCGGAGGAGTTCGCGCAGCTCCTCGACCAGCCCCGCCACCTGCACCCCCTGTTGCGCGACCAGCGCACGATCGCCGGCATCGGGCGCTCGTGGGTGGACGAGCTGCTCTGGACGGCGCGCCTGTCCCCGTTCCAGAAGGGCGCCGACCTGGCGCCCGACCAGACCGAGACGCTTCGCGGCGCGTGCGATGAGGTGCTCGGTGGCGCCATCGACCATTACGAGCGCGTGCTCGACGACGTGATCCCGGACAAGCTCCCGATGCCGCTCCAGGTCCACCGCCGGGCCGGGGAGGACTGCCCGCGCTGCGGGACCCGCATCGAGGCGATCCACTTCAAGGACTACGTCATGTGCTACTGCCCCGAGGAGCAGACGGGCGGCCGCGTGCTGAAGGACCGCCGCCTGTCGCGGCTGCTCAAGTAGGCCCGCCGGCCGAGACGGCGCCGCCCGGCGCGCGCAGCGGGGCGGCGCACCGATCGATCCGGCGCGCCCTAAGTTTCACGCCGTGCAGGCGGCCACCATCGGCGAGTCGTTCGAGTCGTTCTTCGATGCGGTCGACGAGTTCGTCTCGAACCTCGCCTCGGTCCGGCTCGTGCCGCTCCTGCTTGCCCTCGCCCTGTTCACCGCCTACCTGACCCTGCGCGCGCGGGCGAGCTTCAACATCATCCGTGCGGCCTACCCCACCGAGCGGGTCCAGTTCCGTCGGATCTGGGGCGCCTACTTCGCCGGCTACGGCTTCAACGCCGTGATCCCCGCACGCGGCGGCGACGTGGTGCGCCTCTTCCTCACACGAACCTCGGTGCCGCGCTCGAGTTATCCGGCGCTCGCCGCCACCTTCGTGGTCGAGCTCGGCTTCGACATCGCGATGGGGTCGCTGATCCTGATCTTCGCCTTTTCGCAGGGCGTGTTCCCCAAGCCGCCCGACTTCGCGAAGCTGAACGCGTTCGACCTCTCTTACCTGGCCCAGCATCCGCGCTTCACGCTCTTCCTCCTCACCTTCCTGGCGGTGGGCGGAGTGGTGGCGTTCGCGCTGTTGAGCGTGCGCGTGCGCGCCTTCTGGGAGCGGGTGCGCCAGGGGCTCACGATCCTCGAGGACCGGCACCGCTACCTGCGCGAGGTCTTCGCGGTGCAGCTCGCCGGCTGGTGCTTCCGCTTCGCCGCCTTCTGGGCGCTGCTCGAGGCCTTCAACGTGGGCGGGTCGGTGAAGAACGTGCTGCTGGTGCTGGGCGTGAACGCGGTGTCCGCGGCCGTTCCTTTCACCCCGCAGGGTGCGGGCGTGCAGCAGGCGCTGCTCGTGAAGGTGTTCGGAGGAACGGCCGCGGCCTACTCGGTGGGCCAGCAGATCGCGATCGGGGCCCTCACCTTCGGGATCGGCTTCGCGGCGCTGCTCTTCATCTTCCGCGTGCGCAGCTTCAAGGAGGTGATCGCGCTCGGGCGCGAGGACCGTGAGGCGGAGCGCGAGCGCGAGCCCGGCTAGGTCCCGAAGCCCTCGCGCGCCTCGCGCACGAGGATCACGGCCTCGGGGAACATCACGCGCATCGCCTGCAGCAGGTCCCGCGACTGTTGCTCCGCGTTGCCCTGGAGGTTCATGCGTGCGAGCCCCGCCACCGTCATATCGACCGCCAGCTTGATCGCGTTGTCCGCCCACTGCACGCGCTGGGCGCCCTGCATCTGCTCGGCGAACTGCTCCATGCGCCGGCGCAGCTCTTCCGGGTCGCCGAAGAGGCCGCCGAAGGGGTCTTCTGAGGACATGCTCACAGGGTAGGGGACCCGCGGACGCGTGGCCCGGAGCCACGGGGCGGCACGATATTGTCGCCGCGTGCACATCTCCGAGGTGATGACACGGGGCGTCGTCACGGCAGAGGCGGGGGACAGCCTGCGCCGCGTCGGCGAGCTCATGCGCGACAGCAACGTCGGCTCGGTCGTGATCTGCGACGCCGGGCGGCCGGTGGGCGTGATCACCGACCGCGACTTGGCGCTGGCCGTGGTGGCCGATCAGGTGGAGGCCGGCGCGGCTGCCGGCGAGCACGCCTCGCGCCCGCTCGTCAGCGGGGAGCTCGAGATGGACCTCGAGGAGGCCGTGGCGCTGATGATCCAGCACCGGATCCGGCGCCTGCCCGTGATGAGCGGGGACGAGCTCGTCGGCATCGTGACGATCGACGACCTGGCCGTGCGCGCCGGCGACCTCCATCAGGCCCAGCAGATCACCGCGGAGGTCGCGAAGGCGGCGCTGCCGGAGTTCTACTTCCACCAGCGCGGCGGCTGAGCCGGATGGCCCCGCTCACGCCCGGGCAGCTGCACACCACCCGCCGCCGCGGGGAGGGCGCGATCCGCTTGATGGCGCCCGCGCCCGTGCGCGAGAGCGCCCCGCCGCAGAGCCCGTCGCCGAAGACCTCGTGACCAAGCAGGAGCAGCTCAGCTGGGAGGCCCGCTGGGCTCGGCCCGCCGCGATCAGCGCATTCGCGGCGGGACTGCTCCTGCTGCTCCACATCGTGCTGCTCCAGTCGGGCCTCGAGGACCGCCCGCGGGTCGAGCCGCTGCCCGACTTCCTGCTCTCGATCGACGACGCCTCCGGCACCTTCCTGGCCTCGAAGCTCGCCCAGACGCTCGCCGCCCTGCTGCTGATCCCCGTCTTCCTGCTCCTCTTCCGAGCCGCGAACGCCCGCGGCGCCGGGATGCCGAAGTTCTTCATCTATCTCGTGATCGGCGGGCCGTTGCTGTATGCCGCGGGCACGATCCTCGGCACGCTCCAGCAGCTCGACGTGGCCGAGGACTTCGCCGGCCGGGCGCTCGAGTCGGTGCGCGGCGAGCGCGGCGACCAGCTGGCGGAGGACCTCCTCCGCGAGGACTCGAACGGCATCCTGTTCGGGGCCTCGTTCGCCGGCTCGGTGGCGATCGGGTTCCTGTACGTGATGATGCCGTTGCGGGCGCGCCGCGTGGGGCTGCTCAGCCCCTTCATGAGCATCCTCGGGGTGGTCGCGGGAGCGCTGTTCGTGCTGCAGCTGCTGCCGCTGGTGCCGATCGTGGTGCAGGCCTTCTGGCTCGGCGCGGTCGGGGCGCTCTACCTCGGCAACTGGCCGGGCGGTCGCGGGCCGGCGTGGGAGTCGGGCGAGTCGGAGCCGTGGCCGACCCCGGCTCAGCGGCGCGGCCTCGAGCCGATGCCCGAGCGCGACGAGCCCGAGCGCGAGTCGCTGCTCGACCCCTCCGAGCCGGTCGAGCCCGAGCCGGTCCCACGGCGGCCGAGCTCGCGCAAGCGCAAGCGCAGGCGCTAGCCCTTTCGCACCACTACGATCGCCCGCGTATGGCTGGCGGCCCCCGCATCCGGCTGATCGCCCTCGTGGTGCTGCTCGCGGTGGCCACACCGCTCCTGATCGTGGCGGTGTCGAGCAGCGGTGGGGACGAGAGCGGCGCCGCCAAGCCGGGCCTCAGGACCGAGCGCCTTCCGGGCGCCACCCCCGAGGTCGTGGTCTACGCGGAGGATCCGAGCGCCAACACGCCGGCTGCGGTAGGCGGCGAGAGGACCGTCACCGTCGAGTGCCTCGACTCACGCGACGAGGTCGTCTTCAGCTCCACCCACGCCTGGCCCTTCACCGACACCGACGACGGCACGCTCGACCCCCACCAGCACCTCAACATCGACGAGGGTACGGTGAACAGGGTGGCGAGCTGCCGCCTGCGCTAACGGGGCTTTCCACCCCCGCTCTTCGTGACGAGCGGCTTCGGCGGCGCCGGCAGTGTGACCTTGTACACGTCGATCGTGTCGCGCCCGCTCTCGCCGAGGCTGAAGTCGCCGGTGGCGCCCCAGTAGGTGAACGTCCCGTTCCGGTTCTGCTGCATCTTGAAGATGTGCGACACCCACTCGTTCGCGCCGGCCGGGATGAAGAAGCCGGCCTCCTTGAAGTCGATCGTGCCGTCGGCGTTCTCGGTGAAGTCCACCACCTGGGTGCCCTGCGAGTACCAGCCCATGAAGATCCGGTTCTGGCCCGGGATCTGCTGGAACACGTGGGCGGTGCAGACGACCGCCTGCGCGCCGGTTCGCACCGGAGCGCGGTAGATCGCCTTCGCGCCCGTCGAGGTGCGCGCATAGGCCTGCCAGGCCTCCTCGGCCGTGGCCGGCGGACCGCTCGTCGAGAGACGGTCCACGCGGTAGGCGTGAATGCCGCCGTTGCCCATCGGGTTCTCGACGCCGGTCGCGCAGGTCGCGCCGGGCGGGGTCACGCCGCCGCCGCGCTCGTCGGTGGCAAGCAGGAAGCGACCGGAGGCGGTGAGCTCGGTCTCGTGGTTGAAGTCGTTGTCCTCGGTGGCCGGGAAGGGCCCGTTGCGCCCCATGTGGTGCACGCTGCCGAGGTAGGTCACGCCCTGGAGCGAGGGAGCGCCGGAGGCGAGCCAGGTCGGGATGTCGAGGTCCTCGGTTCCGGGGCCCTCGCCATCCACGCAGTCGACGACTTGCGCGCCCGTGCTGAATGGCGGCTCTGACAGGCTCGGCCGCGCCCGGCAGGGAAGCGGCGTCCCTCGCGGACGGTCGTCGGAGAAGACCTTCGGCGTGCCGTTGTCGTCGAAGGCGCCCTTCATGTCGAATACGATCGCCGCGCCGCCGCTGCCGCAGGTCAGGCGGTCGTTCTCGTAGACCTCGAGCTCGTGGCAGCCGTACACGGCGCTCTTCTCGGTGTGCCCGAGCGACATCTCGAGCGTGGGGTAGCGATAGCGGTAGACCTGGGGCCGGCACGCGTCGCGCTTCTGCTGGAGGGTCGTGCCGGCGGGGAAGTTCATGCAAGAGGACATGTCCACGACCTCGAAGCCGTCGAGGTCGAAGCGGTCGCTGGAGCCGGGCACCTCGTTCTGGCGGCGCCCGCCCGAGACGCCCACGGAGTCCGAGGTCACCGCGTACGCGATGTGCGGGCGCTTCGGGTCGATGTTCACAGTGTGCGACTCGCCGACGTGGCTCGTGAGCCCGATCTCCTTCGGGTTGTCCACGTCGGTCACGTCGATGATCTCGAGACCGCCGCGCGGGCTGCCGGTCAGGCCGAGGGGGCTCTGGTCGTGGCAGCGCCCGCGCTGGTCGGTGGCGTCGACGATGAGCTGGGTGTCGCTGCGGACCGCGCGCGAGTTGGCGGAGCTCAGGATCGCGTGGCCCTTGGGAGTGGCCTCGACGTCGTGCTGGAGGCCGAGGGCGGCGTCGGGGCGGCTGGTGCAGACGGCCGACGGATGGCCGGCGACGAACTTCGGGGCCACGGCGCCGCTCGAGTCGACGAGGCGCACGAGCGTCTGGCCGCCGCCGTTCGGCCCGACTGCGAGCGTGCCGACCGACGCGAACGTCTCGGAGTCCTGGGTGAAGAAATCGATGTCGGTGTGCCCGTTGCCCGTAGGGATCGAGGCCACGAGCTCCCAGCTCGCGCCCGGCCCGCCCGACTGGAATGCCGGCGACGGCGACAGGGTGGGGGCGAAGGAGGGCGCCGGGTGGTCGAGCAGCGCCTTCAGCCCATGGCCCGCCAGGGCCTCCGCAGGAAGCGCGAGCGCCGCACACGTCGCGGCGGCTGCGAGCCAGAGCTTCTTCGTCATGTGAGGGCCTCCTGAGCCGATCTGCTGTCCCCGAACCTCAGAGCACCGGCCGGGGCTCCACGGAACCCGACAACCGTCGCGAGGTTGCCGGACCGGGGCAGTCTAGACGGCGCCGGCCGCCGCGGCGAGCTCGGCGTAGGCGGCGCCCGGATCCTCGGCTCCGAAGATCGAGGAGCCGGCCACGAACAGCGTGGCGCCCGCGGCCGCTGCCTGCACGACGGTGCTCGAGTCGATCCCGCCGTCCACCTCGATCGGCGCGTGCGGCCCGAGCAGCTCGCGAATGCGCGCGACCTTGGCGGTGGAGCTCGCGATGTACGGCTGGCCGCCCCACCCCGGGTTCACCGTCATGCAGAGCACGTGGTCCACCATCTCCACCAGGCCCGTCACGACCTCAGGCGGCGTGGCCGGGTTGAGCGCGAGGCCGGCGTCGAGGTCGGCGTCGCGAACTGCCTGGAGGGCGTAGTGGGCGTGGGGGGTGGCCTCCCAGTGGACGATCAGGGTGTCGGCCCCGACCGCGGCGAACTCCTCGATGCGACGCTCGGGGCGCTCGACCATCAGGTGGACGTCGAGCATCCCACCACGGCCGTGGACGAGCTCGGCGAGGGCGTCCACGATCGCCGGGCCGATCGAGATGGGCGGGACGAAGTGCCCGTCCATGACGTCCACGTGGATCACGCGCGCGCCGGCGTCCATCACCTCCTCCACCTGAGCGCCGAGCCGCGCGAAGTCGGCCGCGAGGATCGAGGGCGCTACGCGCACGCCTTGGAGCAGGGGCGAGGCCACGGCGCGGGCGAGCCTAGCGAGAACGTGCGGGGGCCCGGTCTCCCGGGCCCCCGCGTTCCCGTCGAGCTGTCGCCGCCCTAACCCTCGTCGCGGTCCTCGGACGGGTTCTCGGTCTGGTTCTCCTCGCCGTCCTCGACCTGGTCGAGCGACCTGATGTCGCTCTGGCGCTCCAGCTCGCAGTCGGCGTCGAGCACGTCGAACTGATCGCTGACCACGACGTCGCGGCCGGGCCCGCAGTGGACGAGGTCGAGCTCGCCGTCGCGCACGTGGAAGCGGTCGCGCCCAGCGCCGCCGCTGAGCTCGTCGCCCTCGCTGTCGCCGATGGCGCTCACGTCCAGGCGGGCGAGCGCCCACAGCACGTCGGGGCCGTCGCCGCCGTCCGATTTGTCGCGGCCGGGGTTGGCGAAGATCTTGTCCGTGCCGCCGCCGCCGCTCTGGACGTCGTCGCCCTTGCCGCCCGACATGAAGTCGCGGCCGGCCCCCCCGCTCGACGTGTCGTCTCCGAGGCCTCCGTGTAGGCGCTCGCAGCGAAAGCGGTTGAACGAGAAGCCGGCCCCGCCTTCGATCGTGTCGTCGTCCGGGCCTGCGAAGACCCGGTCGCAGCCGGCTCCGCCGCCGATCCGGTCGGCGCCGGCGTTGCCGGTGATCAGGTCGCGCCCGCGGCCGCCGTCGATCGTGTCGTTGCCGCGGTTGCCGTGCAGGCTGTCGCGTCCGCGACCGCCGTTCACGGCGTCGTCGCCCTCGCCGGCGCGCACGCGGTCGGGGCCGCCGAGGGCGTCCACGACGTCGTTGCCGCCCTTGGCGAGGATCCGGTCGTGACCCTCGGTTCCGACGAGGACGTTGGGGCCGGCGTCGCCGATGATCCGGGCCGCCATAGCGAGCGTCGCGACCATCAGCGACAGCGCGAGCACGGCAGTGAAGCCCAGCAGGAACCTGTTGATACGCTGGTTCACAGGGGCATCCTCCTTGTGGTGGTGGGTGCCCCTCCAACCTTTTCGGGCGCGGAAAGTTGCGCCCGCCGGGACGGGCCCCGCGCGTCCCGGCGCTAGGCGCGCGCGGCCTGCTTCGCGTGCGCGCGCATCTCGCTCAGGATCCGCTCGAGGCGCGGCTCGGTGTCGCGGTCCACGAAGCTCATCGCGGACGCCACGGCGGGGTGCACGCGCGCGATCTCGGCGTGCAGCGCGTGCGCCACGGCGCGGTACGCGGGATGGCCCTCGCGCCCCGAGCGCAGCTCGATCAGGTGCATCGCCTCGCGCGCGTTCATGTCGAGCACGTAGTGGATCCGGTAGCCCAGGCAGAGCGCGTAGGGCGCCAGCTCCGGCCGCCCGAGCGCCACGATCCGGGCGTGCTCAGCGCGCGAGCGCTCGAGTCCCGCGCGGTAGGAGTCCGCCACCCCGGCGCTCTCGAGCTCCTCGGGCACACCCGCGCCCAGCTCGGGGCCCAGCGTCTGCCACTGGGCGGTGAGCAGGCGGTGGCGCTGGAGATCGCGAAACGCACCGTAGTCCGAGACGATCTCGAAGCGGTAGTGCAGCGCCTCGAAGCCGCGGCCGGGCCGGTGGCGGCGGTTGCCGCGCTGTCCCACGAGCTCGGCGAGCATCGCGGCTCGCTCGTCGGGCCCCAGCGCCTCCACGGCCGTCAGCGCCTCGCCCTCGGAGCAGCCGGCGGCCTCGAACACCAGCGCGGCCAACAGCTCGGCCTCGTCGCCCTGTGTGGAGAGCAGGCGCACCGACGGGCCGGCGCTCTCCTCGCCGCGCTCGCGGTCGAGCCCGAGCCGCCCCACCCAGCGCTCGGCGGCCTTCGCGCGCTCCTCGAGATAGGAGATCCAGGCGCCGCCGCGATCGGGGCGCTCCACGCGCGCGACGAAGCTCGGCATCACCGCCTTCAGCTCGGCGAGGATCATGTCGGCGTAGTCGCGCGCCTCGGGCAGCGGCGATGCGTACAGGCGCAGCAGGAGCTGCTCGTAGGCCTGGCCGGTGCCGAACATCCCCATGTGGGACAGCGAGGCCGCGGGCAGCAGGCCGCGCAGCAGGTCGAGCGCCTTCGCCCTGATCGAGCCGCGGTGCGCGCCCTCGGGCTCCCCGGACGCACGCGGGAAGCGCTCCTCGGCCCAGGCAATCACACGCGGCAGCGCCTGCGAGTAGGTGCTGAAGAGGGCGTCCATCGCCTGCTCGTACTCCGGTCCGAGCGAGCTGTGGCGCCAGTATCGGTACCCGAGCCCGCCCTCCATCGGAGCGTCGTACGGGATGTAGCGCGTGGACTGCTCGAGGTAGGCGGCGAGCCGGCCGCGCTGGAGCAGCTTGGTCATCACGTTCGAGACGAACTCGCAAGCCACGTGCGCGCCGCCGAGCTGCGCCACCGAGTCGTCGCCGTAGCCGAGGAAGATGCGCTCGTAGAGCTGGCGCGCGCGCTCGCCCTCCTCGCCGTCGAAGGCCGGAGCGCCGCCCGCCTGCGCCGGCGCCCCGCCGGCGAACTCGTCGAGGTACATCCGCCGCAACGTGCCCTGGTAGCGCGAATAGCGAGCAAACATCGCGCCCTTGACCGTCTCCGGCAGGTTCACGATCGCGAACACCGGCCTGTCGAGGTTCGTGAAGTGGGGCCTGAGGAGCGCCCGCTCTTCGGGGCTGAAGCTCTCTACCGGGTAGTCCACGGGCCGGGCCACGATAGCGCCGGTCCAGGCGGTGACGGTGGCGAGGCCGCCTAGCGGCGGAAGACCCGCTCGGCGGCGACGGAGAACCCTGGGAGCAGCGGTGAGGTGACCGCATCCAACTTCGACAGCTCGAGCTCGACGTCGAAGCGCGCCGCCGCCGCCGTTGAGCGACGGAAGACGAGGACGCTCTCGGCGCTCGTGTCCACCAGCCAGAGCTCGGGCAGGCCGGCGCGCTCGTATGCCGACCGCTTCTTGCCGACGTCGTAGCGCCACGTCGCGGGCGAGCGCACCTCGACGGCCAGGTCGGGCAGCCCGTCGAGGCGGCGGGCGAGGTCCGCCGGCACGCGCGTCTCGCGCAGCCAGACCACATCCGGACCGAAAAGGTTGTGCTCGTCCACCCGCACGTCGATCGGAGAAAAGGCGACTCCACGGCCCGGCTCGGCCCGCGCCCAGTTCGTCAGCTCGGTGAGGATGTTCACCTGCGCGAGCGCGTGCAGGGGAGTGGGGTCATTCACGATCAGCTCGCCCTCGACGAGCTGCAGCCGATCGCCCTCGACGGTGATCTCGTAGTACTCGTCCACCGTCATCCGCTTCGTGGCCGGTGCGCTCATGCCCCACACATCACTGTAGTTCGCGACGGGCTCGAGCTCGCCCCCCTCACGCCAGCCGCTGCTCCAGCACGCACTCGAGGCGGGCCACGTGCTCGTCCAGCGGCACGGCCTTGTCGAGCCGCATCGAGATCTGGCGGCCCTCGATCGCGAGCGTGGCCACCTGGTTGCTGAACCAGGGGCCGTCGCCGGTCATCCGCCAGCGGATCCCGGGGTCGTCCACTCCGGCGGCGAGCGCCAGCGTGCGCCAGATCGCGTGGAACACGCGCGACATCCCGAGCCTGATCAGCCTGCGCTCCCTGCCGTTCAGCGGGTTGCGGTAGGGCGAGCAGACCGCCTGCCAGACGGCGCTCTTCACGTCCGACCCGCGCGGGTAGGCGATCTCGAACAGGTAGGCGTGGTGCACGTCGCCCGAGAGCGTCACGATCGAGGCGGGGGCCGGGCCCCGCTCGCCCGCCGCCACCGAGCGCTGCAGCTCGACCATCTTGTGGAACGAGCGCTGGAAGGCGCCCCAGTGCTCGAGGTCGCCCCCTTGGCGGACCTTCTCGGCGATGCGCGCCCAGAGCCCGCCCCAGGCGCCTCCCGCCACCGCCTCGCTCCAGGCCTCCACGTACTGCATGCCGGGGCCGAGCAGGTAGGGCAGCGAGCTGGCGAGCAGCAGGTGGTCGTAGTCGCCCTCCACCTTCTCCACGATCCAGTCCCACTCGGCGGCGTCGATCATGTCGCGGCGGCTCTCCTCGAGCACCCGGCCGGCGCGCGAGTCGATCACCACGAGACGGGTGCGGCCGAGGTCGCGGCAGTAGCTCCAGCGGCTCCCGTTGCTCTCGCGGTCGGCGCCCTGGACGTAGTCGCGCAGCACCGCCTCGCCGTCGTCGGCCTCACGCACGCGCGCCAGCACCGGATCGTCGCGCTGGCTCGCCGGGGAGAGGTTGCCGAGGTGCTGGTAGACCCAGTACGACATCAGCGCGCTCGTCACGTGCTCTTCCCACCAGTCGGTGGCGCGGATCTCCTCCAGCCAGTCGGCGGAGATGTTCCAGTCGTCGTGGACGTCGTGGTCGTCGAAGATCATCGCGCTCGGCACCGTCGAGAGCAGCCAGCGGATCGCCGGGTCGGACCAGCTCTCGTGGTAGAGCCGCGTGTACTCCTCGTAGTCGAGGACGCGCTCGCCGGGCCCGTCGTCGAGGCTGCGGCGGGTCTCGAGGAACGCGCGGGTGGCGGGCGAGACCTCGTCGGCGTACACCTGGTCGCCGAGCATCAGCAGGGTGTCCGGCCAGCGCTCGCGCGGCTCGTCGCGCATCCGGCGGGTGAGCGTGTGCAGGGCGTCGATCTCGCGGCCGCGCTCGTCCTCGTCCTTGCGCAGGGAGTACGGCGGCTCGTGCGGCGCCGCCACGCGGCAGGAGCCGAACACCACCTCGAAGGGACCGTCGCCCGGGAGCGTCCTGAACGCGCTCGCGGGGTAGTCGGAGCCCTCGAGCGGCCAGACCCGCTCGCCGTCGAGCAGCAGCTCGTACTCGTGCCAGGTCCCGGGCTCCAGCCCCTCCGCGCAGACGAGCGCGTAGTGGTGCCCGCACACGCAGAAGGTGCGCTCGCGGGCGCCGAGCAGCTCCACCTCGCAGGGCCGGTCGACCTCCGCCCACACCACGGCCTGGGTCTCGCCCACGTAGCGCAGCAGCGGTCCCAGCACGAGCTCCGGCATGGGCGCAGGGTAGTCACGCGCTACGTTGTCCGCGTGGAGGCTGAGTTGCAACGAGTGGGCCGCTCGATCCACGCGGCATTTCCCGGGAAGTCCCGTCACCCGCTGCGGGCGCTCGACGACAAGGCGATGGAGCTCGCCTCCCAGGATGCGGAGCTGCGGGCGGCCCTGTTCCGCTTCGTGGACGTGACCCCGGCCTGCCGCTCCCTCGACGACCTCGCCCGCCACCTCGCGGACTACCTGGACGAGGTCGACGACCACCCGCCGCCGATCGCCGCTGCCATGCGCATGTCGGGGACGAAGACGGGGCGGGCGGCGCTCGGCGCCGCGGCGGCCACCGGCGTGCGGCGCATGGCCCATCGCTTCATCGTCGGAGAGACACCGAAGGACGGCGTGCGCTCGATACGTAACCTCTGGGAGCACGGCGCCGCCGTCTCGCTCGACCTGCTCGGGGAGGCCACGGTCACGCAGGCCGAGGCCGACCGCTACGCAGAGCGCTGCGCCGACGCGCTCGAGACGCTCGCCGCGGCCGCGCCGTCTTGGCCCCCGCGCTCCGTGCTCGAGCACGACTCGCTCGGTCCGCTGCCGCGCGTGAACCTGTCGGTGAAGGTGTCCGCGCTCAGCCCGCTGCTGCGCCCGGAGGCGCCCGAGGTGGGCGCCGAGGACGCCGCGCGCAGGATGCGCCCGCTCCTGCTTCGAGCGAAGGAGCTCGGCGCGCACCTGCACATCGACATGGAGTCGGTGGACACGCTCGAGGCCACCTTCGGCCTCGTGTTCGACCTGCTCGACGAGCCTGAGCTGCGCGAGGGCCCCTCCACCGGGGTGGTCATCCAGGCCTACCTGCGCGAGTCCCCGCAGCAGCTCGCGCGCGTGATCGACTGGGCGCGCACGAGCGAGCGGGCGCACCCGGTCGTGGTGCGGCTCGTGAAGGGCGCCTACTGGGACCACGAGGTGGTGGACGCCCGGCAGCACGGTTGGACGCCGCCGGTGTTCGAGCAGAAGCGCGACTCGGACCGCAACTTCGAGCGGCTCACCCGCGAGCTGCTCGGCGCATGGCCGCACGTCCGGCCGGCGATCGCATCTCACAACCTGCGCTCGGTGGCCCACGCGGTGGCTGCGGCCCGCGAGCTCGGCCGCGAGGACCGCGACCTGGAGCTGCAGGTGCTGCGCGGGCTCGGCGACGAGCTCGCCGCGGCGCTTGCCGACCTCGGCCTGCGCGTGCGCATCTACTGCCCGGTGGGCGACATGGTCGCGGGCATGGCCTACCTCGTGCGGCGCCTGCTCGAGAACACCTCGAATGAGTCCTTCCTCGGGGACCAGCAGCGCGGCGTGCCGATCGACGAGCTGCTGGCGGCGCCGTGAGCGCCACGGCGACATTCCGCAACGAGCCGATCCTGGAGCTGCGGCGGGCGCCGGCGCGCGAGTCCCTGCTGGACGCGCTCCGCGAGCTCGACGCGCGGCTGCCGCTTGAGGTGCCGATCCTGGTGGGCGGCGAGCGCGGCGCCGCGAGCGGGTTCGAGTCCACCGACCCGGGCAACCCGACGCGGGTGGTGGCCACCGCGGGGCGCGGGTCGGCCGCCGACGCCGAGGCCGCTGTCGAGAGCGCCACGCGCGGCTTTCGCGAGTGGAGCGCCCGCAGTGCGGCCGAGCGCGCCGACGTGCTCCGCCGCGCCGCCGCCGGCCTGCGCGCGCGCCGGCTCGAGCTGGCCGCGCTCCAGGTGCGCGAGTGCGCCAAGCCGTGGCGCGAGGCGGACGGCGACGTGTGCGAGGCGATCGACTTCCTCGAGTACTACGCCCTGGACGCGCTCGAGCTCGAGCGAGGTCGCGAGCTCGTGCAGGCGCCGGGCGAGCGCAACACGATGCGATACGCGCCGCGCGGCGTGACGGCGGTGATCTCCCCCTGGAACTTCCCGCTCGCGATCCCCTGCGGGATGACCGCCGCGGCGCTCGCGGCCGGCAACGCCGCGGTGCTCAAGCCGGCGGAGCAGTCGCCCGCCTCGGCGGGCGTGCTCGTGGAGACGCTGCACGAGGCGGGCGTGCCGCGCGACGCGCTCGCGCTCGTGCCCGGCTTCGGCGAGGTGGGCGCGGCGCTCGTGCGCGACCCGCGCGTGCACGTGATCGCCTTCACCGGCTCGAGCGCGGTCGGGCTCGAGATCCTGCGGGCCGCGGCCGAGACGCCCGACGAGCAGGGGCACGTCAAGCGCGTCGTCTCCGAGATGGGCGGCAAGAACTGCGTGATCGTGGACTCGGACGCCGACCTCGACGACGTCGTGCCGGAGCTGATCCACTCGGCCTTCGGCTATGCCGGGCAGAAGTGCTCGGCCGCCGCCCGCCTGCTCGTGCACGAGGCGATCGCCGACACGCTGCTCGAGCGGCTGGCGGGCGCCGTGCGGGTGCTCGACGTGGGCCAGGCCGCGAGCTTCGCCACAGAGGTCCCGCCGGTGATCGACGAGGACTCGCAGCAGCGGGTGCTCCGCTACGGCGAGCTGGCGTCCGCCGGGGTGGTCACGCGCGCCGAGCGGGTTCCCGGCGAGGGCTGGTTCTGCCCGCCCACGGTGGCGGCCGACCTCCCCGACGACTCGCCGGTCGTACGCGAGGAGATCTTCGGGCCGCTCCTGGCGGCCACCCGCGTGCGCTCGATCGAGCACGCCTGCGAGATCATCGAGGAGCTGCCCTTCGCGCTCACCGGCGGCCTCTTCTCGCGCAGTCCGGCCACCGTCGAGTACGTGGCGGGTCGGTTGCCCGTGGGGAACCTGTATGTGAACCGCGGCATCACCGGGGCGATGGTGGGTCGCCAGCCGTTCGGCGGCAACCGCCGCTCGGGGGTCGGCTCCAAGGCGGGCGGGCCCGACTACCTGCTCCAGTTCGTGGAGCCGCGGGTGCTCACGGAGAACACGATGCGCCACGGGATCCCCGTGGAATGACGCCGTCGCGCCTGCCCTCTTCCCTATCCTGAGGGCGCCGTGAGCGCCCCCGCCTTCGACCTCCAGTCGCACTCGCTGCACTCCGATGGCGCGCTGCCGGCCGCAGAGGTGGTGGAGAACGCGGCGCGCGCCGGTGTGGAGCTGCTGGCGCTGTCCGACCACGACACGGTGGACGGCGTGGAGGAGGCGCTCGCCGCCGGCGCGCTCCATGGCGTGCGCGTGGTGCCCGCCGTGGAGGTCTCCGCGGTGGATGGCGGATACGAGGACCTGCACGTGCTCGGCTACGGGATCGACCACCGCAGCCCGCGGCTCGGCGAGCGGCTGCTCGCCGCCCGCGCCGACCGCGAGCGCCGCGCCGAGGCGATGGCCGCGCGCCTCGCCACGCTGGGCTTCGGCGTTGACCCGGCGCCGATAGAGGCGCGCAAGGCGGCCGGCAAGCCGGTGGGGCGCCCGCACCTGGCCGCGGCCGTGCTCGCGCATCCGGCCAACGCGGCGCGGCTTGCGGAGGAGGGCCACACCGACGTGTCGTCGTTCATCGCGGCCTACCTGATCCAGGGCAAGCCCGGCTACGTGGCGCGCACGCACCCCACGGTCGAGGAGGCGATCGGCTGGATCCACGACGCTGCCGGGGTGGCGGTCTGGGCCCATCCCTTCTGGGACATCGAGCACGAGGACGAGGTGATCGCCGCGATAGAGCGCTACCGCGCCGCCGGCCTCGACGGCGTGGAGGTCTTCTACGCCTCGCACAGCGAGCGCCAGACCCTGCTGCTGGCCGACCGCTGCGCGGACCTCGGCCTGCTCGCCACCGGGTCGTCGGACTACCACGGGCCGGAGCACCGCCTGTTCAGCCGCTTCCGCGCGCACCGGCTGCACGGGCGCGAGCCGAACCTCGGCCCGATCGCGCACGGCACGCTCGCCGCGCCGGCGCGCGATGGCGCCGGGCTTTGCTTCTGGCTCACCGGGCTGTCGGGGTCCGGCAAGTCCACCGTCGGGCGCATGGCCGCCGGCCGGCTCCGGGACCTCGGCCACCGCGTGGAGGTGCTCGACGGCGACGACGTTCGCCAGAACCTGTGCGCCGGCCTCGGCTTCAGCCGCGAGGACCGCGCGACAAACAACCGCCGGATCGCGTGGGTGGCCGACCTGCTCTCGCGCAACGGCGTGATCACGTTCGTGGCGGCGGTGTCGCCCTACCGGGCGGTTCGGGACGAGGCCCGCGCCCGGATGGGCGAGCGCTTCGTGGAGGTGCACGTGCGCGCGTCTGTCGCGGCCTGCGAGGAGCGCGACGTGAAGGGCCTCTACGCGCGCGCCCGCGCCGGGGAAATCCCGAGCTTCACCGGCGTCTCCGATCCCTATGAGGATCCGCTCGCGCCTGAGATCGTGCTCGAGACCGAGGCCGAGGCGCCCGAGCGCTCGGCCGAGCGCCTCGTCGCGTTCGTGCAGGAGCGGCTGGGCGAGCCCGTGGCGACCGTACTGTCCTGACTTTCCCCGCCCATGGAGGGGCAAGTCAGGACGGTGTGAGCTGGCGATCGCGCGGCGGCGGGCCCTGGCCCATGGCCGCCATCGCCTCCGCGCGCGCCTGCGCCGGCGTTCGCCGCAGCGCCCCCATGAGCGGCAGCGCCGAGAGCACCAGCAGTGCCGCCTGACGGAAGGCCCAGGCGAAACCCTCGCGCGCCGCGCCCGCGGTCTGGCGGATGATCTCCTCGTCGAACCCTGGCCCCGGCTCGAAGCGCTCCTCGGTGCCGCCGGTGTAGTCGTGCAGGGTGCCCTCGATCACCCCGCCGGCGATCGGCAGCGGGATCTCCCAGTCGTCCACCACGTCCTCGATCTCGCCCTCCGCGAACCAGGTCATGTGCGCGTGGAGGGCGCCGCCGAAGGTGGCGATCAGCACCGCCACGCCGATCGCCGCGCCGAGCTGGCGCGCCGTGTTCAGCACGCCCGACGCCAGCCCGAGCTCCGGGCCGGTCACGGCGCCCATCGCACCCACGTTCAAAGCCGGGAAGCCAATGCCCATGCCGGCGCCAATCAGGACGAGTCCGGGCAGCACGCGCAGGTAGGCCCAGGCGTCGCCGGCGGTGGAGGGCATGAACGAGACGATCACCATCCCCACCGCCATCAGCACGAGCGCGGGCTTGGCGAGCTCTCCGGGCGGGCGCGTGTCCGCGGCCTTGGCCACGAACGGCCAGGCGAGCAGGCCGCACAGCGGCATCGGCGTGATGGCGAGCGCCGCCTCGAGCTGGGTGTAGCCCCAGAGGTTCACGAACATCAGCGAGAGCAGGAGCAGCGAGCCGATCGCGCCGGCGGCGAAGAACAGCATCCCGATGTTCGCGTTGCGGAACTGGCGGTTGGCGAACAGGCCCGGCGTGATCATCGGGTGGGGCGCGCGCCTCTCCCACCACGCGAACAGGACGCCGAGCAGGATCGCCCCCTGCATGAGGCTGAGCCAGAGCGGCAGGTCGCCGCCGAACGGATTGGCCTCGACCAGCGCCACCGTGAGCATGAACACGGCGCCGCCGAGCAGCAGCATGCCGCGGACGTCAACCTGCTTGCCCGCCGCGCTCAGGTCCCAGGTCTCGGGCCACCAGCGCAGCGCCAGCACGATGCCGAGGACACCGAACGGGATGTTGATCAGGAAGATCCAGTGCCAGCTCGCGATCTCCACGAGCACGCCACCCAGCACCGGCCCGAGCGCGGACGACACGAGCGCCACCACGGCGATGAGCGCAAGCCCGTAGCCGCGCTGCTCGGGCGGGAACACGAGCACCGTCATCGCGAAGCCGAGCGGGGCGAGGATGCCGGCCCCGGCGCCCTGGATCGCGCGGAACGCGATCAGCCACTCGACCGACCACGACAGCGCGCACAGGCCCGAGCCGACCGTGAAGACCGCGAGCCCGATCACGAAGAAGCGCCTGCGGCCGAACTGGTCGGCCAGACGGCCCATCGAGACGAGCAGCACCGCGAACACGATGTTGTAGGCGTTCACGACCCAGGTGACGGTCGAGATGTCGGTGGACATCTCGTCCTGGAGCTCCGGGATCGAGACGTTCACGATCGACACGTCGAGCAGGGACATCGCCCAGCCGATCATCATCACGCCGAAGATCCGCCACTTGTTGGCGTAGAGGACCTCGGCCGGCGGGTTCCTGCGCACGACCGCGGCCGCGTCGCTCATCGCGCGCGCGGCTTCGACCGCTTGCCCACCGGCAGCTCACCGCCCTCGGGGATCCGACCGTCGAACCGGAGGTCGCCCGGCTCGGTGCCGTCCTCGGGCTCGTCGTTGTCGATCGGGTCGAAGTCATTCGGGATGCCGTCTTCGTCGCTGTCGTCGTCGCCGCGCTCGACGTTCGGCCGCAGCGAGCCGTCCGGCCCGAACTCGGGCAGCGTGCCGCCCGCCACCAGCAGGGCGATCTGGGACAGCTCGGTCAGCTTGCCGGTGTCCTCGTTGGCCACGTCGTCGTAGCGCTTGATGTCGTCCTCGACCTCCTCGTCGTCGTCGTACATCCGGCGCTCGATCTCCTCGCGGTCGGCCACCATCAGCCAGCGGGTGTCGCGCACGATGATGTTGGAGCCCACGGCGGTCACGTTGAAGGGCCGGTCGTAGAGATCCTCCTCGTCCACGCCGTCGAACAGCGCCATCAGGTCCTCGCCGCCCATCTTGCCGGGGATGGCGATGTCCATGAAGGAGAGGATCGTGGGCGCAACATCGTGGGTCGTGGCGTACCAGTCCACGTCGTCGCCGGCCTTCTCACCAGCCGGGTGGCGGATCAGGAACGGCACCTCGTAGGCAGGACGGTGGGAGGTCGGTGTGGCGATGCCGAGGTAGTCGTGCTCGCCGAGCGCGATCCCCTGGTCGCCGATCGCCACGAGCAGCGTGGAGTCGAGCAGCTCGAGCTCCTCCATCCGCTCGACGAGCGCGCCCACGAGCGCGTCCACCGCCTCCACGTGGTCGGAGTAGGCGGAGCGCACGCCCTCCAGGTCCTCGTCTGACCAGTTCAGCTCCACGAGCCTCCCGTCCATCGGGCCGAGTCCCTCGTCCTCGACCTCCCGCGGCTTGACGTAGACGGGCGGCGCGTCGCCCGCCGCGCGCGGGTCGAACGGGTCGATGGCGAGGAAGAACGGCGCGGCGTCCGCGAGCCGCTCGAGCTCGCGCAGCCCGGCCGCGAAGCTGGCCTTCGCGGCCTTCGTCTGGCGTCGGATCGCCGGGATCAGGTCGGTGTCGATGCCCGGCGCCCCCGGCACGCTCGCCGACACGTCTGCGGCGCGCACGACGTCGGGCCAGCGCGCGCCCGCCAGGATCGGGTTGTCGCTCACGTACGCGGTCTCGACGCCGTGCGCGCGCAGCGTCTCGGTGACGATCGGCTGGTGGTCCCAGATCGGGTTGAACCCGGGCAGCGGCGCGAGCCCTCCGGTGCGCCTCCAGTCGCGGAACGGGTAGGAGCGCATTCCCGTGATCAGCGCCCTCCGCGCGGGCAGCGCCGGCATCGACTCCGGGATCGCGCGGTCGAAGCGCAGCGAGTCGCCCGCGAGCTCGTCCAGTTTCGGCGTCTTCGCCGGCGAGCCGCTCTCGAAGGCCTCCACGTGATCCTGGCGCAGCAGCGGGAGCACCACGAGCAGCGCACTCGGCGGGCGGTCCTCTTCGGGCTGGGCCGCCGCCGCGCCGGGCTGTGCGCCGGCCCCGAGCAGGCCGGCGCCCGCCGCGCCGAGGCCGCCGCGGCGCAGCAGGTCGCGGCGGGTCAGCCCGTGGCGCGGCGCCCGTGTCTGCCGGCTCGTCCGCCGCTGACGCCGGCC
>DASQNF010000087.1:0-6440 GCA_035645115.1 Thermoleophilaceae bacterium | reverse complement strand
CGGTCAGCCCTTCCACCAGGTCCCGCGTCGGGCGCCAGGCGAAGACGCCGCACGGGCCGCCGTCGATCACCGGCGTGTCCGCCCCGAGCATCCCGCGCACGAACAGGTAGAAGACGCCGGCCAGGCTCGCCTCCGGGTCGTATCCCGGCATCCGCCAGCGCAGATAGCGGTGCAGCGCGGCGGTGTAGAGGAGCGCCTGCAACCCGTAGTGGCCGCGGTGCATCTCCGCGGCGAGCGCGGACGGCCGATGGTGCCAAGCCGTCAACACCTCGCCGGGCGCCGCGAGCCAGTTCGTCTTGTAGTCGACCACCGCGAAGCGCGGGACGCCCCCCTCGCCCGGTACGCGCAGCACCGAGTCGATGCTGCCGGTGAGGAAGCCACGCACGGTGCGCCGCAGGGCGGGATCGCCGAGCCGGTCGGCGTAAGCGGCGAGGGGGTCGTCGGCCGGCAGCCTGTCGCGGAGCAGCTCGGCGATCGAGGAGAGGGCGAGCTCGCCGCTGGGATCGTCGCCTCCCGCCAGGGGGAGCTCGAACTCGAGCTCGTCGAGCCGGTCGGAGCGCGCCACGTCGCGCAGCCGCAGCCCGCCGAGCGCCGGGCCGAGCGGCGTCTCGATCGCCGCGCCGAGCCCGGCGATCACGGCGTCCGGGTCGCCGATCTCGATCGGCCGTCGCGCCTGCGCGAGCTCCACCTGCGCGTGCAGCTCGGCCTCTAGGTCCGACGCCGCGAAGTCCGCGGCCTCCAGCACGCGGTGGACGAACGTCCCGACATGCAGCCCCACCGGCATCTCCCCCAGCATCGAGATGGCCGCGAGCGAGGTCAGGTCCGGCCCGGGGGCGGGGACGGTGGGAGCCGGGCCGGCGGGCTCGTCCGTGACAGCGCCCTCCTCGGGCTCGCTCGCCACGCGAGGCTCGTAGGTCCCGGCGGCGATGTCGGTGTAGGACGTGCGCCTCCAGCTCCCATCGAGCGAGCGGTCGAAAGTGGCGACCCCGAGCTCCGCCGGCTCGCGCGCCGGCGGCGTCCAGGTCTGCGGGGACCCGAGCGTCGAGCGCTCGACGGCGATGCAACCGTGCGCCTCGTCTGCGAGGGCCTCGAACCGCTCCACGGCTGCCGCATCGTCCGGCGTGCTCCCGCCTTCGACCGCGACCCGACCGGCCGAGTCCCGCGCGAAGAGCAGCCTCCCGAGTGGCGAGTGCTGGCTCGTCCACGAACCGGCCCACCAGATCACTGCCTGGTGTTGCGCGCGAGTGAGCGCCACGTAGGCCAGCCGAAGGTCCTCACCGCGCTGTTCGAGCACGGACTGCCGCCGGTGGTCGGCGAATGAGCCGCCGTCGAGGCCGACATCGATCGTGCGAGCGTCGTCGGCGTTCGGGTCGTGGAAGAACACCGGGTGCTCCTCACCCGGGATATAGCCGGGCTCCCAGAGGAACGGCAGGTAGACGATCGGGAACTCGAGGCCCTTGCTGCGGTGGATGGTGAGCACCTGCACCGCTTCCGCGTCGGACTCGAGGCGGCGGCTGCGCTCCTCGTCGGCGGTGTCGTCCTTGGACTCGGCGATGCGGCGTCGCAGCCAGGCCGTGAGCGCGGTGGCCCCGAGCTGCTCCGTGGACGCCGCCGAGTGCAGGAGCTGGCCGATGTGCCGGAGATCGGTGAGCGAGCGCTCGCCGTCGCTGTCGCCGAGGATGCGCTTCGGTAGGCCCTCGACCTGCGTGATCGTCTCCATCAGCGCCGCGATCCCCTTGAGACGAAGCACGCTCGCCCAGTCGTGGAGCCGGCCGTGCACCTCCTCCCACGCCTCGTCGTCAGCCGCGGCCACGCGCGCGGGCGACCAGCCCAGGAAGCAGGTGAGCGCGACCGATCGCGCTCGGACTCGCGAGCTTGGCCGCTCGATGGCCTCCAGCAGGCGAAGCCACTCCGAGGCCGGCCCCGTGCCGAAGACGCTGCCGGCGCCGTTGATCACCCCTGGGATCCCGGCGTCGTCGAGGGCGTCGCGCACCAGGGCGGCGTTGCGGTTCGTCTGGACGAGCACGGCCGCGTGACCGGGGCGGACGTGCTCGCGCTCGAGAGTCAGCCCGTCCTCGCTGCGGCTCTCCACCTGCCCGCCCGACGACAGCAGCGCGACCATGTCCGCGGCGAGGTCCCTCACGATGTGCTCGCGAGTGCTGGCCGCGGCGGCGTACCCGCGCGCCGTGGTGTCGACGGACGGCTCGCTGCGGTGCACGACCCTGATGCGCACCGGAGCCTCGCTCGGTGTCCCGCTCAGGCGTGGCGCCTGGTTGGCCTCCGCGGCCCGCACCCGCCGGTAGACGATCCCCTCGTGGCCGAGGCGCGCGCCCCCGAACATCGCGTCGTACGCATCGATCAGGCCCTGGTCGCTGCGCCAGTTGACCTCGAGGGTGGCGCGCGTGTCGGCGGTCTTGGCGGCGTCGAGGTAGGCGTACACGTCGGCGCCGCGGAACGCGTAGATCGCCTGCTTCGGGTCGCCGATCAGGACGAGCGTGGCGTGACCCTCGCCGAACGCACGCCGGACGATGTCCCACTGCACCGGGTCGGTGTCCTGGAACTCGTCGATGAGCACCACGCTGTAGCGGGCGCGCAGCCGCTCGGCCGCGGCCTCTCCCCCGTCGCCCGTGAGCGTCTCGTCCAGGCGGCTCAGGAGGTCGTCGTAGGTCATCACCGCGAGGCGGCGCTTGCGCAGCTCGAGCTCATTCCGGGCGGCGAGCGCGAGGCCGCGACGCATCTCCGGGACATCGCCCGTGGCGGGAGCGATCGGCGTGGCCGGGTTCGCGATCGCGATGCGTGCGATGCGGGCGGCCTCGGCGCGGCCGAAGGGCGGGTCCTCGTCGGCGCGGAACCTGCGCACGTAGAGGTCGTCCACGACCTCGTCGACGAGGTCGCCGATGTCCTCCACGAACGTCGTCTCGCGCTCAACGTCCCCGGCGACCCCCAGGCCCGCGAGCACCTCCTGGCAGAAGCCGTGCGTGGTGGCGATGGTGGCCGCGTCGAAGTCCGCGAGCGCGCGGGTGAGACGATCGTGACGGAGGCGGACCTCGGCATCGGGCCCCTGAGCCAGGAGCTCGACCACCTGATCGCTTCCGTTCGGCGCGGCGCCGGCAAGCGCGTGGGCCAGACCTCGCTCGACGCTCCCGAGCCGCTCGCGTACCCGCTCGCGAAGCTCGCCGGTGGCCATGCGGGTGAAGGTGACCAGGAGCAGCTCGTCGAGGGGAGTCCCGTGCGCCACGTAGCGAGCGGCGAGCGCCGCGATCGTGTACGTCTTGCCGGTGCCGGCGCTCGCCTCCAGGACGGTCACGCCCGTAGGGAGTGGCCCAGCCACCTCGAACGGGAGGACCGTGGCGGCGCCGCTCACCGGGTCTCGACCTCCTCGTGAGCGAGCAGGCCGGCCCACATCCGGCGGGCCAAGCGACCGAGGCGGGTCGTCTCCGTGACCTCCCAGCCCTCGCCCTCCTCGTCGGAGCCGGGGGGCTCGTCGAGCAGGTCGTCGAAGCGCCGCACCGCGCCCAGCACGAGTTGGTGCTCGGGCTCCCTGTCCTCCTTGTCGCGATTCCACTCGGAGGTCCAGGCCTTTCCCGCTGCGGCTGTGGCGTCGGCGCCGGCTGCCGCCGCCTCGGCGTAGGCCGCGGACGCCATGCAATACAGGGGGAGCGGCTCGCGCATGCCGCGGTCGTAGAGGTCTACGAACGTGGTGAGCTCCGCCAGAGCGGCTTCGCGGCGCGCTGCGGGGTCCGGGCCGAGCGGTCGGATGCGAGCGACCGCCACCAGCCCACGCCCTTCGCCACGTCCGATCGTGGCCGCGGTGAACGGGCGCTCGGGATACGCGGCCGTCAGGGCGAGCAGGCGCACCCACGCGGCGAGCCGGTGCTTTGCCGACAGCCTCGAGTAGCTGACGGCTCGAAGGACGTCACCGGTCACGCCGGGGACCGTGCCGGTCAGGTAGCGCCGGTCGGGGAGGAGCACGCGCACGTCAATCGATGCGGGCGGCACGTCCGGATCGCGCAGCGCCTCCGCGGCCTTCACGATCTCCTCGGCGACCGGGAACACGTCGTGGATCACGGGCTTGCCGAGCACGCCGGGCGGCAGCGTCCCGCGCGCGATCTCGGCAAGGACGGCGGTACGGCCGTCGACTCCGGTGAGCCGCGCGTTCAGAAGCCGCTCGCCGACGCGCCATTTGCCGAGGCCGTCGAGCTCGACGGGGAGGTCGTCGTCCAACTCGTCGAAGAAGTCCGCGACGCGAACGCCGAGCCGCTGCCTGAGAAACGCGCGCACCGGGTGCTGCGCGAACCGGACCAGGTCTTCGATCTCGACAAGGCCGCTCTCGAGGGGTGGAAGCGGCGCTGCGAGAAACGGCGAGGGACCGGCGCGTGGTCCCGCGAGGGCGCGGGCGCCCTCGAGGGTGACGGGATCGAAGCTCCAGGCCCGCTGTGGCACGAGCGCGCCGGTCTCGAAGTTGCGGGGGTCGAACGGCTGCAGCGGGTGGCGCGCCACCACCTGCCGGCTCGCGAGACCGCCGGGGCTGCTGACGGTGGCGTCCACCAGGTCGAGGAGCTCTCCAACCGGCACCGCCGGCGGTCGCGGGGCGTTGGTGCGCTCGTCGTTGCCCGTGTACGTGATGACGAGGCGGTCCTCGGCGGCCAGCAGCGCGTCGAGCAGGAGTTGCCGGTCCTCGGTGCGCGCGTCCCGGTCCCCGAGGTGCGGGTCGCTCAGCATGAGGTCGTCCCCGTCCCGCGGCGCCTTGCGCGGGAACACCCCGTCGTCGAGGCCCAGCAGGCACACGACCCTGTGCGGAACCGAGCGCATCGGCACGAGCGTGCAGATGGTCAGGTGGCCGGTCCTGAAGTTCGCGCGCGTGGGCCTGCCCTGCAGGCGGCCCGCCATCAGGGTCCGAAGCTCCGGGAGGGTGATCGTCGTGGGGTGGACCGCGCCGTCGGCCGTGGCCTCTTCGACGACTTCCTTCAACAGCCGGTCGAGCTCCTCGGCCTGCCATGCATCGCGTGCCGGCGTGGCGGTGAGCGCCGCGGCGGCCGCTGCGATTGAACCCGCCCAAGCGTCGATCGTCTTCGGCTCGCCGAGTGAGTCGAGCGCGACCCTGACACGGTCGACCAGCTCGGCGAAGCGTCCTACGAGCTCGATGGCGCCGCTCTCCACGTCGTCGAGTGGCAGCACGCCCTCGAACAGGCGCTGGTCGTCCTCGGTCATCGTCACCCCGAGCAGAACCCGGTCGAGGCCGGCGCGCCAGGTGCCGGCGGCGAGCGCTTCGAGCTTGAAGGGGGCGCGGTGCGCCGCGTCGAGGCCCCAGCGGATGCCGCTGGCCGCGACCCAGTCCTGCAACCGGGTCAGGTCGTCGTCGTCGAAGCGGAAGCGCCGCCTGACCGGCTCGCGGTCGGCGAGGTCGAGAAGCTGCGACGCCGTCAGCCGCTCGGACGCCAGGTCGATCAGCTGCGCCACCACGCCGAGCACCGGGTTGGTCTGGCGCAGCGCGCGGTCCGCGAGCCTCACCTTGAGGTCGGGCTTCGCGGGAAGGGTGCCGAGCTCCTCGCCCACCGGGGCCTCGCCGGCGCCGAAGATGGCGTGGATGAGCGGCGCGAAGGCCTCGATGTCCGGGCACATCACGATCACGTCGCGCGGCTCGAGCGACGGGTCCTCCTCGAGCAGGTGGAGGATCGCGTCGCGCACCACCTCCACCTGGCGGGCCCGGCCGTGACACGCGTGCACTCGCAGGCTCGCGTCGTCGGGGTCGAGCGGCGGGCGAGCGTCGGGTGCTCCCTCGAACGGGGGCCCGGGCGGGGCGCGGTTCGCCCTCACGTCTGCCTGGATGCGCGCCAGGAGCGTGTCCGAGCGGTGGGTGACCGTGTGATGGTGGTCCACCACTTGCTCGGCTCCGGTGAGCACGAGCTGCATCTCTCTCGCGTCGTGGCCCCAGGAGGCGAGCAGCCGGTGGTGGGCGAGGCGCGCCGTCTGATCGTCGGCGCGGCGACCGCTGCGCGGCCGTCCGTCCGTGCTCGCGATGCGCTCCCACAGCTTCGGCGACGGATGCAGCACGAACAGGTGCACGTCGCGGTGGGCGGCGAGTGCGCGAAGGACCTGAAGGCGCGCGGCCGGGACGCGCGTGAGGCCGAAGAGGGAGAGCCGCTGGGGCAGCTCGGCGCGCACCGGCTCGTCGCGCAGGACGGCGCAGGCGGCCTCCAGGCGCTCTGCCGGGCTCGGCAGCGCGAGCCGGTCGCGCAGGCGGCGCCACAGCTCGGCCTGCCAGACGGCGTCGGGCGGCAGCGGGCGCTCGGTGCCGTCCGTGTCCCGCCCGGCCGCCCAGGCGAGCAGCATCTCGGGGCGGTAGAGGGCGTAGCGGTCGAACAGCTCGGCGAGGTGCCGAACGCTGCTGAAGCGGCGCGCCTGCCGTACTTCGTCGGGCCCGTGCGAGGTGCGCCCGA
>DASQNF010000086.1:0-26292 GCA_035645115.1 Thermoleophilaceae bacterium | reverse complement strand
GGGCATAGGCCACGGCGACGGCCGGTTCGGTGACGGTGGCGATCACGTTCTCCTGCAGTGTCCAGGAGTCCAGCGTCCAGTTCATCGAGCCCGTCCACACGGCCTCGCCGTCGCGCACCACGTACTTGTGGTGCATGAGGTCGGGGATGCCCGGGATGCCGCGAGTGGGGAACGGGAGCTGCTCGAGCAGCTCCGGCGAGGTGCGCGGCGGCGGTGGGAAGACGCGCTCGTCGTGGTCCGCGTTGTAGGCGATCCGCACCTGGACGCCGCGAGCCGCGGCGTCGCGCAGGGCGCCCGCCACGAGGTCGCCGGACTCGCCCGGGAGACGCACGTCGTAGAGGGCGAGGTCGAGCGTCGCGCGCGCCTCCCCGAGGAAGGCGGACACCCGCCCGGCCATCTCGAGCGCGGTCTGGTCGCCCGGCGAGAGCGGCTGGATCTCGATCACGGGCCGCCGGCCACCGCAGGCGCCGTGGGGTCGGCGGATTCCTCGTCGCCACCGATTCCCTCGCGTGCGATGAACTCCTCGAGGTCCATCGGACGCTCGCGCGTGCGCTCGGCCACTTCGAGGAGGGTCGAGAACAGGTCCACCTCCTCCACCTGCTCCTTCAGGAACCACTGCATGAACTGCTCGCTCACGTAGTCGCGCTCCTCGCGTGCCACCTGTGCGAGCTCGGAGATCTGGTCGGTCACGCGGCGCTCCTGCTCGAGGGCCACCCGCACCGGCACCACGTGATCCTCGAACTCACCCCGTGGCGCGTCCACGCCGGGCACGCGCACCGGCGCGTCGGAGTCGAGCAGGTACTTGGTCATCATCAGCGCGTGCTCGCGCTCCTCCACCGACTGACCGTAGAAGAGCCGGGCCAGCTGCGGGAACGTGTTGTCGTCGTACCAGACCGCGGCGGCGAGGTACTGCTGGGAGGCGCCGAACTCGCGCGCGATCTGGTCGTTCAGGGCGTCGATGAATCGCTCAGCGGGCATCTAGCGCCGCGACGCTAGCGAAGAGCGCAAGTTAGGGCGCCCGACGTCAGCGGAGCCGGAAGCCCGTGTCGGCCGGGTCGAGCGTGAGCGGGGTCCGCGGCAGCCCCGCCGGCACCTCCACGTTGTTGAACTCGCGCGGCGCGACGTCGTTCGGCGTGTCCGGGTGGAACAGGGCGGCCAGGTACTGGATGTGGTCGCGCCCGACCGCGAGCTCGGTCTGGCCGCCGCCGTAGGCGCCGATGCCGCGCTCGGCGCAGAAGTCGTAGGCCGCGAACAGCGCGCTCAGCGGGCCGAAGCGTGACGGCTTGATGTTGACCATGCGCGGCTCCCACTCGAGCGCGAGCACGTCGTCGACCGAGTGGATCGGCGCGTCCCAGGTCACCCGGTCGCGGTGCGGCTCGAGCACGGCGCGAGTCTCGTCGTTCAGGTCTGGGTCCTCGAGCCAGGCCTCGGGGAACGCCTCGCATAGCCTCGCGTACAGCTCGGGGTCCGTGTCCACGTCCACCGGGGTGCCCTTGTACTGGCCCTTCAGGTCGAGTGAGTCGACGCATCCGAGCGCCACGAGCTCGTCGATCAGCCCGGGCGTCCAGGTATTGGTGGGGTCGAGCTTGAAGCGCAGGCCGGGATAGAGCTCCAGCATGCGGAGCAGGCGCTCGGAGGTCTCCGCCTCGCCCTCGGCGGGCGCCTGCAGGCGCGTGGAGACCACGTAGTTGAGCGGGCGCAGCTCGCGCCCGAGCTGCGCCGCCAGCGAGCTGCCGGCCTGGCGCAGGGCGAGGTCGAGGGCGGCCGACTCGAAGGCCCAGCGCCGATACTCGCGCGAGGCCTCGCGCACGGGCGGGTCCGGAAACAGGTCAAGCCCGTCGAGACGCTTCGAGAACGAGTCGATCGTCCACGAGCCCGCCAGCGGGTAGTCGCGTCCCGCGGTCTGCAGGTTCACGTGGTCGATGCCGTCGTAGACCACGTCCTCGCCCACGCCCTCCTCGCCGGCGCCCGAGAGCGTGATCAGAGTCGTGTAGCGGGTGAACCCCGGGAACTCGAGCTCCCGTCCCTCGAGCGAGTACCCCTCGATCTCGAGCGGGAGCGAAGCGACCAGCTCGTAGCTGCTCAAGCCAGCAGCTCCGCGAGCGCGGCGTCGAACGCCTCGGTGTGGGCGTCCACGTCCCGGTCGCTCGTGGCAGGGCACATCAGCGCCATGTTGTGGAAGGGGGTAATCAGCACGCCGCGGTTCAGAAGATATAGATGGAGGTATTCCTCCATCCCGCGATCACCCGCGGCCGCCGACTCGGCGCCGGTGCGCGGCGGCTCGGGCGTGAAGCGGTACTCGGCGCGCGCGCCCAGCGACACCACGCTCCAGGGCGCGCCGTGGCGCGCGAGCGCCTCCTCCACGCCGGCGACGAAGCGCCGGCGCAGCGCATCCATACGGCCGTACGCCGAGTCGGTGAGCACCTCGCCGAGCGTCGCGCGCGCCGCCGCCAGCGACAGCGCGTTGCCCGCGAGCGTGCCGCCCACCCCGCCCGTGTCCTCGTAGTCGGCGTCCTCCTGCGCCACGATCCGCTCGGCGAGCGCAGCACTCACGCCGTAGGCCCCGATCGGCACGCCGCCGCCGATCGACTTGCCGAGCGTGACGGCGTCGGGCTCGAGCCCCCAGGCTTGCGTGCAGCCGCCGGGACCGGCGGACAGCGTGTGGGTCTCGTCGTTCACGAGCAGCGTGCCGTGACGGCTGCAGGCGGCACGCACCGCGTCGAGGAAGCCGTGCTGCGGCAGGACGATGCCGATGTTGGTGAGCGCCGGCTCCATCAGCAGGCAGGCGACATCGCCATGGGCGAGCGCCGCCTCCACGGACTCGATCTCGTTGAACTCGGCCACGCGCGTGGTTGTGACGGGATCCACGGCCGGCCCCACGTTGCCGGCGCGCGAGCGCGCCGGGCCCCCCACCGCGGGCAGCGTCACGAGCGCCTCGTCCACCGAGCCGTGGTAGCACCAGTTGAACACGCACACCCGCGGACGGCGGGTGACCTGCCGGCACATGCGCAACATCCAGCGGTTGGCGTCGGTGGCCGTGAGCGAGAACTGCCAGAGCGGAAGGCCGAAGCGCCGCACCAGCTCGGCGGCCACCCAGGCTCCGTCCTCGCCGGGCAGCATCGTCGTGATCCCGGCGCGCTCGCCGATGGCGCGCATCGTCGGCTCCGGCGAGTGGCCGGCCATCGCCCCGGTGTCGCCCAGGCAGAGGTCGGCGTACTCGTTGCCGTCCACGTCCACCACGCGGGCGCCGCGGGCGGAGGCGAAATAGACCGGGTGGCCGCCCGCCCACATCGCCATCCAGGGCATCGGGACGCCCGCGAGCAGCGACCCGCGGGCCTGCTCGTGGAGCTCGCGTGAGCGCGGGTGCTCGCGTGTGAAGCGCTCGTGCTCGCGTGCGGTGAGCCCCTCCAGGCGCTCGCGCACGCGCTCGCCGAACGGCGTGCTCACAGGCTCCCGGGGTCGCTCACCCGCTCGCCGCGGTCGCGGGCGTGCGGGCGGGCTCCGGCTCGTCCGGCCGGGTCGCGGCCATCCGCTCGGCCCGCCGCTGCTGCCAGACCGTGAGCAGCATCATCGCCAGCGTGAACAGGAAGATCATCGACGCGATCACGTAGATCTGCGGCGGGACCGCCACGCGCGCCGCGCCCCAGATGAACAGCGGGAAGGTGATCGTGGAGCCCGAGTTGAAGTTCGTGATCACGAAGTCGTCGATCGAGAGCGCGAAGGCGAGCAGCGCGGCCGCGATCACGCCGGGCATGATCAGTGGGAGAGTCACGAGCCTGAACGTCTCCCAGGGAGTGGCGCCGAGGTCCTGCGCCGCCTCCTCGAGCGAGCGGTCGAAGCCGATCAGACGCGAGCGCACGGTCACGATCACGAACGAGATGTTGAACATGATGTGGGCGATCGTGATCGTGCCGAAGCCGGTGGCGATGCCGGCGTTCAGGAACAGCGAGAGCAGCGCCGCGCCGAGCACCACCTCGGGGGTGGCCAACGGGATGAAGATGAAGAAGTTGACTGGCGCGCGCCCGCGGAACTCGTAGCGCACGAGCGCAAGCGCGGTGAGCGTGCCGAGGATGGTTGCGCCGAGCGTTGAGAGCGCCGCGATCTCGACCGACTTGGAGAGCGCGTCGCCGATCCCGGGCACGCCGAACGGGTCCGTCCAGGCGGCGAAGCTGAAATGGTTCCAGATGAAGTTGAAGCGGCCGCTCGGGTCGTTGAACGAGAACACGAGGATGACCGCGATCGGGACCAGCAGGTAGATGAGCGCGAGGCCGGCGTAGACGTTCAGCAGCCAGTCGATCGCGCTCCGCCCGAGCCGCAGCGCGCCGCGGGTCTCGTTGCGGGTCGGGGAACTGGCGGTGGCGGCCTCCACTACCTGCGCTCCCCCTCGGTGCCGAGCAGCGCCTCGGTCCCCGCGATGCGCGCCCACACCACGACGATGATCAGCATGAACGCCATCAGCAGGAACGACAGCGCCGCGGCGGTGGGGTAGTCGGCCACCTCCAGGTAGCGCGACTGGATCACGTTCCCGATCATGAACTGCCGCGGCGTGCCCAGCAGCTCCGCGTTGATGAAGTCGCCGGCCGCCGGGATGAACGTGAGCAGCGTGCCCGCCACCACGCCCGGCATCGAGAGCGGCAGGGTCACGCGCAGGAACACGTCGCGCCGGCGCCCGTAGAGGTCGTACCCCGCCTCGAGCAGCCTGCCGTCGATGCGCTCGAGCGACGCGTAGAGCGGCAGGATCATGAACGGCAGGAAGTTGTAGGTGATCCCGGCCACGACCGAGGCCGTGGTGTCGAGCACCCGGCCGCCTTCGGACACGAGCCCCACGGTGCGCAGCGTGTCCACGACCAGGCTCGAGTCGGACAGGATCGTCTCCCACGAGAGCGTCCGGATCAGGTAGGTGACGAAGAACGGCACGATCACCGCGAGCAGCAGCGCGTGGCGATACTTGCCCCCGCGGAAGGCGATCACGTATGCGAGCGGATATCCGATCGCGAACGCGAGCAGCGTGGCGAGCCCGGCGTACTCGAACGAGCGGAGAAACTGGTCGTTGAAGTCCGAGAGTGCGTTCGAGTAGTTCGCGAACTCCCAGGTGAGCGTGTAGCCGGTGTCGATCGCGCCGGTCTTGAGCGACTCCAGCAGCATGATCAGCAGCGGAATCGCGAAGAAGACGAGCAGCCACCCGAGCCCGGGCAGCAGCAGCAGGTAGGGCAAGCCCGTCTTCTTCAGAGCCCGCGGCACCGGCGGAGGAGCTAGGCGCCGATGAGCCGCTGGAACGCGTCGTCCAGCTCGCGGGCCTCGTCGGGCTTCAGGCCCCGGAACACGAACGCGTTCGAGAGGGTCTCCTCGTCGGGGAAGATGAACTGGCTATCCGCGAGCTCCGGCGAGCGCTTCGCCAGGATCTCCTGCACGCCCTCCACCGGGCAGACGTAGTTCACGTACTCGGTGATGTCGACCGCCACCTTGGGGTCGTACACGAAGTCGATGAACTTCTGCGCGGTGTAGGCCGCCGGCGCGCCCACGGGGATCTGCATGTTGTCGGTCCAGAGGTGGAAGCCCGACTCGGGGTGCACGAACTTGATGTTCTCCTGCTCGGCCGAGAGCGAGATCGCGTCCCCGGACCAGCCGAGCACGACCCAGGAGTCGGCCTTCGGCAGGTCCTTGATGTACTCGTTGCCGGTGAAGCCGCGGACCTGGCCGGACCGCACGTGCTTGTCGATCAGTTCGACGGCCTCCATGAACTGGTCGAGCGTGGCCTTCTCGGGGTCGTAGCCGAGCGACGCCGCCACGATGCCCACCGTGTCGCGCATCTCGCTGAGCAGCGTGACCTTGCCCTTGTAGGCGGGGTCGAAGAGGTCGTCCACGGCCTTCGGCTCGCGCTTGACCTTGTCGTCGAGGTAGATGATCCCGGTCTGGCCCGACTGCCAGGGCGCCGAGTACTCGCGCTTGGGGTCGAAGGGGGGCGACTTGAGCCGCTCGATCAGGTTCGCCTCCAGGTTGGGCAGCTCGGACTTGTCGAACTTCTGGACGTAGCCGAGCTGCATCATGCGGTCGGCCATCCAGTCGGTGACCACGTGGATGTCGCGCCCGCCCGAGTCGCCGCGGTCGTACTGCTGGCGCACCTTGCCGAAGAACTCGTTGTTGTCGTTGATCTCCTCGACGTACTTGACCTTGGTCCCGTACTTCTTCTGGAACTCCTTGAGGGTGCCGCGATCCTCCTCGATGTAGAGCGTCCAGTTGGCGAAGTAGAGGCTCTTCGCGATCTCGTCCTTGGCGATCGCCTTGGTGTCCTCGGACTTGGCGCCGCCGCCGCCGCCCTCGGGCTCGTCGGTGCCGCAGGCGGCGAGGTATGCCAGCGCCGAGACGCTCAGGGCTCCCGCCGCGCCGCGCTGCATGAGGCGCCTGCGCGTGAGCGGGTCACGCAGCAGGCGTTCGAACTCCCGGTTCAACTGCTCGTCGCTGGGCATCACTTCGGGTTTCCCTCCTCGTCGTCGGCCGGCGCTTCGCGCCCGCCGGCCGTATCTCTCACGATGTGAATGTTCTCGTCCGACCAGGTCAGTCTCGCGGCGTCGCCCGGGCCCGGCAGGTCGCGGCGGGCCTCTGCGTCCGCGTTGGGCACGAGCACGGTCATGCGCGTGCCGTCGCCGAGGAGCACCACCATCTGCGTGGCGGTGCCGAGGTAGAGCGAGCTCTCGACCTGGCCTTCCACGCGCGGGCCGTCGCCTTCGGAGCCTCCCGCGGGCTCGAGCACGAGCTTCTCGGGACGCACTACCGCGTGGGCGCGCTCGCCCGCGGCGGCGCCGCCGGACTCGGGCGTGCGCACGGTCGGCCCGGCGTCCAGGCACAGCTGCGCGCCGGCGCCGTTGGCCGAGACCACCTCGCCCGGCATCAGGTTGGACACGCCGATGAAGCCGGCGACGAAGGTCGTGCCCGGGCGCTCGTAGACCGTCTCGGGATCCGACACCTGCTCGATCACCCCGCGGTTCATGACCGCGATGCGGTCGGACATCGTGAGCGCCTCCTCCTGATCATGCGTCACGTAGACGAACGTGATCCCCACGTCGCGCTGGATGCGCTTGAGCTCCACCTGCAGCTGCTTGCGGAGCTTCAGGTCGAGCGCGCCGAGCGGCTCGTCCAGCAACAGCACGGCCGGCCGGTTCACGAGCGCCCGCGCGAGCGCCACGCGCTGCTGCTGGCCGCCGGAGAGCTGCGCGGGGCGCCGCTTGGCCTCCGCGGACAATCCCACCCGCTCGAGCTCCTCGCCGACGCGCCGCCGGATCTCCGCCTTGTCGACCTTCTGGCGCTCGAGCCCAAAGGCCACGTTGCGCTCCACCGAGCGGTGCGGGAAGAGCGCGTAGCTCTGGAAGACGGTGTTCGTGGGGCGCTTGAAGGCCGGGCGCCCGGTCACGTCCTCGCCGGCGAGCAGCACGCGCCCCTCGCTCGGCTCCTCGAAGCCCGCCACCATGCGCAGCGTGGTGGTCTTGCCGCAGCCCGACGGGCCGAGCATCGTGAAGAACTCACCGCTCGCGATCTCCAGGTCGATCGCGCGCACCGCCGTGAACTCGCCGAAGCGCTTGGTCACGCGCTCGAGCCGGACGCTCGGGTCCGAACCGTTCGCCCGCGCGGGCCCGGCCCGTACGGCGGCCTCCCCGGTCACTTGGCCTTCCTGGCTCACGATGCCGCGCAAACTATGGCCGGGACGGCAGGTGCGCAAGTGGCGGATTGCCGAAAACACCGGCGCTTAATTGTCCACAAAGGCGTACGGGATAGGCCGTCCTTTTCACGATCCGCTCCCTTGTCGATTGCCTGGGGCGCCGATACGGTTGTCCGCAGCGTCTAGTCGCCGTCCGAGCCGAGGAGAGAACCGCCCGTGGCCACGACCCCCCAGACCGTGTACGAGGAGAGCGCCGGAGCGCCGAGCGAGCTCCAGGAAAAGGCGCGCCGCCACCTGTGGATGCACTTCACGCGGATGGGCGCATACGACGACTCGCACGAGATCCCGATCATCACCCGCGGCGAGGGCTCCTACGTCTACGACGAACACGGGAAGCGCTACCTCGACGGGCTGTCGGCGCTCTTCTGCGTCAACGCCGGCCACGGGCGCACCGAGATCGGCGAGGCGGCCGCGGCGCAGGTCAAGGACCTCGGCTTCTACACGAACTGGAGCTACGCGCACCCCAAGGCGATCGAGCTGGCCGCGCGCGTGGCGGAGCTTGCGCCCGGCGACCTCAACCGGGTGTTCTTCACCTCCGGGGGCTCGGAGGCGGTGGAGTCGGCCTGGAAGCTCTCGCGCCAGTTCCACAAGCTGAACGGCGACCAGCTGCGGACGAAGATCATCGCGCGCGAGACCGCCTACCACGGCACCACGTTCGGCGCGCTCTCGATCACCGGGATCACCCCGCTGCGCACGGTGTTCGAGCCGCTCGTACCGGGCGCCCACCACGTGCCGAACACAAACTCCTACCGCTGGCCCGAGGACCGCGACCCGCTTTGGGCCGCGGACGCGATCGAGCAGATGATCGAGTTCCAGGGGCCCGAGACCGTGGCCGCCGTGATCCTCGAGCCGGTGCAGAACTCGGGTGGCTGCTTCGTGCCCCAGGACGGCTACTGGCAGCGCGTGCGCGAGATCTGCGACAAGCACGGCGTGCTGCTGATCTCCGACGAGGTGATCTGCTCGTGGGGACGGCTCGGCCACTACTTCGGCGTCGAGCGCTTCGGCGTGGTCCCGGACATGATCACCACGGCCAAGGGCCTCACCTCCGCCTACGCGGCGATGGGCGCGGTGATCGTCTCCGACCGCATCGCCGAGCCGTTCATGCAGGACTCGCGGGCGTTCACCCACGGCATCACGTTCGGCGGCCATCCGGTGTCCGCCGCGATGGCGCTCGCCAACCTCGACATCTTCGAGCGCGAGGACCTCTGCGGGCACGTGCTCGAGAAGGAGCCCGAGTTCCGAGGCATGCTCGACAAGCTGCACGAGGACCTGCCGATCGTGGGCGACGTGCGCGGAGCGGGCTACTTCCACGCGCTCGAGCTCGTGAAGGACAAGGACACCAAGGAGAGCTTCAGCGACGAGGAGGGCGAGGAGCTGCTGCGCGGCTTCATGTCGGCCGAGCTCTACAAGCACGGCCTGATCTGCCGGGCCGACGACCGCGGCGACCCGGTGATCCAGCTCTCCCCGCCGCTGATCGCCGACAGCGAGGAGTTCGAGCTGATGGACCGCGTGCTCCGACAGGTGCTCACCGACGCCTGGGAGCGGATCGTTCGGCGCTAAGCGAGCGGCCCGGAGGGCGTAGCCCATGCTCACCGTCCGAGAGCTCGTGGCCGACACCGGCCTCGAGCTCGCCACCGGCGAAGACCAGGCCGACGCGCCAGTCCGCTGGGTCCACATCTCCGAGCTCCCCGACCCGACGCCGTGGCTCTCGGGCGGGGAGCTGCTGCTCACCACGGGGATCCAGCTCTCCAGCGAGCAGCGCCAGCGCGAGTTCGTGCGGCTGCTGCACGGACGCCACCTGGCCGGCCTCGGGTTCGGTACGGGGTTCGACCACGAGCGGCTGCCGGCCGGGGTCGTGGAGGAGGCGCGCGCGCTCGGCTTCCCGGTGTTCGAGGTGCCCTACGAGCTGCCGTTCATCGCGCTCACCGAGAAGGCGTTCACGCGGATCGTGAACGAGCAGTACGAGGTGCTCCAGCGCGGCATCGCGATTCACAAGCGGCTCGAGCGGCTGGTGCTCGAGGAGAGCGGCCTGGACGAGCTGGCGCGCGCGCTCGCGGCGGCTATCGGCGGGGCCGTGGCGGTCCTCTCCGCGCGTGGGGACACGATCGCCTCGACGGTCTTTCGCCGTCAGCTGCCCGAGGCGGCGATCGAGCAGGTGCGGGCGGAGGTCCGCTCGCGCAGCGCCGCCCTGGGGGCGGCCGGGCCCCGCCCGGGCGACAGCGGCGAGTTCGCCCCCGATCATCCGGAGCTCGCCGGCCGCTCGCTCGTGCTTCCGGTGTCGACCCGCGGGCGCGGCGGGCCGCAGGCCTGGCTCGTGGCAACCCTCGACGCCGGCGGGCTCGGGGACTTCGAGCGGCTGATCCTCCAGCAGGCGGTGACCGTCGTCGCGCTGGAGCTGATGCGCCAGCGCGCGATGCGCGACACCGAGCGCCGGCTGGCCGGGGACGTGCTCGCCGAGGCCCTCACCGGCCGGCTCTCGGAGGACGAGCTCGGCGTGCGGCTGCGCCCCTTCGGAGTGGGCTCGAGCGCGGCCGTGATCGTGTTCGGCGGTAACGACGGCTCCACCGCCACCCCCGCCGAGGGCGACCTCGACCGCTTCCTCGCCGACGCCGGCGTGGGCGCGCTGGTGGCCGCTCGCGAGCGGCTCCTGTGCGCGGTGGTGGACGCGCGCGAGGGCGCCGACCCGGTGGAGCTGGCCGGCCGGGCGCGCGAAGCGCTGCTGTCCGAGCACGGCGACCTGCGCGCGGCGGCGTCGCGGCCCGCGCCCGTGGGCTCGCTGCGGCGCACCTTCCACGAGGCGCGCTGCGCGCTCGAGGCCGCGGCGCTCGCCAACGGCCACTCCCCGCCCGTTGCCTCCTACCGCGACCTCGGCGCGTTCCAGCTGCTGCTCTCGCTGCAGGACGACGACGCTCTACGGCTCTACTGCGACAGCGTGCTCGGCCCGCTCGAGGGCGCCAGCGGCGAGTACGGCGACGAGCTGATTCGCTCGCTCGAGGCGTTCATCGAGCAGAACGGCCAGTGGGAGAAGGCCGCGCGCGAGCTCTACTGCCACCGCCACACGCTGCGCTACCGGATCCGTCGGGTGGAGCAGCTCACCGGGCGCGACCTCTCGAGCGCGCGCGACCGGATCGAGTTCTGGCTGGCCCTGCGGGCGCGCGAGCTGGTGACATGATCACGGCCGGCCCCGGGAATATCGGCGGGTTGACCGAGGGAATGGAGGTCCTTAGCGCATGAAGGTCGGGGTACCGACGGAGATCAAGACCGACGAGTACCGGGTCTCACTCACCCCCGCGGGCGTGAGGGAGCTCCGCGAGCGCGGTCACGAGGTCTTCATCCAGGCCGGCGCCGGCACGGGCAGCACGATCCCCGACTCCGAATACGAGGCGCAGGGAGCGACGATGCTCGCCGACGCGCAGTCGGTGTTCGACGAGGCGGAGCTCGTCCTCGGGGTCAAGGAGCCGCAGCCGGGCGAGGTGGCGATGCTCCGCCCCGACCACCTGCTGTTCACCTACCTCCACCTCGCACCCGATCCGGTCCTGACGGCCGGGCTGGTCGAGTCGGGCGCCACCTGCGTGGCCTATGAGACCGTGGAGGACCGGCTCGGCCGGCTGCCGCTGCTCGCGCCGATGAGCGAGGTGGCCGGCAAGATCGCCACCCAGGCCGGCGCGTTCTTCCTCGAACGCCCGCTCGGCGGGCGCGGCGTGCTGCTCGGGGGCGTGCCGGGGGTGGCGGCGGCCACGGTGATGGTGATCGGCGGCGGCGTGGTCGGCCAGAACGCCGCCTTCATAGCGATCGGGATGGAGGCGGACGTGTTCGTCTTCGACCGCAACATCGACCGCCTCCGCGAGCTCGACGTGGCCTTCGGCGGGCGCGCCTCCACCGTGTACTCGTCCACGCTCGCGATCGAGGAGATGCTGCCGCGCGCCGACCTGGTGATCGGGGCGGTGCTGATCCACGGCGCCAAGGCGCCGTTCGTGATCAAGCGTGACCAGCTGGGCCTGATGAAGCAGCGCGCGGTGCTGGTGGACGTGTCGATCGACCAGGGCGGCTGCTTCGAGACATCGCGCCCCACAACCCACAGCGACCCGGTCTACGAGGTCGACGGCGTGACCCACTACTGCGTCGCGAACATGCCGGGCGCGGTGCCGGTCACGTCCACGTTCGCGCTCACCAACGCCACGCTGCCGTACGTGCTCGCGCTCGCCGACCTCGGTCTGGCGGGCGCCATCGAGAAGTTGCCGGGACTGAAGCCGGGCGTGAACGTCGCCGGCGGCAAGGTCACCCACCCCGCCGTTGCCGAAGGCACGGGTCAGCCCTATACGCCGGTCGAGGACGTCCTGAGCGTCGCGGCCTGAGGAGGAAGACTTGGCTACAGCCACCAGGACCAAGCTGCAGAACTTCATCGACGGACAGTTCGTGGACGCCGCCGAGGGCGCCACCGAGGAGGTCGTGAACCCTGCCAACGGCGAGGTCATCGCCGAGATGCAGCTCTCGACCGAGGAGGACGTGAACCGCGCCGTGGCCGCGGCGAAGAAGGCGTTCCCCGGTTGGGCCGCAACCACGCCGGGCGAGCGCGCCGCCGCACTGCTCGCGCTGGCCGACAAGCTCGAGGAGCACGCCGAGGGGCTGTCCGACCTCGAGGCCGCCGACGCCGGCAAGCCGCGCGCCGCCTTCTTCGAGGACGAGATGCCCTTCCTGTGCGACAACCTGCGCTTCTTCGCCGGCGCCGGGCGCCTGCTCGACGGCAAGGCTGCGGGCGAGTTCGTGGCGGGCCGCACCTCGATCATCCGGCGCGAGCCGGTGGGCGTGGTCGGCCAGATCGCGCCCTGGAACTACCCGCTGATGATGGCGATCTGGAAGATCGGCCCCGCCCTCGCCACCGGCAACACGGTCGTGCTGAAGCCGGCGGAGAGCACGCCGATCTCCACCGTGAAGCTCGCCGAGTACGCGGGCGAGCTGCTGCCGCCGGGCGTGCTCAACGTGATCACCGGCCACGGCAAGCCGGCCGGGTCCTCGCTCGTGACCCATCCCGACGTGGCCATGGTCTCGCTCACCGGCTCCCCCGCCACCGGCAAGTGGATCGCCGCGGCCGCGGCCGACACGCTCAAGCGCGTCCACCTCGAGCTCGGCGGCAAGGCGCCCGTGATCGTGTTCGACGACGTGGATCTCGACGTGGCGATGGAGACGATCGCGGCCACCGGCCTCTACAACGCCGGCCAGGACTGCACCGCGGCCACGCGCGTGCTCGCCTCGAAGAAGGTCTACGACGACGTGGTGAGCGGGCTCGCCGACCAGGCCAAGGGCTACAAGACGGGCGACACGTTCGACCCGGAGACCACGCTAGGCCCGCTCAACTCGATGACCCAGCGCGAGCGCGTGGAGAGGTTCCTGGAGGGCAAGCCCGGGCACGCCGAGGTCGTGACCGGCGGCAACGAGCCAGACCTCCCCGGCTCGTTCCTCGAGCCCACAGTGGTCGCGAACCTCCAGCAGGACGACGAGATGATCCAGAACGAGATCTTCGGCCCGGTCATCACCGTCCAGCAGTTCGACGACGAGGCGAAGGCGATCGAGTGGGCCAACGGCACCCGCTACGGCCTGGCGTCATCGGTCTGGACGCGCGACATCGGCCGCGCCCACCGCGTGGCCAACGCCATCCAGTTCGGCACCGTCTGGATCAACGACCACATCACGATGGCCACCGAGATGCCGCACGGCGGCTTCAAGCAGTCCGGCTACGGCAAGGACATGTCGATGTACGCGCTCGAGGACTACACCGTCGTCAAGCACGTGATGGTGAACCTGGAAGCCTGAGCCCGGGGCGCGGGCGGCGCGGGCGGCGGCCCCGGACTGATACCGCCCGGCGCCCACTCGCGTCGCCGTCCATGCGCCGGAGCCCCGGCTCAGGGCTTGGGGGCCCTGGCGACCGCCGGGCCGCTGTGGCGCATCAGCACGATGACCAGCACGCCGACCCCCGCGGGAACCGCGCCGATCAAGGCGAAACCGGCGCCCTCGGCGACGATGCCGCCCGCGAGTGGGCCGAGTAGGTAGCCGATGATGCCCACCTGCGACCAGACGACCATCGCCGTGACGATCCGCTCCACCGGCACCGCTTCGATCAGCATGCCGAGCGAGCCCGTGTTGCCGAGGCCGATTCCGGCCGCGGCAAGCAAGAGCGCGACCACCCAGAGCGGCACGTTTGCAGCGAGCCCCGCGAGCGTGATGCCGGCAACCGCAAGCACCACCGCCGCGAACACGAGCCGTTGCGGTCGCATGCCGCCGCTGGCACTCGCGCTGGCAGCCACGACCAGGGACGCGGCCACGTAGAGCGCTCCGATCTGCGCCTGGCTGAGCCGCTCGGCGAAATGCAGCGGCAGCACGCCCTCGAGGACGCCCAGCGCGAGCACCGCGAACAGGATCGCGGCCGACGCGATCCAGAAGCCGGGGGCACGGAGCACGTCGCGGTCGGCGGCGAACTCGCGACGCGCGGCGGGCTCAGCGACGAACAGCACGAGCGGCATCGCCACGATCAGGAGTGCGATGTAGGCGAGAAAGGGGCCGTGGATGCCGCCGAACACGCCGAGCGCCGGCCCGACGAGCCCGCCAACTGAGTAGGCGGCGAATACGCGACTCATACACAGGTACTCCTGGCCAGGCCAACGCTCCAGCGTGTCGAAGGTCACGCCGATCCAGATGCCGCCGGAGCCGAGGCCCATCAGCAGGCGGGAGGGGAAGTAGACCGCCAGCGTTTGACCCAGGACGAAGCCGAGCGCGCCCAGTGCGACCAGCAGGAGGGAGCCGAGCAGCAGAGGTCTGGCGCCGCGGCGACGGACGAGCCATCCGGCGAGCGCGAACCCGGCGACCATCCCCGCTGGGAACGACGCGATCAAGAGGCCGATCGTTGCCGGCCCGGCCCCGGTCGCGCCGGCGATCGCGGGCGCGACTGGGACGATGACGCTGTAGCCGGTTGCGTCGAGCGCGCCCAGCGCAAGGAGCAACGGGTACGCCGCGACGTGGCCGCGCGCTACGGCCAACGGCTCAGACGGCGCAAAGGCCCGCGCTCACAGGTCAGTCCTCGTCCGGCTTGCGGGCCCTAACGATCGCCGAGCTGGCGTGCTCGTGCACGCGATGGGTCTCGCGGATCTCGACCTCTACGAGGCCGGCGTCCTCGAGCGCCCGCTCGAACTCGCTGCGCGTGAGCGCACCAGCGATGCAGCCGGTCCACTGCTGCATGTCGGCGCGGGTGGCGGTGTCCATGGCGGGATCGGCGATCACATCCGACACCGCGAAGCGCCCACCCGGCCGCAGCACCCGTGCCACCTCGCGCAGCACCTGGCGCTTGTCGGCTGACAGGTTGATCACGCAGTTCGAGATCACCACGTCGACAGCCGCGTCGGGAAGTGGGATCTCCTCGATGTAGCCCTTCAGGAACTGGACGTTCTCCACGCCCGCGCGGGTCGCGTTCGCGCGCGCCAGCTCGAGCATCTCGTCGGTCATGTCGAGCCCGATCGCCAGGCCCGCCAGCCCGACCCTGCGGGCCGAGATGAGAACGTCGGCGCCCGCTCCGGAGCCGAGGTCGAGCACGGTCTCGCCCTCCTCCAGGTCCGCCACAGCCGTGGGGACGCCGCAGCCGAGCGACGCCTCGAGGGCCGCATCCGGAGCGGTGTCGCCCTCGCCGTCGTAGAGCGCGGCGCCGAAGACCTGCGCGCCTTGGCGGTCGGTGAGCGACAGCTCAGCGCCGCAGCAGCTCGCGCTCGAGCTCCCACAGCCCGCAGGCGCTCTCTCCGCCGCCGTGCGGGCGGCCTCGGCGTAGCGCTCGCGCACGCGCTCGCGTACACCTGTATCGATCAGATCAGCCATGTGGTCAGCTCCTCCAGAGCATCGGGGATGACGTAGTAATAGGCCCACAGCCCGCGACGCTCGGAGTCGACCAGGCCGGCCTCGCGCAGGACCTTGAGGTGATGCGACACGGTGGGCTGGGAGAGTTCGAACAGCGGCACGAGCTCGCACACGCAGACCTTCCCGGCGTGCTTTCGCAGCACGTCGACGAGCTGCAGCCGCACCGGGTCCGACAACGCCTTGGCGACCGTGGCCATGCGCTCCGCCTGCCCGTGTTCCAGGTCCGGATAGACGACCGGCTCGCAGCAGCGCTCCCCGGCGGCGCGCTTCTGCTTGGGAGCGAGCTCTAGCTCGACGGACATATATATATAGGAAGCTATCGATTGAAGTGATAATTGTCAATCTATAGCTGGTCGCGGCTTTCGCGCGCTCCCCGTGCTCGCGCCCCCCTGGCCCCGGCTGCTCGCGCGCTCCTGACCCGCCCGTCTCCTAGATTCCCGTCGATGCTCCGCTGGGGAGCCGCCCTTGCCGTCACCCTCTCGATCGTCGCCTGCAACTCGGGCGATACGGAGGGCGAGCGCAGCGACGAGCGCCCACCGGTCGTGCTCGTGATCTTCGACGAGTTCCCCACCGACTCGCTGCTGGCCCCCGGCGGTGAGATCGACGCCGCCCGCTATCCGAACTTCGCGGAGCTCGCGTCGATCTCCACCTGGTTCCCGAACGGCTACACGGTCTACGACTCCACGTTCAAATCGGTGCCCGCGATCCTCGACGCGAGGCTGCCCGCCCGCGGCACCGCGGCGGACGTGCGCAGCCACAAGCCGAGCGTCTACCACCTGATGGACCGGCTCGGCTATGAGGTGTTCAAGGTCGAGTCGGCCTCCGCGGTCTGCCCACCCGACATCTGCACGGGCACGCGTACGCGGCGCCCGGGGGTGCTCGCGCGGCTCGGAGGCCTCGGCCGGCCGGCCCGCTTCCACAAGTGGCTCGGCGCCATCCGGCAGCGCGGGCGGCCGGGCTTCTACGTGCACCACGCGCTGCTCCCCCACGAACCGTGGCTCTACCTGCCCTCGGGGCGGCGCAACCGCCCGGGCGGCAACGACCCGATCCACGGCATCAACAAGACGCCCGCCTTCGACGACCTCGAGCTGACCCGCCACAACCGCCTGCGTCACCTGCTCCAGGTGGGCTACGTCGACCTGGAGCTCGGCCGGCTGCTGCGGCGCCTGCGCCGGACGGGGCTGCTGGAGGAGGCGCTGATCGTGGTGGTGGCCGACCACGGCTACTCCTTCGACCTGAACGTGGACAGCCGCCGGCTCGTGACCGAGGCCAACGTCGAGGAGGTGGCCACCGTGCCGTTCTTCGTCAAGGCGCCCGGCCAGACCGAGGGCAGGCTCGACCCCAGCCTCGTGCGCACCGTCGACGTGGTCCCCACGATCGCGGAGCTGCTCGACACCGAGGTCCACTGGCGCCACGACGGCGCATCGGTCTTCTCGAAGGAGGCACGCGAGCGCAAGCGGATCGCACTGCGCACACGCGACTTCCGCCGCGTGGTCCGGATCGGGCGTCCGGAGCTCGACCGTCGCCGCGCCGCCAACCGGCGGCGCTGGGCCGCGCTCTACGGGACGGGACTGCACAGCCTGCTCCTGTTCGGCGATCCCTGGGCCGCGGCTTACCGGATCGGGCCACACCGCGAGCTGCTCGACAGGCGCGTGGCCTCACTGCCGACGCTGCCGCGCGAGGACATCCGGGCGGAGGTCCGCAACGGCGCGCTGCTCGCGAACGTCTCGCCCACGGCGCCCCTGTACCCCACCCGCCTGACGGGCCGGCTCCTGAATGCGCCCTCCGGGAAGGAGCGCGACGTGGCCGCTGCGGTGAACGGGCGCATCAGGGCGCTCACGCGCTCGTTCCACCTCTGGCGCGCCGATCGCGAGTACTACTCGATGGTCGTGCCGGAGAGCGCGCTGCGCGCGGGCGCCAATCGCGTGGAGCTCTTCGAGGTGCGGAGGGGACGGGCGCTCGTGCCGCTCAGCGCACCTTGAACGCGGAGTTGGGCTCCGCGCTGCGGTCGCGCTTCACCCCCGGCGGGTCGACGCTCGTGTCCACGAAGGCGCAGAAGAAGCGCTCACGGTCGTCGCGGGCGATGCAGGTGCGGAAGTAGTCCTCGCTGAGCCGGATCGTGTTCGCGGTCTCGAGGTTGCGGTTGAGCTCGGCCTCGTCGCGGGCGAGGACGAACGCGCGGAAGGCCTCCGCGTTGCGCTCGGTGTCCTCGGTCTCGGACACGACGACGGGTCGCGCGGCGAGCCCGGCCGCCAGAACTCCGAGCACGCTCGCGAGCAGGAGCAGGGTGCCCACGCGGTCGGTTAGCACCTCGCGCTGCGCCCGCGGTGGCGCGCCCGGCGGGGCCGCCTCCCGGTGCTTCCACAGCCGCCGGGCGAGCCACGGCGCCAGCGCCCCCACCAGCAGCAGGTTGCCGAACGTGGCGAGCAGGATCCCCGGGATCAGGTCCACCCCGGTGCGGATCGGAGGCAGCAGGTGCAGGATCAGCCCGTCGAGCAGGGTGAGCACGACGAAGGACGGCCACATCCAGGCGCCGCGCAGCCGCCAGCGGATGCGGGCAGGCCAGAAGCGCTGCTCTCGGTCCACCCGACGCAGAGTAGCCTTGGCCGGGTGGACGAGCTCTGGGTGGCACAGCTCGGGACGATCCCCTACCTCGAGGCAGTGGAGCTGCAGGCGAACCTGCGCGCGCGCCGGCAGGCGGGCGAGATCCCGGACGCCCTGCTGGTGCTCGAGCATCCCCCCGTCTACACCAAGGGGAGGCGCAGCGAGCCGAGCGACCTGCCAATGGGCGAGGACTGGTACCGGCTGCGCGGCGTGGAGGTGTGCGACACCGATCGCGGCGGGCGGGTGACCTACCACGGGCCCGGTCAGCTCGTGGCGTACCCGATCATGTCCGTGCAGCGGGTGGCCGACTTCGTGCACGCGATGGAGCGCGCGATCGTGGCTGCGCTGGCCGACGAGGGGGTGGCGGCCGAGCCGCGCGCCACGCCCCTCACCGGGATCTGGGCGGGTGAGGCGAAGGTCGCTTCGATCGGCGTGCGCGTGTCCGCCGGCGTGTCCACCCACGGGCTGGCCGTGAACGTGGACAACGACCTGCAGCCCTTCGAGTGGATCGTCCCCTGCGGGATCGAGCACGTGCGGATGACCTCGGTGTCGAGGGAGACGCACCGCGCCGGAGTGCTGCCCTGCTTTCGCAAGCGGATGGCGTGGCGCTTCTGCGAGGCGTTCGGCCGCAGGCAGCGCCTGGTGAGCGCAACGCGGCTCCTGGAGGCGCCGGCGGAGCGCGGACCGCGCACCGTGGTGCGGGCCCCGGCGGTGCCGGCATGAGCACCCGCTCGCGCTCGAACCCGGGCGGCGCACGCCTGCTCGAGATGGGCGAGGTGCTGCCCTTCGGCGAGCGCAAACCGGCCTGGTTCAAGCGCCCGGCGCCGGGCGGCCCGGCCTACCGCGAGCTGCGCTCGATGATCGCGGGCGAGGGGCTCCACACGGTGTGCCAGGAGGCGGCCTGCCCGAACATCGGCGAGTGCTGGGAGCGGGGCACGGCGACCTTCATGATCCTCGGCGACACCTGCACGCGCCGCTGCGGGTTCTGCAACGTGAAGACCGGCAAGCCGACCCACCAGGACCCGCTCGAGCCGCTGCGGGTGGCTCAGTCGGTCAAGCGGATGGGGCTGCGCCACGCGGTGATCACGAGTGTCGACCGCGACGACCTGCCCGACCTCGGCGCCTCCGCCTTCGTCGGCGTGATCCGCTCGATCCGGCGGATGGCGCCCGATTGCAAGGTCGAGGTGCTCACGCCCGACTTCCGCGGCGAGGAGATGCCGCTCGCGCGCGTGATCGCCGAGCGGCCGGACGTGTTCAACCACAACGTGGAGACGGTCCCACGGCTCTACCCGCTCGCCCGCCGCGGCTCGCGCTTCATGCGCTCCTGTCGGGTGCTGCGCAACGCCAAGGAGCTGGGCGGTGAGGCCGTGACCACGAAGTCGGGCCTGATGACGGGGCTCGGGGAGTCGAAGCAGGAGCTGATCGAGACCTTCGGCGTCCTGCGCGAGCACGGGGTGCAGCTGCTCACCGTGGGCCAGTACCTGCGCCCGACGCGCCAGCACCTGCCGGTGGTGCGCTACTGGCACCCGGACGAGTTCGCGGAGCTGGAGCGCGCTGCATACGCGCTCGGCTTCGAGTCCGTTGCGGCCGGGCCGCTCGTGCGCTCGAGCTACCACGCCGAGCAGACGCTCGCGCAGGCGGCTTCCTCCGGCTGACGCGCGGCCCGCCCCCGCGTGTTCCCGCTCAAGGACGACATCCCGACGCGCGGCTTCCCCGCCCTGACGCTGGCCATCATCGCGACCTGTGTGGCCGTGTACTTCCTGTTCGAGCAGGGCCTCTGGAGCCTCGGCGCCACCGGCGACGAGCGCGTGGTCGAGTTTGGCGCCATCCCGTACGAGATCACCAACCCCGGCCGCGAGTGCGCCGTCGACCAGACCGGAGCGCAGCTCGTGTGCGAGGGCCAGCCGGGGGTGTCGGGCAGCGCGCCCGACCAGGCCCCCTGGTGGGTCACGATCTTCACGTCGATGTTCCTGCACGGGAGCCTGCTGCACCTGGGCGGCAACATGCTGTTCCTGTGGATCTTCGGGAACAACATCGAGGACTCGATGGGCCGCCTGCGCTTCGTCTGCTTCTACCTGCTGGGGGGAATGGCGGCGCTCGCGGCGCAGGTCTTGATCGACACCGGCTCGGCCGTGCCCACCGTCGGCGCCAGCGGCGCGATCGCAGCCGTGCTCGGCGGGTACGCGCTCCTCTACCCGCGCGCGCGTGTGGTCACCGTGGTGTTCATCATCATCCTCTTCACGATCGTGGAGTTGCCGGCACTGCTGCTGCTCGGCCTCTGGTTCCTCATGCAGCTGCTGCCGGCGTTCAGCGAGCCGGTGGTGGACAGCGGGGGCGGCGTGGCGTATTTCGCGCACATCGGGGGCTTCGTGTTCGGCTTGTCGATGATCAAGCTGTTCGCCGACCGCGTACACGAGGACTACGACGCGAGCCGCCGCCTGCCCGTGTATTAGATGCGGTGATGGCACGCACGCTCGTGCTGATCGGGAGCCTCGCGATCATCTGCCTGCTGGCGTTCCTGACGATCTCGGTGGCGATCGAGCACGGCGTCGACATCCTCGTCGTCCTCTCGGTGATCGTGCTCGCCCTGCTCGGGTTCGGGGTGCTCGGCGCGTTGGCTACCCCGGATGACTAGGCGGCTGGTGTTCGCGCTCCTGCTCGTGGTCCCGCTGGCGGGGGTGGGCGCCGTCGCGTGGATGTCCTTTGTGCGCGACGACTCCGATCGCGGCCCGAGCCTCGCCCTCGAGCCTCCGGCCGCGCCCGCGTACGCCGCGCCCCCCGACGTGTCGCCCCCCGGGGTCCCGGCCGTGCGGCTCGAGGGCGTCGATGCCTTCTACCTGGCGCTGCGCCGACCGCCGCGGGCGGGAATCGTCTTCGACCTCCGCACGGGCGCGGTGCTGTGGCGCCGGGCGCCGCTCCGGCGCCTGGCCGTCGCGAGCCTCACGAAGATCATGACCGCGCTGCTCGTTGTGGATGGGGCGGGTCCGCGCGAGGCCGTGCGGATCACGCCCGCGGCGCTGCGCTACAAGGGCTCGGGCGTGGGGCTGCTGCCGAGGGGGCGCCGCGTGCGCCTCGAGACGCTCCTCAACGGGCTGCTGATCGTGTCCGGCAACGACGCCGCGATCGCGCTGGCGGTCCACGTGGCGGGGAACGAGCGGCGCTTCGTCGCTCGGATGAACCGCCGCGCCCGCCGCTGGGGCCTCGAGTGCACCCGCTTCGCGTCCTCGCACGGCCTCGAGAACGGCAACCGCTCCTGCGCCCGGGACCTGGCGGTGCTGACGCGGATGGCGATGCAAGAGCCCCGGATCCGGCGGATCGCCGCCCGCGAGCGGGCGGACTTCCGCTTCCCGACCAAGGGCGGGCGCCTATACCTGAGCGGCCACAACCCGCTGATGCGGCTGGGCTACCCGGGCGTGCTCGGGCTCAAGACCGGATACACCGAGGCCGCCGGCCGCTGCTTCGTCGGTGTGGCCCGCCGCCGCGGCCGGACACTGGGGGTGGTGCTACTGGACTCGCCCGATCCCTCCAGGCAGGCGCCGAAGCTGCTGGACGCGGGGTTCGCGGCGCCGCTCTAGCGCCCGATGGAGCCAGCCGGACTCGAACCGGCGACCTCCTGCTTGCGCAAGACGCGGCGGCGCGCTCACCGGGTGCTCAAGTCTGACCGGCCGGATCTTCCGGGCGGCTCACGTAGGCCCACGCCGTGCGCGATGATTGCCGCGTGACGCGCGAGATTCCCTACTTCGCATACGGAACCCTTCAGGTCGGGTTGCCAAACCACGGCCTATTTGCAGACCTACTCGGTACGCGCGTGAGCAGGGTGCGGACCGTTGACGCCCACGCCATCGTTGTCCCGAAGCATGCGGGCTGTAGCAACCCGGGCTGTGGTCTGCTGCACCGGATGGCCGGGCTCGTGCCGGGCATCGAGCCATTCCACGCCGAGGGCGACCTCTTCATGGTCGACGAGGGTGGCATCGCCGAGATCGATCGGCTCGAGGGCTGCGCCGATGGCTCGGCCGGGCCGTACGTCAGGAGCCTGGTCGACATCGTCGCGGTCGACGGCGGCGCAGGAGCGTGGCGCGCCGCTGGATACCTGGTGCACGATCCCGAGGGCTGGCGGTCGCTGCTCGCGCGTGGCGCGGCGGACGCGTTCAGCGTGTTCGACCCCCGGCTGGTGGGGGGAAGCGCGCCCAAGGCGTGTTGCCTGCGCGATCCGGGTCACACCGGAGCACACGAGGTGGTCGACCCGTTAGACCGAGACTGACTCACCCCTCCGCGACCGCTCTACCTCGACCGCCTGGTCATCTCGCGTGAGCACACGCTGGACGAGCGTCTCGACGAGCGATCGCATCCACAGCGGCTCTCGGTCCAAGTGGTCGCGCGCGTCGCCGATTTGCACTGCGTGTACGACCGTCGCCTCGTCCGCGATCGCAGTCGCCGTCCGGACGCTTCCAGACAGGAACGCGAGCTCACCGAGCAGCCCATCGGGACCGACGATGCCCAGTTCGACCTCAAGGCCCTCCACCTGTTTGACGATGCGCAGGTTCCCGCTCTCGACGATGTAGATCGTGTCGTCCTCTGCCCCCTCCCGGAACAGGACCTCCCCGGCCGCAAGCGTGAGGCGCTGCACTGGCGTCGCACGCTGGCCGCCCTGCAGGCAACCGGCGATCATGCCGAGGGTGAACTCCACGTTCAACGGCTTCGGCAGGTACATGATGTCCCGGCGCGCGAGGGCCTCTGCCCCGGCCTCCCTTCGGTCGGCTTCGCCGGTAGCGATGATCTGCACGGGATTGTCCCCACCGGGCCTGCGGAAGCGGTCGATCAGGTCACGAGCTGGGGCACCCCCGGTGAAGGTCAGCTCGGTGACGATGAGCGCGGGATCAAAATCGGCGAGCGCCGCGATCGCCTGGCCGGGGTTGCGGAACTGCCTCACGCTGAACCCGTCGTAGTTTCTGAGCAGCTCGGCTGCCAGCTGCTCGCGTAGCGTGTCGTCTTCGTCTACGAGCACGATCTCCCGCAGCTCCCCGTCGTCGGCGCTGTCCTGTTCCCAAGGCACGGCGAAGCGGCGCGCGAGGACAGATTCGACCTCGCGGGAGACGATGCCCAAGGCGCGATAGGTCTCGGCGACGATGTCCTCCAACGATGCCTGCGCGCCGAATCCCCAGTCGCCACTCAGCATCAAGCCGCGCGAGGGGCAGACGACGCGGTACTTCTCGGTTGCATTCAGCAGATCCACATTGCGTTGAAACTGCGGGTCGAACCACATTTCGGGGTTCATCGACGGCACCACGATTACGCGCTTGGTGCGCGGAACGGCCCGTACGACGAGCAACGCGTAGTTGTCATTCATTCCCGCAGCGAGCTTGCCAACGGAGTTGCACGAAGCGGGGCACATGACGACCACATCCGCCCACTTGCCTTCGCTGACATGGGGGACGCTGCGCGGGTGGTCGTTGTAGTACGCGAACGTCTCCATAAGCTGCGGCCGGTACATGCGGGTATAGAACGAAAGGCGGTGGGGATTGCGAGCGATGTGCGATGACAAGAAGCGCAGGGCGTTCTTCGTTGCGATGCAGCGCACCTGGTGGCCATCGGCGAGAAAGCGATCCGCCAGCTCCAGCTGACTGGGCGCGCGCGTGCCTCCCGTCGAGACGATCGTGATGTTGGCCATGAATCCCCCTGGGTTGGATGCTCGACGCCTGCGGCGTGATCCATCCTCTCGCGACGGATCACCGGGGTCAACTACGGTGACGCTCAGCGGGTGGGGACAGGCATGGGGCGGGCAACAGAAGGCGGTGGCTTAAGGCTGAATCGCTTCGGGCCTGCGGTCTCGCGCAATCCGCCGGGGAAACGCGCCCGCTCGCGCTCGATCCATGACCCCCGCGAGAGCTCCCGGCGAAAAGGCGTTGCAATTCTGAATGGAGCCAGCCGGACTCGAACCGGCGACCTCCTGCTTGCAAAGCAGATGCTCTTCCAGCTGAGCTATGGCCCCGTCCGGGCAATGGTAGAGCGGCTCGTCCGGCGCTCGTCCCGATTGGGCGTCAGCTGTACCGGGCAAGCTGGCGCTGATGACCGACGAGGGCGCCGAGCGAGGGACCGGGTCGCGGGAGGACGCAGGGCCGCTCCCACCCCAGGAGGGCGAGACGGGAGCTCACGCGGGCGCCGGTCACGGGCCGCCCGACAAGTCGCCCAAGCCGACCGAGGAGCAGCCTGAGCCGCAGCGGGCGGAGGTCACGAACTACGAGATCGTCGCGCACTGGTTCGGCGAGGCGGCCGAGCGGCTCGGGCTGCGCGAGGACGTGGCCGCGGTGCTCCGCTCCTCCTACCGCGAGGTGCAGGTGCAGGTGCCGGTGACGCTGAGCGCGGACGGCAAGATCCACGTGTTCTCGGGCTATCGGGTCCAGCACAACGGCGCCCGCGGTCCCTACAAGGGCGGCATCCGCTTCCACCCGGAGGTCGACCTCGACGAGGTGCGCGCGCTGGCCGAGCTGATGACCTGGAAGACGGCGATCGTGGGCATCCCCTTCGGTGGCGCGAAGGGCGGGGTGAACGTGGACCCCACGAAGCTCGAGCAGCGCGAGCTGCAGGCGATCACGCGCTCGTTCATGGACAAGATCGAGAAGGTGCTCGGGCCCACGCGCGACATCCCGGCGCCGGACGTGGGGACCAACGCGCAGGTGATGGCCTGGCTGATGGACGAGTACGGCAAGCTGCACGGCCATACGCCGGCGATCGTCACCGGCAAGCCGATCGCTCTCGAGGGCTCCTTCGGACGCGAGGCCGCCACCGGCAGGGGCGTCGTACACATGTTCAAGGAGGCCGCTCCGGAGCTCGAGATGGACCCCGCCGAGACGCGCTTCGTGGTGCAGGGCTTCGGCAACGTGGGCTCGTGGACGGCGCGGCTGATGGAGGAGCTCGGAGCGTCGATGGTCGGGGTCTCGGACGCGAGCGGCGCCCTGCGCCACGACGGGCGGATCGGCGTGGAGGCACTCTCGACTCACCTCCGCGGAGGCGGCACGCTGGCGGACTTCGAAGGCGCGGACGCGATCAGCCCGGACGAGCTGCTCGACGTGGAGTGCGACGTCTTCATCCCGGCGGCGCTCGGCGGAATGGTGCATCGCGACAACGCCGACAGGCTGCGCTGCCGGCTGGTCGTGGAGGGCGCGAACAGCCCCACCACGCCGGCCGCCGACGAGATCCTCCAGGACAAGGGCGTGCGTGTGGTCCCCGACCTGATGGCGAACGCGGGCGGCGTGGTCGTCTCCTACTTCGAGTGGGTGCAGAACCTCCAGCACCTGCGCTGGGATGAGCAGGAGGTCAACGACCGGCTGGCCCGCATCATGAGCAAGGCCTTCGCCGAGGTGTCCGAGCGGGCGCGATCGGGTGGAGTTCCGATGCGCACCGCCGCATACGAGCTCGGGATCGAGCGCGTGGTCGAAGCCGCGACAACGCGCGGCTACATCACATGACGTCCGCAGCGGCGCCCTGGACACCTGTTTAGCTGCGGGCCCGCTCCTTCACGCTTCTGCCCTGCACAGCCGAGGAACGGGATACGGCGGCACGGAGGGTTCCGTCGTCTCAGGCGGTGCAGGATGCCGCTGAGTTGAACAAGGGCGGGGGTCGCCGGGGCGGGCGACCCCCGCCGTAGTTCGCTCGCACCCGGCCTGTCAGTCGAAGTCGAAGTCGCGCGGCGGCTTCTGCTCGAACCAGAGGCGGTCGTGCTCGGGCGTCTCCTGCAGGAAGTCGGGCGTGTCCTCGAGCACATCACCGTCCTCCCCCGCCGGCTCCTCCTCCTCGACCGGCTCCCCCTCCTCGACCGGCTCGAAGCCTCGCGGCGGCGTGTCCCCCGAAGCGGGCACCGCAGGGTCCGCAAGCGGATCGTTCTCGTCGTCCAGCTCATCCTCCGCGAGTGGCTCCTCGGGCAGGGCGGCCGGCTGGCCGTGCCCGAGCGGGGGCTGCTCGTGGAGCGCTGGGGGCTCGTCGTGCGCGACTGCCGGGTCATCGTGCAGCACGGTGGGGTCCATGTGCTCGATCGCCGGCTCGTCGTGAAGCGCTGTGGGCTCGTCATGCGCGATCGCCGG
>DASQNF010000085.1:0-14596 GCA_035645115.1 Thermoleophilaceae bacterium | reverse complement strand
CCTAAGCAGTTCCGTCTGGCGAATCAGCTCGACCAACGGGGCCAGTGCCTCGTAGCGCTCGACGAGCTCCTGCGGCGTCGCCCCGTAGGCACCTTCCATCAGCGCTGCGGCGTCGACCACGGCGGCCTCGCCAATAAAGGCGGCCTCGGCGGCGGTGAGCGTAATGGCGGGGTGGCGTGGCACAGGATGACTCATGTGTGACACCAACGAGCGCCGTGGGCGCGAAGTTTCGCCCATCCGGCTCACCTAGTCCGAGCGGGAAAGAACCGGCCGCCGCCTCGCGCCGACCGGCGATACCAGGGCCGACCAGCTCAGGGGCCGCCCGACGATCGCCACCGGGACCGTCCCGCCCATGCGGCGTCAACGTCGTGGCTTGAAGATTGTGCGCTCGATTGAGCGTCGGCGGTCGAGTCGCCAGTCGACAACGCCGACGTCGGCTCCAGGACCACCCCGAACGGTGTCTTGTCGTCTGTCGGCCGCCCATAGGCGGTCCCGGCCTCGCCCGCCGCTTAGGAGATCCATGCCAGCGCCTCCGTAGAGCCGGTCGCGACCGCGCTGGCCGCTCCCGACATCTTTCCCGCGGCCGCCGGACAGCCGATCGTGGCCGGTGCCGCCAAACAGGCGGTCAGCACCCCGCTGCCCCCACAGCACGTCGTTTCCCGAGCCGCCCTGGACCGTGTCATCGCCGCCGAGGGCGCGTATGACGTCGTTGCCGCCCAATCCGCAGATGACATCTCGCTCTGCCGTACCCCTGAGCACGTCGGGTCCGGGCGTGCCGCGGATGGTGCACTGCGCGTCGGCGCGTTGCTGGGCTGCGCGCGAACAGAGCGCAATGATCGCCGTCAGAACCGACGAGGGATCACTCCGGAACCCCGCGATCGCGAACGTCGCGCCGCCGGTGAGCGCCGCAAGGCTGCCGCGCTCGGGTCCGTAAGTCCGGCGCACGGTCGAGTCGCCGGTGACGACCACGCCGATCCACCTCGCGCTTCGGGCTGCGAGTGCCGCGGCCGCGTTGCGGAGGTCCGAAGCTTCGTCGATCCTGAACGAGGGTGGCTCGTCGCTGATGAGGACAGCGCAAGCGGCGGCGTCTTCGCGGAAGCCAGTCAGCCTAGTCATTGCATAGGTCGTGGCGTCTAAACCCATCTCGTTTCCGCCGCCATTTCCTGCGAAGGCGCCGCTGTCCTGCACCGCGCGGATCAGGCCGGCTCGGGTCGTGAAGTCGGTGCGCGTAAAGGGCTCGTTCGGGGGCACGCCGGGAGTGCCGCCTCCGAAGCCCACGAGTGCGTAACGAGCATCGAGCCGATCGGATGCCTTGGTGGCGATCAATGCGATGTTTGCGCGGACGTCGGCGATCTCGTCCTCCATGCTCCCTGACTCATCGAGGATGAAGACAACATCACCCTTCGGCAACGCCGCAGTCGCCGAAGCGACCGGCGCCAGCGCGGCCATCGCCATCGCGGCAACCAGAACGCGCAGCGACGCCCTCCTGGATCGAGTCCGCGAGCCGACTCGGCCGGTGCGTACCGCAGCGACGCGCGAAGCGCCGCCGGGGGCGGTGGACATGAGATTCCTTTCCAATCGGTGGACGGTCGTGTGGATCCGTCCCAACGCCCATCAGACGCGTGCCGTCCCCCCAAACAAGCGGGTGCCCGGCACCGGCGGGGGCAAACAAGACAAGGGCAGCGTGGCCCGAAGGTGCCCGTTTCTCCGACCCGCGACCGGGCCCTCGAAGCCGCGAGGTGCGGACGGCCCATCCACGACCCCCTTCGATCACCCGGGAACCATCGACCCACGGGACATCGGGCGTTCTGGATGCCATATCGCCCCTCGTAGGCGACGACGGCTTTGCGCGGCTTGGGCTTCGTGATTCGGGTTCCGGAGCTCGACTCCCGCAGATGCAGTGCGAGATGTGGCGAGCCAGCATCGGTTGCCGTCGTGGCCGCCACCGCCAGCCCGGGCGTCGAGAACTACCAAGAGGCCTCAACACCCAGCACCATCGGCAGCTTCGGCACCGGCGGCACCGCCCTCCTCTCCGCTCAGAGCGGTTTCATTACCTGCACCGCCCCATAAGCGCGCCGGACCCTCCTCGCGAGTCACAATCGCGGCGCTACGGACGGGAAGGCGAGCTGGCACCTCCGTCCAGCACTACCTCTCGATGGGCTGGAATGCCTCTCGATTAACGAGTGGTTCATTCCCCCTGACATTCCCCCGGCCCTGGCACTTGGCGCTGCGACTGGGTTAGCGGGTCGAAACTAAAGGTCTCGAAAACCGTAGTGGGCCTTACGGTCCACCGAGGGTTCGAATCCCTCCCCCTCCGCTTATGGCTTGGTAGAGCCAAAAACCTGTCGCCGGCGCACGCGTTCGACGCTAGGCGGGAGGTCGCGAGACGGCAGCAGTGGCGTCCACGAACGTAGTGCACTCCGGCTTGCCCCGGTCGCCGCGGAGCACGGCATGCCGACGGCCGCAGTCATCGGCGTCTCGCCGCCTGCGTGTGCGGCTCGGCCTTGTGGGCCCTATCGCGGGGTCGAGGACCCCAGTGGCCGGCACCGATGGGCCACGAGTACGCCGGAATCTTCGAGGAAGTCGGGCGACGACGTCCAACGATCCAGCCCGGGCACTTTGGTGGTCGGTTCGTTATGCTGGGAATGACGGCCTGGAGGTCCTCCCGGTCGGCGCCACGGGCTGATTACACGCCGCTTCCTTCGGGCACGAGTACACCCCGAAAGATCCCTCGAACCCCGGCGTTATGGACGCTTCAGCTCGTTCATATTCCCTGTGCGAGAACGACGAGCTCAGCCGGTCACCGGCGTTGCATGCAGCTGGTCGGCAGGTGCGCCTGCTGGACGACACGCACCTCCCCTGGGTGGCGGCGTTCGGCGGTCGCGTCACTCGTCGGACGCGGAGATCACCGAGTAGAAGCCTTGACGAACGCGTGGCGCGGCGAATCACCGATGGGAAGGACAACGTCAGGGGGGAGACGTTCCACCTTATCGACGACGCTCACACCCGCGTGAGTGGTGCACGAACTGCTCTGACGGGATGACGTGTCCCCTCTGGCGACCAGAAACCAGAAAGGCATTCTTGCCGAGGCCGCCGGCCTGTCGATCGGCGCCGTGCTGGCCGCACTGGCTGCCGTGCGGGGCGGCAAGGCTTTCCATCCCGACGGGGTGGTGTACGACGGCCGCCTGGTGATTACCGGCGACCCGGCGGCGCCGAAGGCCGCTGAGCTGCTCTCGCGACGGGGCGAGTACCCCGTTATCGCCCGCTTCTCGCGCGCCGTCGGTCTGCCGCGTCCGATACCGGACCTGCTTGGGCTGTCGCTTCGGGTGCCGGACGCCTACGGCGCCGGGCGCCATCAGGACTTTCTGCTGGTGACGTCCGCCGACTACCCGTTGCTGCACCACATCTTTCTGCCGGCGCGGGACGTCCAGCAGCGGCCCTACACATCATCGCTTCCATACCGGGCAAACGGCGATCTGTTCCTCGTCGGCGCTGTGCCGCAGCCTGGTTCGCCGCGTCTGGATGGCCGCGACGAGTTTGAGCGCCTTGAGGCGGCCGCTTCGACCGGCCGCCTTGCGTTCAGCCTCGCCGTGGCTCCCGTCTCCGGGCGCTTTCGGGCGGTTGGCAGTGTGCGCATCGGGGTGCGACTGCCGCACGAGCTGGACGCGCTGCGGTTCAATCCGTGGAATACGGGTGGCGGTATGGAGCCAGCCGGATGGCTCAACGGTGCGCGCGAGCGCGCCTACAAGCTCTCGCAGAGGGCGTGGCGGCGCACGCGGCGCGACGGCGCAGCGCTGCAGGACTCGGCCGACCGGGAGCTCGAGCGGCTCGAGCTCCCCGCGTCAAGCGCTGGCTAACGAGTCCCTACGTGGCGGCGACCCCTCACAGTCACGCCAGGCTCGCGCTTGACGCAGGGGGACAGCCCTTCGGGGTCCGCTGGCCGGGGAGGCTTCGCTCCGCGGCTCGCTGTGTCCGCGGCCCTGCGGGGATCGGGCCGATTCGTCCCGAAGTTTCTGGGAAGGTTCGATCGCGGGTCGCGGGGGGCTGGGTGCGCCGGCTCGCCGCGGCTCTCGCCGCCGCCGCTGCGGGCGCGTCGTGACCAGGCACCGGCTGGGGTTCGCGGTGAAGGTCCTCGGCGACGGCGGCCTCCCGTCGCACGACACGAGACGGTGGCAGTCCGAGCCGCACCTGCGCGTTTCGATCGAGCGTCTGCGGGCGATCCTCGACCGCCTCGAGGCTTGCGACATCCGCATGTACCGGATGGCGACCGCGCTCGCGCCATATGCGAGCCATCCCGCTCTGCCTCAGTTCCACTGTCAGATCGACGAGTGTGGCGAACAACTGGAGGAGATTGGACGGCTCGCCACCGCCCGCCGAATCAGAATCTCGACGCACCCAGGCCAGTACACGGTGCTTAACTCCGAGGACCCGTCCGTGCGATCCGCGGCGATCGCCGAACTTGAGGTCCAAGCCGCCTTGCTTGATGCCATGCGCCAGCCGCCCGACGCGGTCGTCGTTCTGCACGTTGGCGGCGCGGCTGGGGGAACTGCCGCCGCGGCGGACCGCTTCGTCGAGGGCTTCGAGCGCCTCTCCGAGCGCGCCCGATCGCGACTTGCGGTGGAGAACGACGACCGGTCATTCGCACTCCTGGACGTGCTCGATATCGGACGCCGCTGCTCCGTTCCCGTGGTGTGGGACGTCCTCCATCATCGCTGCCTAGACCCGGCCCGCATCCCCGACGACGAGGCCTTGCCCTTGGCGCTCGACACATGGCCGCCCGGGGTCGTCCCGAAGATCCACTACTCGTCGCCTCGGCTGGACGTCGAGCAGCGCGAGCGCCGCGAGGGGCGGCGGGTCGAGCGCCGGCTCGTTCTGCCGCAGCTGCGCGCCCACGCGGACCTCGTCGACCCGATCGGCTTCGAAGACTTCCTGCGGTACGCGGCGGGGGCGCGCGACTTCGACATCATGTTGGAGGCTAAGGCGAAGGACCTCGCGCTGCTGCGGCTGCGCGACCAGCTGACGAGCCGCGGTCTTTCGACCGACGACGGAGCAGTCTGCGTCGATTCCGGCCGAGGCCTACGTAGGTGACCTATCGTGCGGCAGGGTTTCGGCTAGGGCCACAGCTCGGCTTCGCTGCTCATCGCTGTGGCCAGGACCGGACCGTGATTCGCTCACGTTGGCGGCCCCCTGCGAGTTGGGCGGTGTTCTGCAGCATCTCGCTCCACGTGTAGCTCTGCATCCGCTGGACCGGCTTGATCCGTTGGAGACTGATGCGGCTGCGCTCCGGGCGCGCTCTCCTGTCTCGATCGCTGCCCTTTAGTGCCAGGCCGGGATGTCCATGAGTTCATTGGATGTGGCTTCCTTTTCGAGCTGACGGCACGGGCGGGCGCCGGACAAGCGACGACGTTCCGCGAGCGGGCGCCACTGCGGCGGTGCTCGAGGCGCTCTTGGAGGCTGCTGCGGCGGTGCTCGCCGCAGACTCGCTCGACGACACGTTGCGACGGATGGCGATCCACCTGAGGGAACTCGTGCCGTATGACGACCTCGCCGTCTACGAGCTCGTCAGCGCGGAACTGCTCAGCCCGGTATTGGCGGCCGGCAGGTGGGCCGACGAGGTGATGGCCGAGAGTTTCTCCCCTGAGGTCGGAATCACCGGCCAGGCCGTCCGCGAGAGGCGCACCCGCAACATCCCCCGGGTCGACCTCGACCCGCAGGGCGAGATAGTGGCTGGCACGGCGCCCGAGCCGGAGGCGCTCGTGTGTGTGCCGCTAATGGTCGAGCAGCGGGCGATCGGCGCGCTCAACGTGTACCGGCTCGGCGAGCAGGCTGCGTTCTCGAAAACCGAGGCGCAGGTCGTCGAGCGGTTCGCGACGATGGCTGCGCTCGCTTTCGACTCGGCCCGACAGCGCGAGATGCTGCGCGCGTTGGCGCGCACCGACGGCCTGACCGGGCTGCTCAACCAGCACGCCTGCCGCGAGCGCCTCGAAGTCGAGCTCGCCGCCGCATCCGCGACCGGGCGCCCGCTCGGCCTGGTGCTCATCGACCTCGACCACTTCAAGTCCATCAACGACGCCCACGGCCACGCCGAGGGAGACACGGCGCTCCAGGCAGTCGCCGAGCGGCTCAAATCCACCGCACGCGCCACCGACGTCGCGGCGCGACTCGGCGGCGAAGAATTCGCGCTGATCCTCCCCGGCGCCGGGCCGGCACACGCGCTGGTCAGCGCCGAGCGCGCCCGCGCAGCAATCAGCGAGATCAGCGTCCGCGGGCGAATACTCACAGCGTCAGCCGGCGTCGCCACCTGCCCCGAGAACAGCCAAGACGCGGGCCGGCTGCTCGAGCTCGCCGACAGAGCGCTCTACTCCGCCAAGCGAGCAGGCCGCAACCGCTGCGAGCTCTGTACCGAGCGCTCGGCCGAGCCCAACCCCCAGGCACTCCCCCCAGACCGACGAGCCCCGCCGCAGGCGAGCGCGCCTACTACAGCGCGTGGCGTCCGTTCGACTTCAGAACCTTCGACGCCTGGCATCGCGGCTTAGGCTGACCGACGATCCTCGCCAAGCTCGCCTGGCGTCAAAGGCGGCGGGCGGGGTGGTCCAGCGGCCGCTGCGAACTCAGCCCAATGGGGGGTCGTGACTCGGAATGCTTTGTCGCCGCGCGCTCGGACTTCCCCAGACGGGGGAGTAGCGACCACTCCTCGAGGCGGTGGTTCAAAGGCGGCTCCCCGTGAGCAGGAAGTCGCCTAGGAGGGTCTAGCGAAACTCCTGAAGTGGCTGGAGCAGCGCTTGCGTGCCCGGATCGCTCAACGACGACGCCCGGACCGTCCTGCTGACCTGGCCCGCCAGATCCCCTTTGACTCGCCGATGGCAGACCCGATCAGCATGCCGACGAGGAATCCCATAATCCCGCCGAGCACCGCCCCCACAACGACGCCCGCCGTGCCGCCCGCAGCGGCCGCCGCCGCGCCCGCAGTGACGCCAGTCCCTGCTTCGCGGGCAGCCCCCTCGGGGCCGGTGATCCTCTGCTCCTCGCCAGTGGCCATCACGCCAGCCCCTTCCAGTAGCCCTTTTCCTCGCCTTGAGCCATGCCGAAGATTAGGCCGGCGATAAGTCCAAACGCTCCGGCGATCAACGCGGCGACGGTCGTGCCCACCGCCGCGCCCGCCACGCCGCCCCCGGCGCCCACGCCGGCCGCTGTTGCCATCGTGCGTTCTTCCGTTGCCATGCTCCCCTCCCGTTTTGACCGTTGCCGCCTTCCGTCTACCCAGAGGCGCACCGAGAATGCATGGAGGGTCGATGTGCGACTGAGATGTGCTGCGGCCTGGCGCCGCGAGAGAGCTTCCCGGGAGATGGAGCTACGCCGCCAGCCGTACGGCGCGTGCTCCGCTGAGCGCGCAGGCGAGCTTCGCCAGAACCGTCAGATCGTTGCGGAGCTGGACACGCTCAAGGCCCCGGACCCGCAGCGGCAGCAGCGCCCATTCGTACTTCGCACGGCCACTGGTTGACTTGGGTGTCCCTAATGCAGCGGCGGGGGTCCATAGACACGGATGCGGCCATGGAGTTCGCTCCTCCTGGTCAGGCTCTCGGCGCGACGGCGGTGACGGTGATCGCTGCCAGCCTCCCCGGCCGACCAGCTGCGACTCATGGCGCGGCTCCGTGTGAACCCGGCCGTGTGGCTCGTCCCGAGACGTGTACCGAGGCCTGGTCCGAGCGGGACGACCGGCGGCCCGCCTCGCGGCGGCCGCCGATACCCGGTCCTACGGAGGGTCAGTGGAAGCCTCTCGGTCTCCTACTTTCGAGAGAAGCTCCCTACTGACTCACGACTTCGTGGTATCGGCACCCTCGGAACCTCTTGAGCAGGAGCGGGCGCTTGGGGGCTAAGGGGGGCACGCTCCCGTGAAGCTGGGCGTCAGCGTGTGAGGATTCGGGCCGTCGATGAAGACGCCGACGTGAACGCCGAAGTGGAACGTCTCAAAGGCCTCCTGCGGCGCGTTCGACGTCAGGCCGGCGGCGATCGCGTGCGTCCCGCCGCTCGCGTTCTGAAGACAGTGGAGATGCCTTGGAACCTGGGCCTGCGCGGGCGTCGCCATGGCGAAGGCGCCGGCGCAACGGCCGCGAACACAGCTCGGCGCATGGTCTTCCCCTCTCTCCTTCGAGATGCTCGAAGGCGCAATTGCGGACGCGTCGAGCCTATGCCGGGCGCTGGCCCCAGGTCAAGCCGACCGGGGGGCTTGTGAAGGACCCACTTCATGCAAGCCATAAGGAGCAGATTCAGACGACCCGAAAGCCGCCAGGGCTGAACGTCGTAGGCGGGCGATCCCGTGGCCGCGTAGCACGGCGCCTGGGAGCGGACGGGCGCGCCGCGACCCCCACGCGAGTCAAGCCCGGCTCAGCGCGCCGGTGGGGGGTCCTGCTCGTCCTGCTTGGCCGCACGCCAGAAGACCCGCCCGATCACAGCCAGCACGATCAGCGGTATCACCATCGCCGCCACCGCGATCGCGGCCATCGCGGGATGGTCGTAGATCGGGTGGCCCCCGTGGGCGAGCAGCTCCAGCATCGCCTGCGAGGGTAGCCCGCCGCACCAGCGCGATCCGGCCGCCGATCGGCCCGTAGGCCCCGAACGGCCGCCGGGCGTACGCTGACGGTGTGCGCCCGGCGCGGTCCACGGCCCTCTGGATCCTGCTCCTCGCGATCGCGGGCTGCGACTCCGGGTCCGACCCGGAGCGCGAGCCGGCCGCAGATCGGGAGCGCGACCGCGGGCAGCTGCCATCCGGGAAGGAGGGGAGAGGCCTGCGCTCGTATGAGGGTCGCGTGATCCGCGGCTGGCTGCTCGCGCTCAACCGCGGCAACTATGGCGAGGCCGCCTACTACTTCGCGCGCGGCGCGCTGATCGACCAGGGCGAGCCCTTCCGGCTCGAGAGCGAGACCGCCGCCCGCACGTTCAACGCGGGCCTGCCGTGCCGCGCGGACCTCGTCCGGCTCGAGGACGAGGGCAGGACCGTGCTCGCCTCGTTCGCGCTGCGGCCCGGCCCGGGCGGGCCGTGCGCCGGCCGGGTCCGGGTGCGCTACACGATCCGCAAGGGGAAGTTCACCGAGTGGCGGCAGCTCGAGCAGCAGGAGCCGCCCGCCGGCGAGACGATCTGACAGGGGTGGGCAGCCGATCCGGCGAGCGATGCGACCGACCGGGAGCTTCGCCACTGAGCGGCTCGCGCTACCCGGCGGCCCGCTGCTGCTCGATGCGCCGGCGCTCGGCCAGCCGGTTGTCGCGCCGCAGCTGCGCCTCGCGGGCGCGGCGCTGCTCGTCGTTGCTCTCGGGCTGGACGGCCGGGACCTCGGCGGGCCGGCCCTCGTCGTCGAGGGCCACCATCGTCAGGTAGGCCGTGGAGGTGTGGGTCTTCTCGCCGCTTCGCACGTCCTCCGACTCCACGCGCACCCCCACCTCCATCGAGCTCCGCCAGGCTGCGTTTACCGTCGCGCTCACGGTCACCAGGGCGCCGACGATGACCGGGTGGCGAAACGTCATCCGGTCCATCGCGGCCGTGACCACGCGTCGCCCGGAGTGGCGGACGGCCGCGATTCCCGCAACCTCGTCGCAGAGATGCATGATCACGCCGCCGTGCACGTTGCCGGCTGTGTTGGCGTCGCCGATGCCCATCCAGCGGCTCAGGACGGAGCTCGAGGCGGAGGGCGGTCTCGGCTGCACTGCGCCGGGTAGTCTAGGCCGCGGAACGACTCTCGAGCTCGAAGGAGGCGCGGCATGCCAGGGTTGGGCGGTCGCATGTCGACGGTGATAAAGGCGAAGGTCTCGCGAATGCTCGACAGGGCGGAGGACCCGTCCGAGACCCTCGACTACGGCTATCAGAAGCAGGTCGAGCTGCTTCAGAACGTGAAGAAGGGCATCGCCGACGTCGTAACGTCGAAGAAGCGCCTGCAGATGCAGTCCTCGAAGCTCGAGCAGCAGGTGGTGAAGCTCGACACGCAGGCGCGCCAGGCGCTCGCTCAGGGGCGCGAGGACCTCGCTCGGATGGCGCTCGAGCGCAAGACGCTGGCGCAGACCGAGCTGCAGTCGCTCGACACCCAGATCAAGGAGCTCGAGAGCCAGCAGGAGCAGCTCACCGCGAACGAGCTCAAGCTGCGGCAGAAGATCGAGCAGTTCCGCACCAAGAAGGAGGTCATCAAGGCGCAGTACTCCGCCGCGGAGGCGCAGGTGAAGATCTCCGAGGCGGCCAACGGCGTGGGCGAGCAGATGGCTGACCTCGGGATGGCGATCCAGCGGGCGGAGGACAAGACCGAGACGATGCGCGCGCGTGCCTCGGCCGTCGAGGAGCTCGAGAAGGCCGGGACCTTCCAGGACCTGACCCAGATCGGCGGCGGGCAGGACGACATCGAGCGCCAGCTGCAAGAGCTCACGAGCGGCACGCAGGTCGACGACGAGCTCGAGAAGATGAAGGCGGAGCTCGGCTCCGGCGGCGAGTCGCCCGCGCTCGGGCAGGGCGATCCAGCGGGCGGGCCCGACTCGCCCGAGAAGGGGGGTTCGGCCTGATGATCGTCCGGATTGCGGCCGAGGGCCAGTACCGCCTCCCCGACGCCGACGCGGAACGGCTGAACGAGCTCGACAACCGCGCCGTGGCCGCCGTGGAGCAGGGCGACGAGACCGGCTTCAAGGAGCTCTGGGCCCAGATGCTCGAGCTGGTGGGGAGCGACGGCAACGCCCTCAACGACGACGAGCTGGTCGAGTCCGACGTGATCCTGCCCCCGCGCGACGTGTCCTTCGAGGAGGCCAAGGCCGAGTTCACCGGCGAAGGCCTTATCCCGGACTGAGGCCGCGCCGCGTCGTGGACGAGGACGTCTTCAACCTGTCGGTCCGGAAGTTCCTGAAGAAGCTGGGGGTCACGGCCCAGCGGGAGATCGAGCTCGGGGTGAGAGAGCGGATCGACAGCGGCGGGCTCGACGGGTCCGAGACGCTCGGCGCCCGGGCGGTCGTGACCGTGGAGGGTCTCGAGCGTCCCGTGGAGGTCGAGGGCCGCATCGCCCTGGCCGGCCACGGCAAGGGAGACGAGCCGGACGGCTGACCCGAACGCGGCAGCCGGCGGCCGTCGAGACCGCCGGCATAGGCGCCCAGCCGGCCACCCGGACCGCATCCTCGCGTGTCCGCCGGCTCAGTCGCCGAGCAGGTGCGCCAGCGCGCTTGCGGGCGCGACCCGCACGCAGTTGCGCCCGGCGCGCTTGGCCTCGTAGAGCGCGGCGTCGGCCGCCGCCAGGAGCTCGTGGGAGCTGGCCGACTGACCCGACGCGGTGGCCACTCCAAAGGAGGCGGTGATCGCGATCTCCTCGCCGTCCCCGACCGTCACCGTCAGCGACTCCACGGTCTCGCGCAGCCGCTCGGCCGCCGCCACAGCGCCCGCGGCGTCCGAGCCTGGCATGAGCAGCGCGAGCTCCTCGCCGCCGAAGCGCGCCGCGAAGTCGTCGCCGCGTGCGGCGACGGCCAGGGCACCCGCGATCGCGCCGAGTACGCGGTCGCCCTCCAGGTGGCCGAAGGCGTCGTTGACGCGCTTGAAGTGGTCGAGGTCGATGAGCACGAGCGACAGATCGCGATCGTGGCGGCGCGCACGCTCGACCTCGGCGCCGAGCCGCGCCCGGAACGCGCGCAGGTTCGCTAGGCCGGTGAGCTCGTCGGTGGTGGCCTGCCGGCGCACGAGCTCGTGCAGAGAGACGTTCTCGAGCCCGACCGCGGCCTGACTCGCGAGCAGCCCCAGCAGCTCGCGCTCGGCGCCGCCGAATCTACGCCCGCGGCGCGCCACGGCAAGGACACCGCGTGGCTTTCCGTTCGGGCCGGGGACCACGTGGGCGAGCGCGTGACGCTCGCCGTCGTGGAGGGCCGCACAGCCCCCGCCCGGAGGAGCCTGGGCGAGCGCGCGGTGGAGCAGGTCGGCGCGAGCGCGAGCGGCCTCGAAGTCGGCTGCGCGCTTGAGCGCGCTGCGGGTCCGCGGCGGATTCGTGCGTGCCAGCTCGAGGACCACGTCGCCCGGGGCGCAGTCGAGGGCGTCGGCGGCGCTCGCCTCCACCAGCTCCACCAGCGCCTCGCGGCTGAAGGTGGCCCCGAACGCGCGCCCCAGCCGGCGGCTCGCCTCGGCCACTCGGCGGCGCTCGCGCTGGAGCTGCTCCACGCGCTCGTTGGCTTCGACCAGGTGGGCGTTGCGGTCGCGGCTGAGCGCCGCGATGAAGACGAGCGCGGGCGCCAGCAGGAGCAGCGCGGCCGCCGAGCCGTCGGTGGCCACGACCGCGCCGAATGCGAGCGAAGCGAGCGCCAGGTCACAGGCGCAGCGAGCGAGGAGGCCGCGCAGCAGCAACTCGCGCTGAGGGCCGCCTCGGCCGACGCGCTCACGCAGCAGCGACACCGCGATGATCGAGGCGAACTGCGCGGCGAGCGCAAGAGCGAGCAGGGGAGCGGCGTCGAGCTCGGCATCGGGGGCTCCCGCCAGCGCGAACACCGCCGCGGGCGCGAGCGCGTGCCAGGCGTCGCCGACGGCCGACGCGATCCGTATCGGTTGGTCACGCCTCCGGAGGACGCCCAGCGCCGGGCCGGCTGCGAGCGCGAGCGAGGCCACGACCGGCACCAGCGCCGGAGCCAACGCGAACAGGGCGGGTACCAGCACGAGCTGGGTCGGCACGCTCGAGACGCTTCCGAACCAGATCTCTATCCGGGCCGCCAGCGCGTATGCGGCCAGCAGGGCGGCGGCGGCCCACGGCGAAATCGAATCCGGCGGTGCGAGCACGAGCAGCGTCAAGGCCGCGGCTGGGAACAGCGCGCCCGAGATGAGCTCCAGGCGCCGCTCCGCTCGCAGCGGCGAGCGTGGCTCGTGGGTGCGCGCGCGCAGCAGCAGCTCCTCCGAGGGAGATGTCTCGATCACCTGAGGACCTGATCGACGGAATGTGGCCTCCGCAACCCTCTAATCGGGACCGGCTGGACCTCTGTATGACGAGCGGACGCCGCCGCCGCCGGGGCTCGGGACGTCCCTGCTCCGATACATCTCGGTCCTAGAGCGGGATCTCCCAGAGCGGGAACCAGCGGCCCATGTCCTCTTCGAAGGGCAGCTCCGCCCCGACCTGCGACTTCAGTCGCAGCTCGCGCTCGGAGTCGCGCGCCTGCTCGCCCGGCGCCGGCACGAACGGGTAGTACGCCCCGCGCTTGAAGTTGTAGATGAAGTAGAGAGGCTTGCCGTTCTCCTCGAAGGCGAACACGGCGCACAGCAGGCGATCGCCGTAGCCGCCGCCCTGGAGCTGCACCGAGATCGTGTTGAGCGACACCACCAGGTCGTCGAAGTCGGGGTCCGTGAGGATCAGCCAGCGGTAGCCGAACTCGTCCTCGGAGGTCTTGATCTCGGTGCCGGTGTCCTCGGCGCTCCCGCGCAACAGCTCCTCGGTCTCGGCGAGGATGCCCTGGAAGTCGGCCGTCCCGAGCGGCTGGAACACGATCCCCGCGGTCTCGCGGTGCTTCAGCCCGAGCGAGGTCTCGAGCGTGACCTGGGCAGTGGTCATCGCAAACAGGCGGTCGGGCGCCGGCGCCTTCAGCGTCTTCTTCGAGCCGAGGAGCGCGTCGAAGAAGCCCACCGGCTACGTGAGCGTGCCCTGGAGCTGGGACTCGAGCTTCTGGAGGCGCTCGATCCGCTTCTCCATCGGCGGGTGCGTCGAGAAGATCGTGCGCAGCGAGCCCTTCACGCTCGCCGGGACGATGAAGAAGGCGTTCATCCGCTCGGCCTCGCGCAGGTCGTGCGTGGGCACCGCCTGCATCGCCCCCGAGATCTTGACGAGCGCCGACGAGAGCGCGCTCGGGCGCCCGGTGACCACAGCCGCGCCGCGGTCGGCCGCGAACTCCCGGTAGCGCGAGAGGGCCATCATCAGGAAGAACGAGACGATGTACACGAGGAACGACACCAGCAGGATCACGAGGAAGCTTGGGTTCTCGTCGTCATCGCCGCCGCCGAAGAGGAACCCGAACTGCATCATCATCGCCGCGATGCTCGCGAAGAAGCTCGCGATCGTCATGATCAGCACGTCGCGATGCTTCACGTGAGCGAGCTCGTGCGCCATCACGCCCTCGAGCTCGCTCGGGGAGAGCACGCGCATGATGCCGGTGGTGGCGCATACCGTTGCGCTCTTCTGCGAGCGGCCTAGCGCGAAGGCGTTCGGCACGTGGGTGTCCGCAACGGCGATCTTCGGCTTCGGAAGGTCGGCCTGGATGCAGAGGCGCTCGATCATCGCGTGCAGCCCGGGAGCCTCTTCCGGTGAGACCTGCTTAGCGCCCATCGCGCTCAGCGCCAGCTTGTCCGAGAGCAGCAGCTGAGCCAGCGAGAGCGCGCCCATCACGACCACGATCGTGATCGCGCCGGCGCCGGCCGCGATCAGCACTCCCACGAACGCCACGTAGAGCAGGCCGAGCAGGAACAGAGTCAGCAGCATCCGTGCCTGGAGGCCAGGGTCCCGGGGGAAGATCGCCTTCTGCTGCGCCATGCAGTGAAAGATAGTGAATGCGCCCCGGCCGGCCGGACCGGCCGCTCGGGTGGCCCCGGTGGCCGGCGCAATCCGTCTTGCAGGAGCGG
>DASQNF010000084.1:0-4760 GCA_035645115.1 Thermoleophilaceae bacterium | reverse complement strand
GCTGCCGGTCACGTCCTGGGACGCGGTGCAGCCGGCGTAGGTCTCCTTGTTGGTGAAGCACGACTCCATGTGCGACGCCATGTTGCGCGCGTCGGACTTGGCTGCCGAGTCCTGGCCCTTCTGCCGCTGGCCCAGGAAGGCCGGCAGTGCAATAGCAGCCAGGATGCCGATGATCAGGATGACAACGAGCAGCTCGATGAGCGTGAAGCCCTTCTGCCCGTTGTGGATGCGCTCGCGAAGGTTCCGCAGCATATTGTCTCCTCCTTGAAGGTGACGATGGTTGGTCTGGTGCCAGCCGCCGCGGAATCCGCTGCATTTGGCCTCTGGAGTCCGTGATCGACCCGGCCCGCGCGTTCCTTGATTTCGCGATCCCCCTGGACTAGGTCAAACGTCCAGAACGCCGCCTGCGCTCGCCTACAGTGAGGCGCGTGCACCTGCGCCGCGCCCTGCTGCTGTTCGCGATCGTCCTCGGCATGGCGGCGCTGGCCGCCTCGCTGTCGCGCCCGCGCGAGGAGCGCGAGGGACGCGAGCCGCCCGCCACGGCAGGCGCCCCCGAGCGCCCGACGCTCGCGCCCACACCGGCCTCCCCGCCGCCGCGCACCGTGAGCCTCGACGCCGCCCGCGAGCAGGTGCGAAAGCTCGAGCTCGGGGCTCCGGCCACGCTGGAGGTCAGCGTCGAGGAGCCCGGGCTGGTGGAGATCCCGCTGCTCGGTCTGAGCGCTTCGGCCGATCCGCTCACCCCGGCGCGCTTCGAGATCCTGCCCACCGACGCGGGCCGCTACCCGCTCCGCTTCACGGCGGCCTCGGGCGACGAGCCGCTCGAGGCCGGGGTCCTCGACGTGGCTCCCAGCGAGCGATGAGCGCGCGGCACGGCGCGCGCCTGGCCGCCGCGCTCGGCGCGGGCTTGCTCGCGGCGGCCGGCTGCTCCCCGGGGTCCGAGCTACGGGAGGGCCCGACCCCGCGGTCCGATGCCGGTGAGGCGCGTGAGGCGCCGCGCGAGCGGCCAGCCCAGCGACCCCAGGCTCGCGAGCCTGACCGGCCCAAGCAGCGGCTGCGGACCGCCCGCTGCCCCGCGGCCGGCCACGGCTGCGCGAGCGCCAGCGGTCGGATCGTGTACGTCGAGCGGGTCGACCCCGACGGCGACGGCGACGCCCACTTCGTGCTCGCCTCGCGCAAGTCGGTCACGGCCCCGGGGATCTCGGTGATCGATGTCGCGAAAGAGCTGCGCCCCTCGCCCCTTCCCGGCCCGGGCGACCGGATCAGCGCCGCCGGCCCCGTGTACGAGGGCTCCTACGGCCAGCGCCAGATCCAGGCGCTCAGGGTCAACGTGGCCGGGCGCGACTAGACCACGCGGAGCTCGATCGCCTCGGCAGGCGCCAGCAGCATCGTCAGGCCCGAGCGCGGGTCGCGTGGCGAGCGGCGCTGCTCGCGCAACACCACCGCGCACCATGGTCGCCCGGCATCGAGCAGCGACGCAAGCTCGGCCGCGAGCTCGCGCGGGACCCAGCCCACCTGCTCCCCGGCGCGGTCCGGCGCGTCCGCTCCCGTGCCCACGGGCTCCTCCCCACCCCCGCGCACGGCGTGCACCGCGATCGCGTTCGGGTCGTGCTCGTTGTCCGGGTCGCGGCGCAGCTCGAGCGGGCGTCCGGGCGCCACGTCCTCGGAGGCGAGCGCCGGCGCGTGGTGCCGCCCTGCGCCAGCCACGCCCGCCACCCGCAGCCCGCGCGCCGCGAGCTCGGGCGCGTCGCGCGCGAGGAAGCGGCCGTCGGCGGGATCCACGAGCTGGTAGCCGGCGATCCAGACGACACCGCCTTCATCGGGGTACCAGTAGCGCTCCTCGAAGCTGACGTCGACGACCGCGGCCTGCACCGAGGAGCGCCCTCAGGCAACCACGCGCAGGTGCCGGTAGGGCCGCGCCCGCAGCGCGCGCACCACCGCGTCGACCATGCGCTCCTCGTCGCGCACCTGGCCGTCGGTGACCGCGTTGATCAGCGTGCGCTTGCGCTCGAGCAGCTCGGCCATCGTCTCGTCGATCGTGTCGGGCGCGAGCAGGTACCAGGCGGTCACCGCGCTGTCCTGTCCGATCCTGTGGAGGCGGTCCTCGGCCTGGTCGTGGCGCGCCGGCGTCCAGTCGAGCTCGAGGAAGGCAACGTTCGACGCCCGCGTGAGCGTGATGCCCTGCGAGGCCGCCTTCATCGAGCAGACGATCAGCTGCGGGCCGTCCTCGCGCTGGAATGCGTCCACCGCCTCCATGCGCTTTACGGTGGAATCGGCGCCGAGGATGTGGGCGGCGCCGCCGAAGCGCTCGACCACGGCCTTCTGCGTGGCGATGTGCTCGGCGAACACCACGAGCGGCTCTCCCGACTCGAGGAAGTCCGCTATCCAGGCGAGCGCGGTGGGCAGCTTGCCGCGCGCCGCGAGCTGGCGCAGGTTGTTCAAGCGCACGAGCTGCTCGGAGCGCAGCGCCGCGGCCACCTTGGCGTCGATCGTGCGCAGGTCGAGCGGCAGCGACTGCAGCCAGGCGATCACGTCCTGCTCGGCCAGCCTGTACTCGTGCTCGTTCGAGAGCAGCACCGGGACGGTGTCGTGGCGCTTGGCCGGGAGCTGCGGGAGCACCTGCTGCTTTGTCCGGCGCACGTAGCAGTGCGCGCGCAGGTTCCAGTGGAGCCGGTCGTCGCTGCCCGCCGAGCGGAAGCGGCGGGTGAGCCGCGCCCCGCTGCCGAACTCGCCGAGGCGGCCGAGCACCCGCAGCTGGGAGACGAGCTCCTCCGCGCGGTTCAGGATCGGCGTGCCGGTGAGGGCGAGGCGCAGGGCGTCGTCCGGTAGCTGCGCAACCAGCTCCTGCGCCGCCTTCGTCCGCTGGGCGCGCGGGTTCTTCACGTAGTGCGACTCGTCCAGGACAAGGGCGCGCAGGCCGCGCTGTGCGAGCCGTTGGCCGTGGGCCTCGAGGATGTCGTAGTTGAGCACCACTATCTCGGCGTCCTCGGTCTCCCCCGCCCAGGTGCCGTCGAGGCGCCCGTCGAGAATCGCGACCGTGCGCCTCGGGAGCCAGTGCTCGGTCTCCCGCTTCCAGACGAGCTTCATGCTCGCCGGGCACACAACGGCCGCCGGGAACGCACGGTCGGCCTCGAGCGCGGCGAGCGCCTGCACGGTCTTGCCGAGTCCCTGCTCGTCGGCGATGAACGTGCGCCGGCGCTCGAGCGCGTAGCGGACCCCGGCGCGCTGGAATGGGTGCAGCTCGCCGCCCAGGCCGAGGTCCTCGAGCTCGGCGTCCTCTGCATAGGACAGCGCCACGGTCCGCGCCGCGCGCTCGTGCTCCGCCAGCAGCTCGGCGAGGAGCTCGCGCGCGGCAACGTCCACGCGCAGGCGCGGGTGCGCCTCAACGAAGTCGGCGAGCGCGGGCGCCGTGGCGGGGTCGCCGGGCACGGCGACCCCCCAGGACGCGTCGCGGGTGAAGAAGCGCCCGGCGCGCCCGATCGGGTGGGCCTCCGGGAGGCGCTTGAACTCGCGCACGAGTCCCGGGTCCCAGACGGCGAACAGCGCCAGCTCGGGCTCGCCCTCCTCGCTGATCTCGAGCGTGAGCTCGGCCGGCGGCGGCGTGCGGCCGGCACGCAGCTCGCGGGCGCACACGCGGGCGAGATCGTCGAGCTGAACGCCCTCGAGGCCGATCAGCTCCTCCGCGGCCTGCGCGCCGAAGGGGAACAGGTGGCGCCCCTCGCCAACGGTCGCGTGTGCGAGCTCCTCGGGAGGATCGCCCGCGAGCGTGCGCATCACGAACACCCCCTCGCCCTCCCGCGCCAGCACCGAGACGATTGCCCGGAAGCGGTCCGAGTCGCCCAGCCAGGCGCTCACCGCCGGATCCACGTCGAGGCGCGCGAAGCGCCCGAGCAGCACCTCCACCGACTTCGCGAGGCGCGGGTCGGCCGGCACGCGCCAGTGCTTGCGCCGCCAGTCGAACCACCTGCCGGGGAGCCGCTTTACCGCCTCGTTCAGCTCCTCGTCGAACGGGAAGTCGAACACCAGCTCGGGCTCGCGCGGGTTGTCCGCGAGCAGGGACACCCGTCCCGCAGGGGGAACGACCGCGGGGTTCGCCGAGCCGGACATAACCAGTCGAGACTAGCGGCGCGGCCCGCGGCCGTCCGCCGGACCAGCTGTCAGCCGCCGGCCGCAGAGCTGTGGAGAACCGCACTCGCCCGAGTCGCGCAGCCACCGCACCGCCCGCTCGCTCGGCACGCTGAGCCTCACCGGGTCACACGCAGCCGCGCGCGCTGCAAGCTCGGCGGGCGCTGGACGCGCGGCCTCCTGGCGAGCAGCGAGCGGAGGTACTCGGGCAGCGAAGTCCGGGGCCGCCGCCCGTGCCTCAAACGTCATGCGCACGTGCTCGGGAGGATCGCCGATCCGAACAACCCGCACCCAATGCCCGGAACATGCATCCCAGGGCGCCCCAACCGTGTTCGCCCTCGTCCGAGGCCGGCCGTGCGCGGGTGGCCGGCAAAGCACACTTTCGTACCCCGAGCTTGCGAGGGTGTGCGAAAGGAAATTTGCCGGACAGGACCCGCGCCCACGGCGGTCCGAAGGCAGGTGGTCGACCGAGCGCCCACCCCCACCTACTTGATCTGGTCGTACACCTTGAACATCGGCAGGTACATCGCGATCACGATGAACCCCACGATCGCTCCCACGATCACGATCATGATCGGCTCGAGGATCGAGGTCAGCGCCTTGACGGCAGCCGCCACCTGCTCCTCGTAGAAGTCCGC
>DASQNF010000083.1:0-6862 GCA_035645115.1 Thermoleophilaceae bacterium | reverse complement strand
CTGCGCGCTCGAGCCGATCGCGATGTTCACCGCCAGGTCCATCTTGTCCTTGGCCGCCACCAGCACGGCCACCCAGTGCTCGGCCGCGTTGCCGACGATCGCGACCACGAACACGCCGACGAAGAACTCCGACAGCCCGATGTCGTCGGAGGCCTCGGAGATCGAGCCCACGAGGATCTCCGACATCAGCCCCACCGCCACCGCCGAGAGCGCAAGGTAGATCGCCGCCCGCTTCACCGGCCAGTGGTGCTCCTCCTCGTCCTCGCCGGCCTCGTCGTAGGGATTGAAGACGGCGCGGTGGGTCCTGAGCGAGAAGATCAGACCGGCGACGTAGCTCAGGAGCAGCACGATCGCCACGCCGAACGACAGCTGCTCGACCTCCGAGCCGAAGTTGACCCGCTCCTCGCCCACGGCGGGGAGGCCGCCGCCGTGGATCAGCTGGAAGATCGCCGGAAAGATCAGCGCGGCCAGCGCCAGCATCAGCATCGCCGACTGCGCGTTGGCGGCCGTCCGGCTGAAGGTCTGCTTGTCGCGCGGCAGGCCGCCCACAAGCATGGCCGCGCCCATCACGAGCAGGATGTTGCCGATGATCGAGCCGACGATCGAGGCCTTCACGACCTCCTGGAGCCCCTCGATCAGCGCGAAGAAGGCGATGATCAGCTCGGGCGCGTTGCCGAACGTGACGTTCATGAGGCCGCCGATCCCCGGCCCGGTCTTGGCGGCGATCGCCTCGGTGGCCTCGCCCATCACCGCGGCGCAGGGGATCACGGCCAGCGCGGCGGCGCCGAACACGAGCACCGGTCCCGCGTGCGCGATCTCGAGCGCGACGGCGATCGGGATGAAGACGCCTAGGTAGTGGACCGGCCGCATCGGGCCCGAAGCCTAGGCGCCGGGCACGGCCGAGCGCCTTCAGAGGCGAGCCGAGCCCGAGGAGCTAGTCCGCGCTCTCCTCGCCGAAGCCCGCGCGCTCGATGTCCTCCTCGTCCTCCACGAGGTCGTCGCCGTCGTCGGGGCTGGCGCTCACCCCGCGCCCATCGCCGCCGTGGTAGGTGGCCTGGAAGGTCTCGAGCAGCTCGTCGCGGCGGGCCTCGTCCACGGGCACCTCGTCCGCGATCAGCACCCAGTCGGCGCCCTCGAACTCCTCCATGTTAAAGATCTCCCCGTCGATCGAGGGCGAGTCGTCGACCACCACCATGACCTCGGTCTGCGGGTTGAGGTAGCAGCCGGGCCGAAGCAGCAGGTCGTCAAGCTCGAAGCGGCGTTGATCGGCCATCGTCGTGAGCAGGTTAGCCCGCTCCGGAGGTGCTGTCACCCCCCAAGGTCGCGCAACTGGCGCTCCACCTCGGCGTCCACGTCGAGTGGCTCCCTGCCCTGGCGCAGCCGGCGCGCGTTGCGCGCCTCGACCAGCTGGCGGACCTCCTCGCGCAGCCCCGGTTCACGGGGCGCCGGCCCGGCGGCGCCGCCGAGCGCGTCCAGCTCCGCGTCGATGTCGAGCGCGGCCTCCCCGCGCGCCACGCGGCGCGTGGACTTGGCCTCGAGCATCTGGCGGATCTCCTCCCGGGCCGCGGCGGCCGAGTCGGGCGCCCGGGTCTCGCGGTCCATCACGAGGTCGCTCGAGCCGATATCCGAGTACACCCGGCCGCTGCCCCAGTAGCTGGCCGCGGCGACCACCACGGCGACGCCTGCCACGACGATGACGACGATGCCGAACGCGTCCATCGCGCCACAGTCTGACGCCGTGTGGCGCGGCTTCGCAGGCGCCCCCCCGGCGCCGGGCTCCCGGCGCCTGCCCGGGCAGATTTGCCTCGCCCCGGTCACCGCGCTCACGTCGGCGCGGGTGCCCGCGTGGCCCTGCGCCGGCTGCTGTACCCTCGGGGTGCACAAACGTTGACTGACCGATCAATCGGGCGCGTCCCACAGCCCGGTAAAGGAGCAGCAGCACCGTGGTCGACTTCACCCTCTCCGACGAGCAAAAGGACATCCGCCGGCTCGCGCACGACTTCGCCGAAAAGGAGATTCGGCCGGTGGCCTGGGAGCTCGACCGGGACTCCACGTTCCCGCGCGCGATCATCGACCAGGCCTGGGAGCTCGGCCTGATGAACTCCCACATCCCCGAGGAGTACGGCGGCCCCGCGCTCGACTACCTGAGCGGCTGCCTGATCGAGGAGGAGCTCGGCTGGGGCTGCTCGGGGATCGGCACCTCGCTGATGTGCAACGGGCTCGCCATCGCGCCCGTGATCCTGGGCGGCTCGGAGGCCACCAAGAAGGAGTTCCTCGGGATGCTCACCGAGGAGCCCAAGCTCGCCTCCTTTTGCCTGACCGAGCCGGACGCCGGCTCGGACGTCTCGGCGATGCGCACGACAGCGGTCAGGAAGGGCGACAGCTACGTCCTAAACGGCACCAAGTGCTTCATCACCAACGGCTCGCACGCCGACTGGTACACCGTGTACGCCAAGACCGACACGGAGGCCGGCCATCGCGGCATCTCGGCCTTCGTCGTGCCCCGGGAGCTCGGTGGCGTGACCGTGGACAAAAAGGAGGACAAGCTCGGCCAGCGCGCCTCCGACACGGCGATGATCTCGTTCAACGACGTCGAGGTCCCCGCGGCCAACCTGATCGGCGAGGAGAACAAGGGCTTCAAGCTCGCGATGATGACGCTCGACCGCACCAGGCCGGGAGTGGCGGCGATGGCGGTGGGGATCGCCAACGCGGCCTTCGAGTTCGCGCGCGACTACGCCAAGGAGCGCGTGCAGTTCGGCGTGCCCATCGCGATGCACCAGGCGATCCAGTTCATGATCGCCGACATGGCCACCAAGATCGAGGCGGCGCGGCTGCTCACCTGGAAGTCGGCGGTGGAGCTCGACCAGGGCAAGCGCAACACGCTCGTCTCCTCACACGCGAAGCGCTTCGCCGCCGACTCGGCGATGGAGGTGACCGTGGACGCCGTGCAGGTCTACGGCGGCTACGGCTTCATCAAGGAGTACCCGGTCGAGAAGCTGATGCGCGACGCCAAGATCATGCAGCTCTACGAGGGCACGTCGCAGATCCAGCGGCTCGTGATCGCGCGCGAGGTGCTGATGCCGCGTCGCGTCGAGGAGCCCGCCGCGGCCGTCGCGTAGTTGGGCTGGGCCCGGCGGGCTGCCAGGATGGGGCCCGATGCCCGGGAGGTCGAAGCGCGATCGCGCCGTCCACGAGGCGGTTGCCCAGGCTCGCGCGCCCAGGCGCGGCCCCGACCCGTTCACCGGGGAGCTGCGCCGCCGCGCGGTGCTGCCGCTGCTCGTGCTGCACCTGATGGCGGAGAGCCCGAGCTACGGCAACCAGCTGATCGAGCGGATCGGCCAGATGACGGCCGGCGTTCTGTCGGTGAACCCGAACACGATGTACCCGCTGCTGCGCCAGCTCGAGGCGCGCGGGCTGATCAGCGGCGAGTGGGAGCATCCCGAGCGGCGCTCGCGGCGCTACTACTCGCTCACCGCGGACGGGCGCGCGGAGTACGAGCGACTCGTGCGGGAGGTCAGGCCCTTCCTCGACTCCGTGAAGGCGTCGATCGACGAGATCGTGAACGAGGTCTACGGGGCGTGAGCAGCGCGCGTGTGCTCGCCGGAGTGCCGCTGTCGCCGCACGCAGCGCTCGCGCTCTGGGCGAACGTCGACCGCTGGGCCTCGTTCGTGGAGGGCTTCGCGCACGTGATCGAGCGCTCGCCCGGCTGGCCCGCCGTCGGTGAGCGCGTGGTCTGGGAGTCGGCCCCGGGCGGGCGCGGACGGGTGACCGAGAAGGTGGTGGCGAGCACGGGGGAGCGCTTCACGACGCTCGTGTTCGAGGCAGCCCTGACGGGCCACCAGACGCTGCGCGCGGCGCCCACCCCGGACGGCGCGCAGGTGGAGCTCTCGCTCGAGTACACGCTCTCCAAGTACGGCCCGCTCAGCGCGGTCGCCGACGCTCTCTTCATCCGCCGCGCCCGCGGCGACTCGCTGCGGCGCACGCTGTTCCGGTTCGGCGTGGAGGCCGAGGAGGAGGCCGGGCTCAGGTAGCCTGGCTTGGCCGCGCCAACCCGCTGAAGGAAGGTTCTCTGTTGTTCGTGTTCAAAGCCGCCGTGGTGGGGGCCGGGACGATGGGCGGGGAGATCGCTCAGGTGATCGCCACGGCCGGCATCCCGGTGGTCCTGAAGGACATCGAGCAGGAGCTCGTCGACACCGGCCTCGAGAAGGCCCGGCAGGTCACCGAGGGACAGCTCGGCGCGCTCGTGGCAAAGCAGAAGATCACCGAGGAGGACGCGGAGCGCCAGAAGCGGGAGATCCTCGGGCGCATCGCGGGCGTGACCGAGTACGAGGGCTTCGGCGACGTGGACTTCGCGATCGAGGCGGTGCCCGAGCGGATGGAGGTCAAGCAGACGGTGTTCGCCGAGCTCGACGAGCTCACCCCGGGTCACGCGATCCTCGCCTCGAACACCTCGTCGCTGTCGATCACCGAGATGGGCGAGGTCACGCTGCGGCCGGACAAGGTCTGCGGCTTCCACTTCTTCTATCCGGCTTCGATGATGCGCCTGGTGGAGGTGGTCGAGGGCGAGGAGACCTCCGAGGAGACGATGCAGGCGGCCGCCAACTTCGCGCAGGCGATCCGCAAGACCGCGATCCGCTGCGGCGAGGCGCCGGGGTTCGTCGTCAACCGCATCCTCAACTCGGCGGCGTCGGAGGTCTGGCGCGTGACCGAGGAGGAGGACCTGGCGGTCGAGGAGGTGGACAAGGTCATCAAGGAGTCGGGCACCACGCCGATGGGCCCGTTCTTCCTCACGGACCTGCTCGGCCTGGACACGGTGCTGCACGTGGCCGAGCACCTGCGCGACTCCTACGGCGAGCGGTTCTACGTCTCGGCGCGCATGAAGGAGCTGGTGGACGCGGGCAACCTCGGCCAGAAGACCGGGAAGGGCTTCTATGAGCACGGCTAGCGCATCGGGCCTCGACACGATCGTCGACCGCATGGGTCTCAAGACCCTGATCGAGACCTGCCTCGTGCTCGATGAGGACGTGGCTTCCGCCAAGGACGTGGAGATCGGGATGATGATGGGCGCCGGCATCCTGCCCGGCCCGCTCTCTCGCGCGGACGAGGCCGGCCTCGACGTGATGCTCGAGCGGCTCGAGCGCGCACAGCGCGAGTGGGGCGACGCCTACGAGCCGCCGACGCTGCTGCGCCGGCTCGTGGCCCAGGGCAGGCTCGGGAGGAAGAGCGGCCAGGGCTTCTTCCCCTACCCGCAGCCGGACCCGGGCGATCAGCGCGAGACCGTGCTGCTCGAGACGCGCGACGAGGTGGCGATCGCCTGGCTCAACCGCCCGCCGGCGAACCCGCTCTCGCCCCAGGCGGTGCGCGAGCTCGTGGACCTGTGGGAGGCAGTGGAGGGGAAGGTGCGGGCGCTCGTGTTCGCCTCGTCGAACATCTTCACGTTCTGCGCGGGCGCCGACATCAAAGAGTTCGCGAAGATGGCGCCGGACGCCGCGGGCGCGGAGCTCGTGCGCTCGGCGCATGGCTTCATGCGCGGCATGGAGGAGTCGTCCACGGTCACGATCGCGGCCGTCAACTCGCTCGCGTACGGCGGCGGCTGCGAGCTCGCGATGGCGTGCGACTTCCGCATCGCGGCCGAGTCCGCCAGCTTCGGCCAGCCCGAGATCAACCTCGGGATCATCCCCGGGTTCGGCGGCACCCAGCGCCTGCCGCGGCTGGTGGGCGAGGCCAAGGCGCTCGAGATGAACCTCACCGGGGACCCGATCGACGCCTACGAGGCGCACCGGCTCGGGCTCGCCAACCAGGTGGTGCCCGACCACGAGCTCTTCGACGCCGCGCTCGCCTGGGCGCGCAAGCTCGCCGCGAAGGCGCCGATAGCCGTGGAGGAGATCAAGCGCCGCTCGCACGCGCCCGATCTCGACGAGGGACTGGCCGGGGAGGCCGAGGGCTTCGCCCGGGCGTTCGGCTCCGAGGACGCCAGGGAGGGCATCTCGGCCTTCCTCGGCAAGCGCCAGGCGAAGTTCCAGGGCAAGTGAGCTCCGGGGCCCTCTCCACCCGAGCGGAGCAGGTGGCCGGCCTGCTCCGCTCCGCCGAGCGCGCCGTGGTGCTCACCGGGGCGGGCGTGTCCGTTCCCTCCGGCATCCCCGACTTCCGCAGCCCCGGGACCGGGCTGTGGGCGAACGTGGATCCGATGGAGGTGGCGCACATCGACGCCTGGCGGCGCGACCCCGCCCGCTTCTGGAGCTTCTACGGCGAGCGCTTCGCGGCGCTCGCCCACAAGCGGCCGAACGAGGCGCACCTCGCGCTGGCCGAGCTCGAGCGCCGTGGCCTCGTGCGCGGCGTGATCACCCAGAACATCGACCGCCTGCACCGGGCCGCCGGCAGCGAGCTGCTGATCGAGGTGCACGGCTCGATCGAGTGGAGCGTCTGCCTGCAGTGCGGCGGGCGGGTGTCGCTCGACACCGTGGCGGCGCAGCTCGAGGCCGGCGCCGGCGTGCCCGAGTGCCCGGCGTGCATCGCGCCGCTCAAGCCGGACGTGGTGCTGTTCGGCGAGCTGCTTCCGGAGCGCGCGCTCGCGGAGGCGCAGCAAATGGCCCTCGAGGCGGACCTGATGCTGTGCGTGGGCTCCTCGCTCGAGGTGCACCCGGTGGCCGGGCTGCCGGCGCTCACTCGCGGCGGCGGCGGCCGGCTCGTGCTGGTCACGCAGGGACCCACCCCGTACGACCGCGACGCGGAGCTGAAGCTGGACGGCGACGTGGTGGCCGAGCTGCGGGCGGTGCTCGCGGCGCTCGACGGCGCCGAGCTGTAGCTCAGCCGCGCAGGCGTCGCCGGCGCAGCGCGGCCTCCAGTTCGGCCACGGCCTGCT
>DASQNF010000082.1:0-6239 GCA_035645115.1 Thermoleophilaceae bacterium | reverse complement strand
GGGATGGCCACCAGCGACGGCGGCCACATCATGACCGTGCGCGACCTCGGCCTCGTCTCCCAGGTCTTCGACGAGGAGAAGCTGCGCGCCCTGCCGGGCCAGATTGCGGTGGGGCACGTTCGCTACTCCACCACCGGCTCGTCCGCATGGGAGAACGCGCAGCCCGTCTGGCGAAGCGACGGCCGCCAGGTGGCGCTCGCCCACAACGGCAACCTCATCAACGCGGTCGAGCTGCACACCGAGCTGAGCGAGCGTGGCGTGCGCTTCCGCGGGACCTCCGACTCGGAGATCATGGCCGCGCTCCTGTCGAACCACGAGGCGGAGCGCGTGGAGGACGCGCTCGCCGACGTGGTGCCACGCCTCGAGGGGGCGTTCTCGACGGTGGTGATGACGAAGGACCGCGTGGTCGCCTTCCGCGACCCGGCCGGACTGCGCCCGCTCGCGCTCGGCATGATCGGGGATCGTGCCGATGGGCAGGCTGCCGGCTCGGCGGGGTCCGCAGCGCCTCGCTACTGCGTCGCGTCCGAGAGCTGCGCCTTCGACATCATCGGCGCCAAGCTGCTGCGCGAGGTGGAGCCTGGCGAGATGGTCTCGCTGGGCGAACGCGGCATCGAGACGCGCCAGATCGTCGAATCGGCGCGCAAGGCCTTCTGCGTGTTCGAGCACATCTACTTCGCGCGCCCGGACTCGATGCTCGAGGGCAACCGCACGCAGGTCTCGCGGCGCAAGATGGGCGAGATCTTGTGGCGCGAGGCGCCGGCGCCCGCCGATGTCGTGATCGCCGTGCCGGACTCGGGCAATGCGGCGGCCGGCGGCTACTCGAAGGCCTCGGGCATCCCGCGCGACGACGGGCTGATCAAGAACCGCTACGTCCAGCGCACATTCATCCAGCCGGGCCAGGAGCTGCGCAAGCACGGCCTGCGGATGAAGTTCAACCCGCTGCGCGAGGTGGTCGCGGGCAAGCGGCTCGTCGTCGTCGACGACTCGATCGTGCGCGGCAACACCACACGCCAGATCGTGCAGATGCTGCGCGAGGCCGGGGCGCTCGAGATACACATGCGCGTCTCGGCGCCGCCGATCACCCACCCCTGCCACTACGGGATCGACATGTCGACGACCCAGGAGATGGTCGCGCACGGGCGAAGCGAGGACGAGGTCGCCGCCGAGCTCGGATGCGATTCACTGCGCTACCTCTCGTTGGAGGGCGTCTACGAGGCGATCCGCTCCACGCGCGCGACCCACTGCGACGCCTGCTTCTCGGGCGACTATCCGCTGGAGCGCAGCGAGAGCGCGAACGGCAAGTTCGCTCTCGAGGAGCTCGCGGTCGTCCGCGCCTAGCGCAACTTCTTCGTCACGGTCGTTACGGGTGTGCGACAGGGCGCCCGCTGCCGCCGGGCCCGGCGCTACTGTGCCCTTCCCCCATGGAACTGACGGCCTCGCTCCAGCGCTACTTCGGCTTCTCGGGCTTCCGGCCGGGGCAGCGCGAGGCGTGCGAGGCGGCCCTTGCCGGCCGCGACGTGATGGTCGTGATGCCCACCGGCTCGGGCAAGTCGCTCTGCTACCAGCTGCCCGCGCTGCTGCGGGACGACCTCACCGTGGTGGTCTCGCCGCTCGTGGCGTTGATGCAGGACCAGGTGGAGGCGCTGGCGGCGCGCGGGCTCGGGCAGCGGGTGGCGCTCGTGAACTCCCAGCAGGACGCCGGCGTGAATTCCGAGGTCCTGCGGCGCGCCGCCGCGGGAGAGCTGCGGCTCCTCTACGTCGCGCCCGAGCGCTTCGCGGCGCCGCGGTTCATCGAGCGGATGGCGGCCGAGGTTCGGGTGGGGCTGTTCGTGGTCGACGAGGCTCACTGCGTGTCCCAGTGGGGGCACGACTTCCGGCCGGACTACTTCCGCCTCGCCGAAGCCGCGCGCGCCCTCGGCGCGCGGGCGATCCTCGCCTCCACCGCCACGGCCACCCCGCGGGTGGCGGCCGACGTCGTGCGCCGTCTCGGCCTGCACGATCCGCTCCGGGTGGCCACCGGGTTCGACCGGCCCAACATCGCCTTTGCCGTGGCTCGGCCGGGAGGGCACGAGAAGAGCGCGCTGATCGCGGAGACGCTGCGCGCGCCGGGCGCGCTCCCCGCGATCGTCTACGCCGGCACGCGTGCGGGCTCGGAGGAGCTCGCCGAGCAGCTGGAGGCCGGGCTCGGCGAGGAGGCCGCCGCCTACCACGCGGGGCTCGATCGTGGCCGTCGGGCCGAGGTCCAGCGCCGCTTCCTGAGGGACGAGCTGCGGGTGATCTGTGCCACCAACGCCTTCGGCATGGGCGTGGACAAGCCGAACGTGCGCACGGTCCTGCACGCGAGCGTCCCGGCGTCGCTCGAGGCCTACTACCAGGAGGCGGGTCGGGCGGGGCGGGACGGGCTTCCGGCGCGGGCCGTGTTGCTGGCCGAGAACCGGGACAAGGCTCTCCACGTGCACTTCATCAAGCGCGAGGAGGTCGATCCGGACCTGCCCGGCTGGCTGGCGGACCGGATCGCCGCCTCGGCCGACGGCGACGGCCTCTACGTCCTCGATGCCGTGGGGCTGGCGCGCGAGCTGGGCGGGGACGGGGAGCGCCTCAGGGCGCTGCTGGGGCATCTCACCCGAGCAGGCGTGATCGCTCCCTCGCCCTCCGCGCAAGACCGGCCGGCCGGCCGGGTCCTGCGTGGGTTCGATGCTCGCGCGGCTGGGCTCTGCCGCTCGTCGATCGAGGACGCCGCGCGTGCCCGCTGGCGCCAGTACCGCGAGATCTGGGCGTACGTCGAGGAGGAGCGCTGCCGACGCGATGCGATCCTGCGCCACTTCGGGGACGCGGCCGGCCCGACCTCGAGGGAGCCGAGCGTCTGTTGCGATGTATGCCAGCCGGCGCTCCGTCCCGCGCCGCCGCCACCCGACCCCGTGCAGATCGGCAACCTCGACGACGCGATCATCTCCGTGGCGGGGTCCGCGCGCCCGGCCGTCGGGCGGACCACCTGCGCCGAGATCCTGCACGGCTCCCGCAGCAAGAAGATCCAGCGCAACTCTTACGACGGCCTGCAGGCATACGGCGTCTCCTCACACCTGCGCCGGGCGGACATCCTCGCGCGCGTGGACGAGCTGATCGACGCCGGCCGGCTCGAGACCAGCGGCGGGCCCTACCCGGTCCTGAGGCTTCCGGTCGCTGCCGCTGCGCTTTGACGTTCCCCGTCGCGGTCCTGATCTCGGGTGAGGGCACCAACCTGCAGGCCCTGCTCGACAGCGTGCACGGCCGCGACGGCATCGAGATCGTGGCGGTGGGCTCGAGCAGCGCGGCGGCCCCCGGGCTCGAGCGGGCGCGCCGGGCCGGGGTCGAGAGCGCGGTGTTTCCGCTGAGCGCCCACCCCGACCGAGGCGCACGCGACCGCGCGCTCGCGGACTGGCTCGACGCTCACGGCGTCGAGCTGGTGGTGCTCGCGGGCTTCATGGAGCTGCTCGGTCCCGAGTTCATACATCGGTTCGCCGGCCGGATCGTGAACGTTCACCCCTCGCTGCTCCCGGCATTCCCGGGGGTCGATGCGATCCGGCGGGCGCTCGACACGGGCGTCAGGGTCACCGGCGTCACCGTCCACTTCGTTGACGAGGGCGTGGACACGGGACCTATCGTCCTGCAGGAATCACTCGAGCTTCCATACCATCCCGACATCGCGGCGATCGAGCAGCGCGTCCACGAGATCGAGCACCGGCTCCTCCCGCGTGCCGTGCGCCTGATCGCGGCGGGGCGGGTGCGAGTGGACGCCGAGAATCCACGCTTGGTGCACGTGGACCCGGATGGCTGAGCTCGAGCCGCGCGGGGTGAGCGGCACGGCCGCCGCCGAGGTCAGGATCAGGCGCGCCCTGCTGAGCGCCTCGGACAGGCGCGGGCTCGTCGAGTTCGCGCGTGGGCTGGCGGAGCTCGGCATCGAGATCGTCTCCACGGGTGGCACCGCCGACGAGCTCGCCGGCGCCCGGCTCGAGGTCCGGCCGGTGGACGACTACACCGGCTTCCCGGAGATCCTCGACGGCCGCGTCAAGACGCTCCACCCCCGGATCTACGCCGGCCTGCTGGCGGTGCGCTCGAGCCCCGAGCACGTGGATTCGCTCAACGAGCACGAGATCGAGCCGATCGACCTCGTGTGCGTAAACCTCTATCCGTTCGAGCGGGTGGCCGGCGAGCGCGGGCGCGAGGAGCACGAGGTGATCGAGAACATCGACATCGGCGGCCCCACCCTGATCCGAGCCGCCGCTAAGAACCACCAGTACGTCGCGGTGGTCGTCTCCCCCGAGAGCTACGACGCCGTGCTGGACGAGCTCGCGGAGAGCGACGGCATGCTCTCCGGGCGCACCCGTCAGAGCCTTGCGATGGAGGCCTTCGCCTACACCGCGCGCTACGACACGGCGATCGCCCGCTGGTTCGCCGAGCGCGAGGAGGACTTCCCCGCGGCCTACACGCGCTCGTTCGAGAAGGTCCTCGACCTTCCCTACGGGGAGAACCCACACCAGCGGGCCGCCTACTACGCCGAGCTTGGCGCCCGCTCGCACCTGCTTTCGATGGTGTCGAAGCTGCACGGCAGGGAGCTGTCGTTCAACAACCTGCTCGACCTCGATGCCGGCCGCCGGCTGGTCGAGGACTTCGAGCTGCCGGCCGCCGCGATCGTCAAGCACAACAATCCGTGCGGCGCCGGCGTGGCGGCTACGGTCGAGGAGGCGTTCGACAAGGCGCTCGCCACCGATCCTCAGAGCGCGTTTGGCGGCGTGTTCTGCTTCAACCGCACCGTCGAGCCCTCGCTCGCGGAGAAGCTGCACGCGATGTTCGTCGAGCTGGTGTATGCCCCCGCCTACCACAAGGACGCGCTCGAGCTCCTTGAGCAGAAGCCGAACGTGCGCCTGCTCGAGGGCCAGGAGCGGCGGCGCCCCGCGATCAGCGAGCACGACACGAAGCGCGTTCGCGGCGGGCTGCTCGTTCAGGACAGGGACACGGGGCTCGAGGTGCGCGAGGAGATGAGCGTGGTCACCTCGCGCACGCCGACCGAGCTCGAGTGGGGTGAGCTGTTGTTCGCGATGCGCGTGTGCAAGCACGTGCAGTCGAATGCGATCGTGCTCGCGCGCGACCTGGGCACGGCGGGGGTCGGCGCGGGGCAGATGAGCCGGGTGGACTCGGTGCGGATCGCGCTCGACAAGGCGCGCGCCGCCGGCCTCACGCTCGAGGGCGGCGCGATGGCCTCGGACGCGTTCTTCCCGTTCGCCGACGCGCCCCAGATGGCGATCGACGCGGGCGTCAAGACGATCATCCAGCCGGGCGGAGCTCAGCGCGACCCGGAGGTGATCGACGCCTGCGAGGCCGCGGGGGTGGCGATGGTCTTCACCGCCCGCCGCCACTTCAGGCACTGAGGGGCCCAGGCACTAAGGGCGCCCGGGCCACCTAGGCGGGTTAGGACACTGAGCGCGGGCCGCCGCTTCGACATCTATCGAACGGTCGCTAGAGTTGCGGCCGCAGGTCCTCCATGCGAGAGCCCCATCACCCATCCTGCGGCGAGCTCGAGCTCCCCGCGATACTCCACGCGCTGAGCGACCCAGCGCGTCTCGAGATCGTCCGCCGCCTCTCCACTGGACCGGAATGCACTTGCGGCACGTTCGACCTCGGCCTCTCCAAGGCCACGCTCTCGCATCACTTTCGCGTGTTGCGCGAGGCGGGCCTGGTGCGCACGCGCCCCGAGGGGCGCAAGCGAATGCTCTCCCTCCGCGACGACGACCTGAACGACCGCTTCCCCGGCCTCCTCGACGCGATCCTCGCGGCCGACGGCGCCGAGCTGCAAGCGCCCGCCTGAGCTCGCGCGTACCGGCGAGCCCGCCGAGGTGCCCCCGGGAGGACTCGAACCTCCAACCCTGCGCTTAAAAGGCGCCTGCTCTGCCGTTGAGCTACGGGGGCGCTGCGCAAGATGATGGCGGAAGAGCCGCGCGGGGACGCGGTCTCAGGTAACAAGTCCCAGATCACGCGCGGAGCGCGCTCGCGCTTGTCCCCAACCCCCTGCCTTACAATCGCCTCGACAAGGGGGCGTGGTCCAGCGGTCTAGGACATCGGCCTTTCACGCCGGGGATCGCGGGTTCGAATCCCGTCGCCCCTATACGAGCCGCAGATGATTGGCCTAATCCGCCGCGGCGGGCTCCTCCAGCGCGTCCGGGTCCCAGCTTCCGCACGAGGCGGCGAACACCAGCAGGGCGACC
>DASQNF010000081.1:0-6144 GCA_035645115.1 Thermoleophilaceae bacterium | reverse complement strand
AGGTGCCGGAGCGCCCCGGCCGTCGGGCACGAGCCCCTCGATGCGCGCGAGCTCGCGCCACGCCGCGATCTCCCGCTCGAGCTGGGCGTCCTCCCAGCCGAGCTGTCCCGCCATCGCGCGCGCCACCAAGCCCACCCCCTTGGCACCGGGCGCGCTCAGCCGGCGCGCGTCGAGCAGCCCGAGCCGCGTGCGGCGGAGCAGCACGTCCCCCACCGAGCAGGCCTGCTCGTGGGCCGCCGCGAAGGCCGCCTCGGCCGCGATGTCGGGCAGCTCGGGGCTGATCCGCTCGGCCAGCTCGGGCGCCGCGGCTGCCAGCCGCAGCACGAACTGGGCGGCGTGCCCGTAACGGCAGGCCAGGTGCACGCGGCTTGCCTCGCCCACGCCCTTCACGTCCGGCAGCGCCTGGGGCTCGATCGGCGCGCCGAGCGGGATCTCGTGTGTCCGGCAGGGCGCCTCGCGCCCCTCGCGCTCCACGATCCGGTCCACAGCCAGCTTCGCCATCCGCCGCCAAGTGGTGAGCTTGCCGCCCGTGATCGTCACGAGGCCCGAGCTCGTCTCGTAGAGCTCGGCCCTGCGCGAGATGTCCACGGACTTCTTCGGGTCGCCCGTGGAGATCAGCGGCCGCACGCCCGCGTACGCGCCGGTCAGGTCGCCCGGCCCCAGCGCAAGGCCGAAGAACTCGTTGACCGCTTCGAGCAGGTACGCCACGTCCCGGTCGGAGGGCGGCACGTGCTCGAGCGAGCCCTCGTAGTCGTTGTCGGTGGTGCCTACCAGCGTGCGCCCGAGCCACGGCAGCACGAACACGGTCCGTCCGCCCCCGGCCGGCACGATCACCCCGGCGTCAACGGCGAGCTGCTCGCGCGCGAGCGTCACGTGCGTGCCGCGGCTCGGGCGGATGCGCGGCACCTCCTCCTCCGCGTACAGCTCGTCCGGCTTCAGCCGGTCGGCCCAGACCCCCGTGGCGTTGATCACGTTGGCGGCGCTCAGCTCGAACTCCCCTGCGGACCCCTGCACGTCTCGCACGAGCACGCCGGCGGCGCGCCGGCCGCGCTCGACCAGCCCAGTCACCTCGCACCCGTTCGCGCACACGGCTCCGAAGCGCTCGGCCTCTCCGAGCACCGTCAGCACGAGGCGCGCGTCGTCGGTCTGGCAGTCGTAGAAGAGGTAGGCGGCAGTCGGCGCGCGTCCCTCCAGCGCGGGAACGAGCTCGAGCGTCTCGGCGCCGTCGATCGTGCGGTGGCGCTCGGGGCTCCAGCCCTCGTCCTCGTCGCGGCCGCGCCGCCACGACATCACGTCGTACATGTTCAACCCCACGCCGGTCATCCGGTCGGGGCGCTTGCCCTCGAAGCCGGGCACGAGCAGCGGCAGCGGCCTGACCAGGTGTGGGGCGAGGCGGACGAGCAGCGAGCGCTCCAGCAGCGCCTCACGCACCAGGCCGAGGTCGAAGCTCTGGAGGTAGCGAAGGCCGCCGTGCACGAGCTTCGACGAGCGGCTCGACGTTCCGGCCGCGTAGTCGCTCTTCTCGACGAGCGCGACGCTGTAGCCGCGCGAGGCCGCGTCGAGCGCCACCCCGGCGCCGGTGATGCCGCCCCCCACCACCGCGAGGTCGAACGTGTCGCGTTCCAGCGTGGCGAGCGCGTCCGCGCGCGGGATCACGGCAGGGAGGTTACGAAGTCGCCGGGAGGCAGCCGCTCGGGCGGCTGCTTCTCCTGGCGCGGCATGCCGAGGTGGAGCAGGCCGATTACCCGTTCGCCGGGGCCGACTCCCACGGCCGCGCGACCTTCCGGCGTCCTCAGGACCGCGGGTGTGCGCCAGTAGCCGCCAAGGTTGCGCGCGTGGGCGCCCAGCAGCACGATGTAGCTCGCCACCGCGGCCGCGCAGAGGTCCTCCTCGTCCTGCACCGGGTCGCCCGTCTCGATCACCGACGCCACCACCAGCGTGGGCGCACGGTCGAGCTTGCGCGCGGCCTCCTTGCCGGCCGCGTCCTTCAGGCGGGCGAGCGACCGGGGGCCGACGATCCGAAAGCGCCACGGGTTCGTGAGGTTGTGGTTGGGCGCCCAGCGGGCGAGCTCGAAGAGCTCGTCGAGCGTCTCGCGGGGGACCGGCTCGGGCCGGTAGGCCTTGTGCGTGCGGCGCGTGCGAATCGCCTCTTCCAGCAGCATCGCGCCGTTAGTCTCGCAAGATGGCCTCCGGAACGGTCCTCGTGACCGGCGCCTCGAGCGGCATCGGCCATGCCACCGCGCTCCACCTCGGGCAGATCGGCTTCGACGCGGTCGGCGCGGTGCGGCGCGACGAGGACTCCGAGCGGCTGCGCGCCGAGGGATTGCGCACTGTGCGGCTCGACGTGACCGACGCGGACTCGATCGCGGCGGCTCGCTCGGAGCTCGGCGCTGGTCCGCTCGCGGCGCTGGTCAACAACGCCGGGATCGCCGTGGCCGGGCCGCTCGAGTTCCTCCCGCTCGACCAGCTTCGCAACCAGCTCGAGATCAACCTCATCGGCCAACTCGCCGTTACCCAGGCGTTCCTGCCGGCGCTGCGCGCAGGGCGCGGGCGGATCGTGAACGTCAGCTCGATCGGCGGGCGCGTGGCGCTGCCGCTGGTGGGCGCCTACAACGCGTCCAAGTTCGCGCTCGAGGCGATGAGCGACTCACTGCGCCGCGAGCTTCGCTCCCAGGGATTGGACGTGATCGTGATCGAGCCCGGCGGCGTCAGGACTCCGATCTGGCGGAAGGGGAATGATCTCGCCGAGCGGATCGCCGCAGGGATGCCGCCCGAGTCCGAGCGCCTCTACGGCAGCATGATCGAGGCGCTCCGCAGGCGGACCGCGGAGATCGAGACGCAGACCGGCATCGAGCCATACGAAGTGGCCGCGGTGATCGGCACGGCGCTCCGCTCCCCACGGCCGCGCGCCCGCTACCTAGTAGGGAGGGACGCGAAGCTGCGTGCGCCGCTTGCGAAGCTGCTGCCGGCCCGCGTGATGGACCGGCTGATCGCGCGGGCCTTCAGCTGACGCCCGGCGACCCCGGCGGGCTCGCCATGAGGCCGCCATGCCGCTGCACGCCCAGACGAGGGAGGGTTGGTGACCAGTGCGACCATGCGGCAGACCGGTGCCCGTGCGCGCCCCAGCCACAGGCTCCTGGGCAAGTGGCTACAGGGGACACCGGCCTCTCTTTCAAATATTCGTTGGCCGACTGATCAGTCGCGCAACGAATTCGACGATGGAGAGACGCGGGGTGAGCGATCCGGGCGTCCGGGCTCGAACCGCGGCGGCCGCGCTCGAACCGCGGCGGCTGGACTCGGACCGCGTAGGCCGGGCTGGGCCCGGGGCGCGGAACCGGGTATGAGCCGGCCGCAGCCGCGACACGGGCTCTGCCTCCGCCCGCTCGGCGGATCCTTACCCTGGCGCCGCCCGGCGGCCGTTGCGTCGCCGCTGCGCGCCATGCCACGCCAGCGCGCTCGCTGCCGCCGCGGCTGACAGCCCTAGCGCGAGTGCGAGCGCCGAAGGTCCGTCCTCCCGGCCTTGCGGGGCCGTGCCCGGCTGCGCCGCCGCCCGCGCCGCCGCCTGGCTGCTGTCGCCCAGAAGGCTAGGGATCGCCGCAGCCGCCGGGGCGGAGCCCGCCCCTGGGTCGGAGCTCGCCGCCTTCTTGTCGCCGGACGGCGCCTCGCCCGGAGCGCTCGTAGGGGTGCGAGCCTGGTCGTCGCCGGAAGGCCGGCCCTTCGTCCGGCTGCCCCCGCTCGCTGTCGCGACGGAAGCGGCCGAGGCGGTCCCGGAGTCGCCGCCGCCTCTGGCATCGCGGGCCGCCCGGGCGCGCCGCGGCTCGCGCGGGACCGTCGCCAGCGGCAGCGGCTTGCGTCGCAGCGCCATCAGCGCCTGGGCCGTGACCCACACCGGGGTCTGAAAGCTCGTGCGCGAGTAGGCGATGCTGCCGTCCGGCCGCGCGAGACGGCGCAGGTACGCGAGCGCGCTGCGCACGGCGCCCGCACCCGATCCCACCGCAACGAGTCCCTGAACCGCATAGGCGGTCGACTGCGCGTTCGAGGTTCGTCCGCGCATCTGCCCGAAGCCGCCGTCGGCGTTCTGGTTGGCCAGCAGCCAGCCTACGGCACGCTCCGCCACTCGGCGGCGGGCACGCCCGGTCACCGCGAGGGTCTGCAGGACCGCGCCCGTCATGTCGCTGTCGCTGCCCGAGGAGGTGGCCACGCCGAATCCCCCGTCCGGGTTCTGGTTGGAGAGCAGCCACGCGACGGTCCTGCGCCCGGCCGACTCGCCGGCCGCCCGTAGCGCCAGGACCCCGAACGCCGTATAGCTCACGAAGCCCGCGATCGACCCGTCCGGCCGGCGCCGGCGAGCTATCTGCGCCACCAGGTTGCGCCCCCCGAAGCGGCGCGGATCGAGCCCCGCCGCCTCGAGCAGGAGCACCGTCCGCTCGATTTCGCCGATGTCGGCGGGCGCGCGCCCGTCCCTCAGCGAGGCGGTGATCGAGCGGCCGCCCGCACGGGCCACGTCGCGCGCGTTGCGCCCGCTCGCGGCGAGCCCGAGCCCCGCCCAGCCGGTATATAGCGGCGACGAGCGCTGGCCGGGCAGGGCTCCGAAGCCGCCGTCCCGGTTCTGGGCCCGAAGCAGGTAGCGCCCCGCCCGCTCGATGGTCGACGCCGCGCTCGCGGGCGGTGCCGCGCCCGCGCTCGGTGCCGCGCCAACGGGCGAGGCCGCGCCAATGGGCGCCGCCGCGCCCACTGGGGCCGCCGCGCCAGCCGGCCCCGCCGAGAGCGCAAGGGGCGCCACAGCCACCGCCACGACGAGGGCGGCCGCGGCGCCCGCCGGGGCCGGCCAGCGCACCTCCAGCCGGCGCCGGTAGCGGGCGAGCGAGCGCAGGAACACCGGCCCGATCAGCAGGCAGAAGATCACGTTGCCGATCGCGTGAGCCAGATTGTACGGAAGCGAGCTGGCGGCGATCACGAGATAGGTGTCGAGGTCCTGGCGCGCGGCAAGCGTCCACTGGTAGACGTCCATCCAGGCGCCGAACGCGAGACCCGCGAGCCCGCAGACCGCCGCAAGCGCCAGGCGCCCCGGCTCCCGGCCGCGAACGATCCTGGCAAGCAGGGCCCCGCCCACGCCCACGGCTCCCCAGCCCGCCATCTGCCAGACGGTCCAGGGTCCCTGGGAGAGGAAGATGTTCGACACGATCGCCGTGACCGCGCCCACCGCGAACCCGGGCAGCGCGCCCAGCGCATAGCCGGCGAAGAGGACGATGTCGGTGGTGGGCTTGACGTTCGGGATCGCGGCGAACGCGAGCCGCCCCACCACGGCGAGCGCGGCCAGCGCCGCCACGAGCGCGAGCACCCGCGACGGCGGCTTCTCGCGCTCGTACCACGCGAATCCGCCCGCGAGCCCGAGCGCAAGCAGCGTGAACGAAGCGGCCTGCCAGCTCACGCGCCCACCTCCTCGAGCGATATTGAGCGCGCGACGGCGGCCGCGCCCTGCTCGGGTGTCAGCGCCACCCCGCAGCTCACTCGCGCCACCTCGGTCGAGAAGTGGCGGCCCCCGCCGAGAACATCCGCCGGGGTCCCGTCCGCGATCACGACGGCCTGGCCGAGCAGAACGATCCGGTCGGCAAACGCGGAGGCGAACTCCGTGTCGTGGGTGGCCACCATCACGGCCGTGCCGGCCTCGGCCAGCTCGGCGATCCGGGCCGTGAGCTCCTCCTGGTGGAGACGGTCCATCCCGCGCGTGGGCTCGTCCAGCAGCACCGCCGCACACGGCCCGCCGCCCAACACCACCTCGAGCGCCAGCCGCTGGCGCTCCCCTCCTGAGAGGTCACGCGGGTTCGCCCGCTCGCGGCCGGCGAGCCCCGCGGCGGCGACCCCGTCCGCTCCCGCGTCCTCGACCGCGTGCTCGTGGATCAGGTAGTCGCCGGGGCTCTGGAGCAGCAGCGCAACCTCGCCCGCGCGCTCGACTCGCCCGCGAGCCGGCCGCACAAGCCCCTTCGCCACCCGCAGCAGCGTGCTCTTGCCGGCGCCGTTGCGGCCCATCAGCGCCACCCGCTCGCCCGGCTCGAGGGAGAGCGTGACGTCGCGCAGCGCCACCGGCCCTTCCTCGATCTCGTGCCACACCTCGCGCAGCGCGAGCGCCGGCTCGCCGGAATG
>DASQNF010000080.1:0-5035 GCA_035645115.1 Thermoleophilaceae bacterium | reverse complement strand
GAAGGACGCCAAGAACACCTTCGCGGTGTTCCTGCGCGGCCCCGAGGGCGTGCGGATCGAGTACGTGGAGCACAAGCCGGGCTTCGCGCTCGTCTGAGGGCCCCGCTTGACCGCGCCCCGCGCTCGCTGAGCCCGTGCACGACCTCGTGATCGCGGGGGCCGGGATGGCCGGGCTGGTCGCGGCGGCGGAGGCCCGCCGACTCGGCGCGAAGCCGCTGGTGCTCGAGAAGCTCGAGCGCCTCGGCGGCTCGATGCGGCTCTCGAGCGGCGTGATCTGGCGTCACCGCGAGCTCGCTCGCTTCCGCGCCGAGTGCCCGGCCGGAGAGGAGCGCCTGCAGCGGCTGGTGTTCGAGCGGCTGGACGAGGACCTGCGCTGGCTCGAGTCGCTCGGCGCCCCCGTGCTTGCGCGCGACACCGGCAATCCGCTCACCACCGGGGTGCGCTACGAGCCCGCCGGCTTGACGGCCGCGCTCGCGGCGGTGGCCGGCGAGGTCAAACTGCGGGCACCGCTCTCAGAGCACGATGGGCGGGCGCCGCTGATCCTCGCCACGGGCGGCTTCGCGGCGAGCCGCGAGCTCCTGCGCGAGCACGTGACGCCCGAGGCCGAGCACGTGTTCCTGCGCGCGGCGCCGGGCAGCACGGGGGACGGCCTGCGCGCGGGGGTGGAGATGGGAGCGGCCATCGGGGACGGCCTCGGGGAGGTGTACGCGCGCGCCATGCCCGCCCCGCCGGCGACGGTCGACGAAACGGACCTCGTGCGGCTCTCGCAGCTCTACGCGCGCCACGCGAGAGTGACGAACGGGCTCGGGCAGAGCTACGAGACCGCTACCTGGTCCGAGATCGACGTGGCCCAGTGGATGCTCCGCCAGCCCCGCGCGCGAGCGTGGTTTCGCGTGGCGAGCGAGTCGCTCGGCGAGCGTGTGCGCGACCGGACCGTGGGGGAGATGGTGGACGCCGCGGAGCGCGCTGGCGCCCCCGTCCGCCGCCACGTGCAGCATGTGACCGTGGAGACGGTGGCCGGAGCCACAACCACCCTCGGCGGCCTTCGGATCGACGCCCACGCGCGGGCGGCCCCCGGTGTGTTCGCGTGCGGCGCGGATGCCGGTGGGATCGCCACCGGCGGCTACGCGAGCGGGCTCGCAGCTGCGCTCGTGCTCGGGCGGACGGCGGCGCGAGCGGCGCTCGAGGTGCGGCCGTGACGGCGCCTGCGCGCGGCCCGGGCAGGGAGGCGGCCCACGACGGGGAGGCGGCCCACGTCCCGTGCGGTGAGGCGGCGCCGAGGCCGGGCGGTGAGGCGGCGCCGAGCCCGGGCGGGGAAGCGGCGCCCGGTCGGGACGGGGTGGCGGCACGGGACCCAGGCGGGCAATCCACGCGGGCCCGCGGCGCCGGCGGCGGGGCGGCGCCCATGCACCGCTTCGGATCGGGCGAGCCCTTCTCGGTCGGGCTGGAGGAGGAGCTCCTGCTGGTGGATCCGCAGACGCTGCGGCTGGCTCACGTGGCCGCGGAGGTACTGCCGCACGTGGATCTGCCGCGCGAGCGCGTGGACCACGAGGCGTTCCTCGCCGAGCTGGAGGTGCGCTCGGACCCGTGCGCCTCGGTGGCCGAGGCCGTGGGGCAGCTGGCCGAGGGCCGCGCGGCGGTTCGCGCGGCTGGCGCCACCCCGATGGCGGCTGGTTTGCACCCCGACGCGGAGCTGTTCGACGTTCGGCTCGTGCAGTCGGAGCGCTACGCGCGAGTTGAGCGGCAGATGCGCGGCCTGATCAAGCGCACGCCGGAGTGCGCGCTGCACGTGCACGTGGGGGTCCCGGACCCCGATAGCGCCGTGAACGTGATGAACGCGTGGCGCGAAGCGCTGCCGCTGCTCCACGGCCTTGCGGCGAGCTCGCCGTACTGGTTCGGCCGGGACTCGGGGATGGCGAGCTCGCGCTCGGCGGTGATCCGCGCCTATCCTGGCCGCGGGATCCCGCCGTACCTGCACTCGTGGGACGACTACCTGGCCGCGCTCGACGGAGTGCGCGCGGGGGGAGGGCCCACCGACCACACGATGGTCTGGTGGGACGCACGGCCCCAGCCGCGGCTCGGGACCGTGGAGCTGCGCGAGCTCGACGTCCAGGCGGACCTCGCCTCGACCGCCGCCGTGGCGGGCCTGGCGCGGGCAATCGCCCGGCGGGCCGCCGAGGCGCCGCCGCTGCGGGCGGCGTCCGAGCAGGCGCTCCACTGGTCGAGCTTCAGCGCGGCGCGCGACGGGCTCGATGCCGAGCTCCTCCATGAGGGGCGCCCGGTCCCGCTGCGCGAGGCCGCGCGCCGCACGCTGGCGGAGCTCGGCGGCGAGGATCCGCTGGACGGAATCGAGCGGATCCTCGACGAGGGCAACGGAGCCCTCCGGCAGCGCGCCGCGCACGAGCGCGGCGGCATGCCGGGGCTGCTCCGCTTCCTGCGCGACGAGACGGCCAGGGCTGCCTCCTAGGCGGCTTCGTGCAGCGCCGCGACGCCGTCGTCCCGGGCAAGCCGGCGCAGCGCGAGACGGCTAGGGCTGCCGCTTAGGCAGCTTCGCGCAGGGCGGCAACAAGCTCGTCCTGCGCAAGCCGCCGCAGCGCACGGTCCTCGAGCTGGCGCACGCGCTCGGACGAGAGCCCGAGCCTGCGGCCGGTCTCGCGAAGCGCCTGCGGCTGCTCGCGGTCGAGGCCGAAGCGCAGCGAGATGATGTCGCGCTCCACGTCGGGCAGGGAGTCCACGGCCTCGCGCAGCCGCTCGTCCTCGATGCCTGCCACGACCTCCTCCTCCACGCTCGGACCGTCGCCGGGGATCAGCTCCCCCAGGGCGGTGTCGCCGTCCTCGCCGACACCCTGGTCGAGGCTGCTCGGCCCGCGATCGGCTCGGCGGATGTCCGCCACCTCGTCCATCGGCAGGTCCACGAACTCGGAGATCTCCTCCTCCGTGGGCTGGCGGCCGAGCTGGACGGCGAGCTTGCGCTCGGCGTCCTGGATCTTGCGCGCGCGCGCGACGATGTGGACCGGCAGGCGCACCGTGCGGCCGGAGTTGGCGAGGCCGCGGCCGATCGCCTGGCGGATCCACAGCGTGCCGTAGGTGGAGAACTTGAAGCCCTTGCGCCAGTCGAACTTCTCGACCGCGCGAATCAGGCCGAGCATGCCCTCCTGGATCAGGTCGGAGAGCGGGAGGCCCTGGCCCTGGTACTTGCGCGCGACCGAGATCACGAGACGCAGGTTCGCGTTGATCATCCGTTCCTTCGCCGCGAGATCGCCGCGCTCGATGCGCTTGGCGAGCTCCACCTCGTCCTCTGCCGTGAGCAGGGGATGACGGCGCGCCTCGTTGAAGAACAGCTGGAGGGAATCCTCGAGCTCGACGGGGGCGACGTGTCGGGTCTCCGGCGTCTCAGCCGGACGGATCAGCGTGTCAGTGGTCGTCGTTGCTCCTTCGCTTTGATAGTTCGAAGCTCGTCGAAAGTATACACAATCCGCCGCAAGGCGCTACTCCCCGGCCAAAGGCTTGCTCCTACCCGGCAGACGCCGCTTCCGATCCCGCCTGCAGCCATTCTGGACAAGCCGCTTGGCCGCCGCGGATGCGCCGCGTCGGCGGCGTAACCTTGGGTACTCCCACACGGGGAAAGCCCACGAAACCAAAGGAGGGCACGGCATGCAGGCCACCGCTCCCGGCCGCGACCAGCTGCGCAGCCTCGCGCAGCTGAAGCTCGAGCGCCCGCTCGTGTTGAGCCTCTACCTGGACCTCGACCCTTCCGAGTTCTCGACCCCGCCGGCACGCGCCACGGCGGTGCGCTCGCTCCTCGACGAGGCGGAGCGGCGCCTGCGGGAGCGCGACCAGCTCAGTCACGACGACCGCGTGGCCCTCGAGACAACCCTGCGGCGGGCGGCGGGGTTCCTCGAGCGCGAGCTCCCGACCGAGGGCGCCAGGGGGGTCGCGCTGTTCGCGAGCGAGCCGGCCGGGCTGTTCGAGGCGATCAAGCTGCCCCGCCCGGTGCCCAGCCGCGTCGCGATCGAGCGCTCGCCGCTGGTGGGCCCGCTCGCCCGGCTCGAGCGCCGGGAGCGCTGGTGCGTGGCGCTCGTGAGCAGGCGGGACGCCCGCATCTTCCGCGGCTCACCCGACGGCCTGCGCGAGATCGAGCAGATCCACGACACGGTCTTCGGCCAGCACGACCAGGGCGGCTGGTCCCAGGCGCGATTCGCGCGCGGCATCGAAAAGGAGAAGGACGACCATCTCAAGCGCGTGGGCGACGCGCTCATGCGCCACCTCGAGCGTCGACCCTTCCAGCGCCTGATCGTGGGCGGGCCGCGCGAGGTCGTGTCCGACTTCGAGTCGAAGCTGCACGGCTATCTGCGCGACAGGCTCGCCGGCCGTATCGAGGTGGACGTTGACAGTGCGACCGCCGAGCAGGTCTTGGCGGCGGCGCAGCCTCGCTTCGACGAGCTCGAGCGCGAGCGCGAGGCGGGGGCTTTCGAGCGGCTCGGCGAGCGCGGCGCCACTGGGATCGAGGAGGTCCTCCGGGCGCTCAACGAGCGCAGGGTCGAGACGCTCGTGCTCGACGAGCAGCTCTCGGGCATCGAGGGCGTGCGGTGCAGCGAGTGCGGCTGGTTCGGCCTCGGGGGCGAGGCCTGCCCGGCGGACGGCGCGCGTACCGTGGAGCTCGAGGATGTGACGGACGCGGCAATCGAGGCCGCGTTGCAGCAGTCCGCGGAGCTCCTCGCCGTGAGGCACGACCGCGACGCCATAGATGCGCACGGGGGCGCGGCCGCGCTGCTCAGGTTCTGACGCTCAGCCGCGCGCGGGGGCGTGGGCGTCGGCCGCGGCCGGCCGAGCCGCAGCGTCGGCCGAGCCGCCGGAGGCGTCGGCCACCCGGCCCGGCGGCTCGCCGGCCCGGTCGCACGCGGCACGGAGCGCGTCACGCAGCGCACGCTTGTGCTTGAGCGGCAGCGCCGCTATCTCGGGCGGAGGCCGGCTCATCTGGCGGAACACGGCCTCTCGTACGCGCTCGCCCTCCGGGGTGAGCGCGAGCAGCTTC
>DASQNF010000079.1:0-17660 GCA_035645115.1 Thermoleophilaceae bacterium | reverse complement strand
GCCCTCCGGGGCTCCTAAGGCGTCCCCGGCCGTGGTGCCCGGGTTCGAGTACGGCGAGCTGTATACCGGCGGGGGAGGGCTTTCGACTGGTCCCACAATCCCCACGAACGTGGGGCAGGGCCGCCAGCCTAGTCGCCATGCCGCCGAGGCTTGGCTCCTCGCGGGTCCGGACTGATGCTGCGTCCCGGTATCGACTGCACGCGCCGGGCCGCGTCGGCTGTGGTCGCCGAACCCTCGGTGCTACCGTTCGCCCACCTCCGACGGAACCGGGGTGACGTAAGTTGTGGGCGCGGGCCGCGTGTGAGCGCGGCCCTCGTCGTTCAAGGGGTGGCGTGCTACCGGAACGGGCGCTGGCTGCTCCCGTCTCGCTACCGGGACGGTGCCCGCGACGCCGGCCTTATGCACTAGGGCATAGCCGGAAAGGTGGCTGTTTGCGGGGAGAAACCGGCGGGGTGTCCACCCGGGTCTACCCGGGTCCCGAGCGGGTGAGGGATGGGCCGGGGAGGATTCGAACCTCCGACCGATGGATTATGAGTCCACTGCTCTAACCCCTGAGCTACCGGCCCCGCGCTCACGATAGTCGCCGACCCGGCTTGCCGAGCGGGCGCGCGGCCGCTATTCCGTGGCTTTCTCGATCGCCTCCACGAGCTCACGCTCGCTGAAGGCGCCCTCGAGGCGGGCGGCCACTCGGCCCCCGGCGTCCACCGTGAACAGCCAGGGCTCGGTCTGGAGGTTCCACGCCGCGAGCTGGGGGCGTACGCCCTTCTCGACCTGGTTGTCGCGGAACACCTCCATGTGGATGAACTCGAGGTCGTCGCCGCGGTCCGCCTTCACCTGCTCGGCGATGTCAACCACCGGCCCGCAGACCCTGCTCTGGCAGAGCTGTGGCGTGGCGAAGAGCAGGGCGACGGGCTCCTTCCCTACGACGTCGGCGAAATCCGACTCGTGCATCGAGGACGGCGGGAGCCGGGTGTCGATCGCTGCGAGATCGCCCCCGACGTCGGCCTCGGTGGGGGTGTGAATCCGGGGGGCGCGGTCGCCGGGCGCCGGGATCGGATCCTCCGAGGCCTTCACCACCGGGAACGCGGCGGAGGCGGAAGTGGCCGCCACGAGCCGGTCGTCGAGCTTCGCGAGCCCGAGCACCTCGTAGCTGCCGGGCGCTTCGAACGGCACCTCAGCCACGTAGACCGACTTGGCGGCGTTCGGATCACCGGCCGTCTGGCGACTCTGGAACTGCGGCCGGACCTCGAGGGACTCCCAGCGCGCGACGTAGGGCCCCTTGGCCCCGCCGCCACGGGCTTCTGCCACGTAGACGGCCACCGAGGCGTCCGCGATCTGCCCGCGCTCGCGCGTGAACAGCCCGAACGCGAAGCGGTTCTTCCCTGTGGTGAGCGCCGACACCGACGGCGCCAGCACGGGCCCGCCCCTTCCGAGGCCTTTCCGCAGGTCCGCAAGCGTCTTTCCCGAGGCCTTCGGGAACTGCTCCGGCTTCGCCACCGGTGGCGGCGGATTCTCGGAACCCTCGTCGTCGCCGCCGTCGCAGCCGGCAACCAGCGCGCACGCGAGGAGGGCAGCGGCAATCAGTGCGCGTCGGCTGCTCACGCGCGCGACGAACGCTAAAGACAGCCCCCGGCAAAGCCCGGCAGGGCGAGCGATCCTTAACCCACTGTTCGTATTGCGCAGCGCCTGCCGTTGCGCAAGCGCCGGCGCTGCCGGACGCGCAGCGAGGTGCCGTTGCGCAAGCGGCCGGCGCTGCCGGACGCGCAGCGGGGATTACTGTTCGCGCATGGAACGCGCGGCGCTGGTCACGGGCGGATCGAGCGGGATCGGGCTGGCGATCGCGAGGGCGCTCGGTCAGGACGGTTACGGGATCACCCTGTCCGCCCGCCGGCCCGAGAAGCTCGAGGCCGCCGCACAGGGCCTCCGCGACGCGGGCCTCGACGTGCTGGCCGTGCCGGCCAACATAACCGCGGAGGGCCAGATCAAGGATGTCGTGGCCGCCCACCGCGAGCGCTTCGGGCGCATGGACGTGCTGGTCAACAACGCCGGGATCGGGATCGGCGCCGCCGTGGCCGACACGGAGACCAAGAAGCTCGACCTCCAGCTGGACGTGAACCTGCGCGCGGTCTACCTGATGGCCCGGGAGTGCATCCCGATGTTGAAGGTGGCCGGCGCGGAGCACGGCAAGGCGCTGATCGCGAACACGGCCTCGATCGCAGGGAAGCGCGGGCAGGGCTGGCTTTCGGCCTACTCGGCGACGAAGTTCGGCGTGGTCGGGCTCTCGCAGGGCATGCACAAGGAGCTCTCGCGGGACGGCATCCAGGTGACCTCCCTGTGCCCGGGCTTCGTGGCCACGCCGATGACCGACTGGATCGAGGGCCAGGTGCCAAAGGAGGAGATGATCCAGCCGGAGGACATAGCCGAGTCGATCCGCTTCCTGCTGAAGACCTCCCCCCACTGCGTGGTGCCGGAGATCCAGTTCCTGCGGCCGGGCGACTCCGAGGTCTAGTAACGCCCGGCCGGCGGCTCATCGGCGCGGGCCCTCACGGCTCGTACGATGCGCCTCCTCGCGCGTGCGCCGACCCTGATCGCGGTTGCCCGGCTCGGCAGCCACACCGCGCATGACGTCTGGCACAAGCGGCGAAGGAGGACTCGGATCAGGCTCGGGCTGAACGTCGGCTATTGGGGGCTCGGGGTCACGGCCGAGCAGCAGCTCGAGCTGGTCGTGGCCGCCGAGGAGGCCGGGTACCACTCCGCTTGGGTGGCCGAGGCCTACGGATCCGACGCCGCCTCCGTGCTGGGTTGGCTCGCCGCCAAGACGAGCCGCATCCGGATCGGAGCGGGGATCTTCCAGATGCCGGCGCGCTCGCCGGCCATGACCGCCATGACCGCCGCCACGCTCGACCAGCTCTCGGGCGGGCGGATGCTGATCGGGATCGGTTCGTCCGGGCCGCAGGTGGCGGAGGGCTGGCACGGGCAGCGCTTCGGCGGGCAGCTCGGGCGCACCCGCGAGTACGTGGAGATCGTGCGCAAGGCGCTGCGGCGCGAGCGGCTCGTGTACGAGGGCGAGCACTATGCGCTGCCGCTCCCCGACGGCCCCGGCAAGGCCCTCAAGCTGACGATCGGGCCCGTCCAGGAGCAGATCCCGGTCTACATCGCGGCGATCGGCCCGAAGAACACCCAGCTCACCGGCGAGATCGCGGACGGCTGGCTGCCATCTTCTTCTCACCCGAGCACGTGCACGAGTCGCGGGACCTGCTCGAGAAGGGCGCCGCCCGGGCGGGCCGGACGATCGACGCGCGCTCGTTCGACATCGCGCCGTCCGTGAACGTGTGCATCGACGACGACATCGACCGCGCCCGCGACCAGCTGCGCCACTTCATCGCCCTCTACGTGGGCGGGATGGGCTCGCGCGAGCGCAACTTCTACAACTCGCTCGTGCAGCGCTACGGCTTCGCGGACGCCGCGAGGAAGATCCAGGACTTCTACCTCGACGGCAAGAAGGAGGCCGCTGCCGCGGCGGTGCCGGCCGAGCTGATCGACACGGTCGCGCTCGTCGGGCCGCGCGAGCGGGTGCGCGAGCGGCTCGCCGTCTACCGCGACGCTGGGGTGGGAACGCTGATCGTGAGCGCGGTCTCGTTCGGCCCCGACGCCCGCCGGCGGATGCTGCGCGATCTGGTGGAGCTGCTCTGAGACGGCGCTTTCTCCTCGCGGCCTTCGGCGATCCCGGCCACGCCTTCCCGGCGATCGCGCTCGGCGCCGAGCTGGCGCGCCGCGGGCACGAGGTCACGCTCGAGACGTGGAGCAGGTGGCGCGAGCACGTGGAGCGGGAGGGGATGCGCTTCGCCGCGGCGCCGGAGTACCAGGTCTTTCCGACGGGCGGGCGGGCGCTGAAGCCCTACGAGGCGGCGGTGAAGGCGTCCGCCCCCACCCTCGAGCTGATCCGCTCCGTGGACCCCGAGCTGGTGGTGGCCGACATCCTGACGGTGGCGGCGGCGCTCGCCGCCGAGCTCGACGGGCGCACCTGGGTCACGCTCGTGCCGCACGTCCTCCCCACCGGCGAGCGCGGGTTTCCCGCGTACGCGGTGGGCACGGTACACCCACGCACCGCGGCGGGTCGCGGCGTGTGGGGGCTCCTTCGCCCTCTGATGATGAAGGGCGAGGAGCAGGGCCGGCGCGAGCTGAACGAGACGCGCCGGCGCGTTGGGCTGCCCCCGCTCGACCATGTGCAGGGCGGGATCTCGCGCCGCCTCGCGCTCGTGGCCACCTTCCCGCAGCTGGAATACCCGCGCGTGCATCCCCAGCCCGGCGCGCGCATCACGGGACCGCTCCTCTGGGAGCAGCCCTACCGCGACGTCGAGCTGCCGCCGGGGGACGACCCGCTCGTCCTGATCGCCCCGAGCACCTCGCAGGACCGGGAGGGGCGGCTGCTGCGTGCCGCGCTCGAGGGGCTGGCGGGCGAGCCGGTGCGGCTGCTCGCCTCGACTAACCGGCGCTCCGGGGGCGATGGGACGACGGGCGCGGGAACCGGCCCAAACGCCGGGGCGGGTCTGGGCCACGGGGCGGCGGGCGCCGGAGCAGGCCCGGGCGCCGGAGCGGGCGCGGGCCACCGCGATGCGCCCCCGCTGCCGGTCCCGGCCAACGCACAGCTCGTGGATTGGCTCTCCTACGCCCGCACGATGCCGCACTGCGCAGCAGTGGTCTGCCACGCCGGTCACGGCACGATCGCCCGCGCGCTCGCCAGCGGCGTGCCGGTGGTGGCCTGCCCGCATGCGGGCGACATGGCCGAGAACGCGGCACGTGTCCGCTGGGCGGGTGTGGGCGTATCGCTCCCACGCCGCTTCACGACGCCGGGCGGGGTGCGACTGGCCGTCCGCCGCCTGCTGAGCGACCCCGCCTACGCCCGCCGTGCGCAGGAGATTCGCGAGTGGTCCGAACGCAACGACGGAGCGGCCGCCGCGGCGGATGCGCTCGAGCGCCTGACCAGGAGCTCGTCGTCGCCTAGAAGAAAGGCTCCCCGGGGTGGATTCGAACCACCAAGAACTGATTAACAGTCAGTCATGTTGCCGTTACATCACCGGGGAACGGCAAGCGCGAGCATAGCGCCGGGTCGCTCCCCCGGCCGCGCGCGGCGGGCCGCGCCGGACGGATCAGGCCTCGTCGGCCGTCCCCGCCAAGCGGTCTGCGCCGCCCGAGTTCTTCAGCAGCGCCAGCGTCTTCGACTCGATCTGGCGCACTCGCTCGCGAGTGACCCCGACCTCCTGGCCGATGTCCTCGAGGGTCATGGGGCCCTCGTCGCCGAGGCCGTAGCGCAGCTCGATCACCTTGCGCTCGCGCCAGCCGAGCGAGTCGAGCACCTGCAGGAGGTCGGCGTCGCGAATGCGGTTGGCCACGATCTCGAGCGGGCGGTCGGTGGCCGCGTCCTGGATGAAGTCGCCGAGCGATGCGTCGCCGTCCTCGCCGCCCACGGGCGCCTCGAGCGACACGGGCTCCTGGCCGAGCTTCAGGATCTCCTCGACCTTCTTCGCCGGCATCTCCACGAGCTCGGCGATCTCCTCCGGGGACGGATCGCGGTTGTGCTTCTGGATCAGCGCCCGCTTGGCGCGCGCGACGCGGTTCATGCGCTCGACCATGTGAACGGGGATGCGGATGGTGCGCGACTGGTCGGCGAGCGCCCGCGTGATCGCCTGCCGGATCCACCAGGTGGCGTAGGTCGAGAACTTGAAGCCGCGGCGCCAGTCGAACTTCTCTACGGCGCGGATCAGCCCCAGGTTGCCCTCCTGGATCAGGTCGAGCAGCGTCAGTCCACGTCCGGTGTAGCGCTTGGCGATCGACACCACGAGCCGCAGGTTCGCCTCGATCAGCGCATTCTTGGCGGACATGTCGTTCTGCTCGATCCGCTTCGCGAGTCGCACCTCGTCCTCGCGGGTGAGCAGCGGCACCTTGCCGATCGAGCGCAGGTAGAGCCGCACGGCGTCCTCTGGGCCCTGCTGGGGCGCCGCGACCGCGAGGCCGGCCGTGACCACGCCACCCTCATCGTAAAGGTCCGCCGGGTTTGGCTCCTCGACCTCTACCTGGGTCGCGCCGGTGGCGCTGAGCTCCTCCGGGTCGCCATCGACCCCCCCATCCAGCGGAAACGCCCGATCGCTCATGCGGTCTGTCCCATCACGGCGCCGAGCTCCTCGCGCACGCGCTGCTGCGCGGAGGTGAGCTCGGTCTGGCGGGCGCGGTCGCCGTCGCGGGAGGCGCGCGGCAGCTCGCGCTCGATCCTGCGCTGCTCGAGCTGCAGGATCCCCATGCGCAGCACGGCCTCGTGGGTGGCTGGGCGCTCCTGCGCAGCGGTGGCGATGCTGGTGACGAGCGCGGCCGTCGCGGGGTCGTCCTCGGGAAGACCCGCGAGCGGATCGTGGAAGCTCGCGATCAGGTGAGCGCGCGCCCGGCGCATGGCCTCGGAGGCGAACTGCTCATCGGAGGGCCGCGCCAGGTAGTCGCGACCGAGCTCGCCGCTCGAGAGGCAGCGAACCAGGAACTCGCGCTCGGCCCGAAAGGCGATCTCGCCGGCAGAGCCCCGGGCAGGTGAGTCCGGCCGAGACAGCACCCGCACCGGAGGCACGCCGGTGACCCAGTCCGCGGGGATGTCGAGCCGGTCCGCGACCTCGCGGACGAGCGCATCGCGCGTGGCTGTGCGTTCCGGTACGGCGGCGATCAACGTCCGCGCCTCCTCGAGGGCCTTGTCCCTACCTGCGGGGGTGTCCAGTTCTGCATCGGCAAGTACTCGGCGGACCTGAAACTGGATCATTCCGACGGCTCGGGACATCCTTTCCTCGAACGCGGCAGCCCCGCCGGAGTTCACCAGTTCCGCGGGGTCGGTCCCCGCCGGCATTTCGATCACCTGCAGCTCGAGCCCGCGCTCCTCCGCTATTCGAGACGCCCGCAGCATCGCCTCCTGGCCGGAGCGGTCCGCGTCGAGGGCGAGGTACGCGGTGCCGTCCGGACGACCGTCCTTCATGGGCAGCGACTTGATCACCTGGGCGAGCTGATCCTGGGTGAACGCCGTCCCCATGATCGCCACGGCCTCGCCGATACCCGCCTGGTGAAGCGCCAACACATCCGTGTAACCCTCCACGAGCACGATCCGACCGCTCTTTGCAACCACTCCGCGCGCCCGGTCGATACCGAACAGCTGGCGACCCTTGTGGTAGAGCTCGTTCTCGGAGGTGTTCAGGTACTTGGGCCCGCGCCCATCCCCCATCTGGCGTGCGCCGAAGCCGAGCACCCGCCCGCGGGGATCGGCGAGCGGGAACATGATGCGGCCTCGGAAGCGGTCGTAGAGGGCGCCGCCGGATCCGCGCTGCGCGAGCCCCGCGGCGGCCAGCTCCTCCTCGGTGAACCCGTTGCTGCGAGCCCCCAGCAGCATCCGGTCCCAGGCGCTCGGCGAGTAGCCCACCCGGAACTCGCGCAGCACCTCCTCCGAGAGGCCGCGCCGCAGCAGGTAGCTGCGCGCCGGTGCCGCCTCCTCGGAGTCCCACAGGTACGCCGTGTAGTAGCGCGCCGCCCGGTCGAGCAGCGCCATCAGGCGCTCGCGACGCCGGCGGCGCTGCACCGCTTGGGGGTCGTCCTCCTCGCGCTCGACTCGCACCCCGTGGCGCTCGGCCAGGGTCTCCACCGCCTCGGGGAAGTCGAGCGCCTCGGTCTCCATCACGAAGCGAATCGCATCCCCACCCTCGCCGCAGCCGAAGCAGTGGTAGAGCTTCTCCTCTGGGTCGACCGAGAACGAGGGGGTGCGCTCGTCGTGGAAGGGGCAGAGCCCGCTCCAGCGCGAGCCGACTCGGCGCAGGTCGGTCTTGGCGCTCACGAGCTGGACCATGTCGACCGCGTCGCGCACCCGGTCGATCGTGTCCTTGGTGAAGAGCGCCACGCTCTAGAACCCCTCCGGCACCGAGAGCTCCCTGAACTCGCGGATCGCGAACCTGTCGGTCATCCCCGCCACCCAGTCCACCACTCGCTCGCGATCTGACGCCCCCTCGACCACCGCAGGCGGAAGCTCGCTGACGAAGTGCTCGAAGAGCGAGTGCAGCATGCGCTCCACGCGCGGCTTCTCGCGCTGGGCCTCGGCCGCCAGGTAAACGCGCTCGAACATGAACTCGCGCAGTCGGAGCATCGCGCCGCCCACCTCGTCGCCCTGCACGATGTCGCCGGCCTCCTGCGAACGGCTGAGCAGGTCGATCACGAGCGTCTCGATCCGCTCCGATCCGGTGGCGCCCAGCAGCTCGATCTCGGCTCGCGGCAGGTCCTCGAAGCGCAACACGCCCGCGCGCAGCGCGTCGTCGATGTCGTGGTTGATGTAGGCGATCCGGTCCACCACGCGCACGATCCGGCCTTCGAGCGTCTGGGGCGGCCGCGGCCCGGTGTGGCCGAGGATGCCGTCGCGCACCTCGTTGGTCAGGTTCAGCCGCTCGATCCGATCCACCACACGCAGTGAATGCTCGTTGTGCCGGAATCCGCTCCCCCACTGCTTGCGCACGCATTCGTCGAGGGCGGCCTCGCCGATGTGACCGAACGGCGGGTGGCCGAGGTCGTGCCCGAGCGCGATCGCCTCGGTGAGGTCCTCGTTCAGCCCGAGCGCACGGGCGACGTTGCGAGCGATCCCGCACGCCTCGAGCGTGTGAGTGAGGCGGGTGCGGTAGTGGTCGCCCTCCGGGGCGATGAACACCTGGGTCTTGTGCTTGAGCCGCCGGAAGGCCTTCGAGTGGACGATCCGGTCGCGGTCGCGCCCGAACGGGGTGCGGTGGTCGGAGTCGGGCTCGGGCTCGTCCCGGTGCGCCGGGTACGAGGGGGTGGCGAGCTGGGACAGCGACTCGCGCTCGAGCCGCTCGACCCGCTCCCTGAACGAGGTTCGGGCGAGCTGCGGGGCCATTCGGCGCGGATTGTCGCAGCCGGCGCGCGAAAGCGCGCCGGTTATCCGATGGCGGCCTGCGCCGCGGCCACGCGAGCGATCGGCACCCGATAGGGCGAGCAGCTCACGTAGTCGAGGCCGGCCATCTGGAAGAACGCGATCGAGTCCGGGTCGCCGCCGTGCTCGCCGCAGATCCCGAGCTTGAGCTCCGGCTTTGCCTCGCGGCCGACCCAAGCGGCCAGACGCACGAGCCAGCCCACGCCGGGGCCGTCGATCGTCTCGAACGGGCTGCGCTCGACGATCTTCTCCTCGAGGTAGCGCGCGAGCATCGCGCCGCCCACGTCGTCACGCGAGAACCCGATCGCGGTCTGGGTCAGGTCGTTGGTGCCGAACGAGAAGAAGTCCGCCTTGCGGGCGATCCGGTCCGCGACGAAGCAGGCGCGCGGGAGCTCGATCATCGTGCCGATCGCCAGGCGCAGGTCCTCGCAGCGCTCCTCCGCGATCACCCGGTCGAGCAGCTCGCGCATGAGGTCGAGCTCCTGCTCGTAGGCCACGAGCGGGACCATCACCTCCAGGTCCGGCGCCGCGCCGCTCTCGGCTCGCACCTCCATCGCGGCGCGCACGATCGCCCGCATCTGCATCTCGTAGATCTCCGGGTGGAGCACCGCCAGGCGAACGCCGCGGGTTCCGAGCATCGGGTTGGTCTCCGCCAGCTCGTGCACCCGGCTGAGCGTGTGCTCGAGCTCCTCGAGCTCCGGGCGCTGCTCGATGCGCGCGCGCTCGACCTCCTGGGCGAGCTCCTCGGCGTGCGGTATGAACTCGTGCAGCGGCGGATCGAGCAGGCGGATCGTGACCGGCAGGCCCGTCATGGCCTCGAACAGGCGCTTGAAGTGCTGCTGCTGGAGGGTCAGCAGCTCGGCCAGCCGCGCGGCTCGCTCCTCGTGGCTCTCGGCCATGATCATCGCCTGCATCGTCGCCTGGTGCTCGGTGCCGAGGAAGATGTGCTCGCTGCGGCAGAGCCCGATGCCCTCGGCGCCGAACTCGCGTGCCTTGGAGGCGTCCTCGGCGCTGTCGGCGTTGGCGCGCACGCCGAGCGTGCGCAGCTCGTCGGCCCAGCCCAGCACGGTCTGGAACTGGCCGCTCACGCCGGGCTCCTCGAGCGGCACTTCGTCGGCGGTGACCACGCCGGTGCTGCCGTCGATCGTGATCCGGTCGCCCTCCGAGAGCGTGGCGTCGCCGGCGCGCATGGTCCGCGCCTTGAGGTCGATCTCGAGCTCGCCCGCTCCGGCCACGCACGGCTTGCCCATGCCGCGTGCCACGAGCGCCGCGTGGCTCGCCTTGCCGCCCTTGCTCGTGAGGATGCCCTCGGCGGCGTGGAAGCCGGCCACGTCCTCGGCCTCCGTGAACGGGCGCACCAGGATCACCCGGCGACCCGTGGCGGCGGCGCTCACCGCCTCCTCCGCCGTGAACACGATCTCGCCGCTGGCGGCGCCGGGCGACGCTCCGGTGCCGGTGACGAGCGTGGTGAACTCGGCGTTCGGCGCGAAGCCCGGATGGAGCAGGGCGTCGAGCTTGCCAGGGTCGATCGTGGCGATTGCCCTGCGCTCGTCGAGGAGCCCCTCCTCCACGGCGTCCACCGCGAACCTCACGGCCGCCTGGGCGGGGCGCTTCGCGTTGCGGGTCTGGAGCATGTAGAGGCGGCCCTCCTCCACGGTGAACTCCGTGTCCTGCATGTCGCCGTAGTGGCGCTCGAGCGTGCGCAGGATCTCCATCAGCTCCGCGTGGGCCTCCGGCATCAGCTCCTTCATCTCGGCGATGTCGAGCGGCGTGCGCACTCCTGAGACCACGTCCTCGCCCTGGGCGTTGAGCAGGAAGTCGCCGCTCGGGGACGGCCCGCCCGTGATCTCGTCGCGCGAGAACGCCACTCCGCTGCACGAGCGCCGGCCGCGGTTGCCGAACACCATCTGCTGCACGTTCACCGCCGTGCCCCAGTCGTCGGGGATGCGGTTGATGCGCCGGTACTCGACGGCGCGGGGGCCGGTCCAGGAGTCGAAGACGGCGCGGATCGCCTCCTGCAGCTGCTCCTGCGGGTCCTGCGGGAACTCCCCTTCGTAGACCGCCTTGAAGTCGTCAGTGAGCGCCTTGAGGTCGTCCACCGAGAGGTCGGTGTCCTCGCTCACGCCCGCCTCACGCTTGCATCGCTCGATCAGCTCCTCGAAGCGCTCGCCGGGGATGCCGCGGCATACGTTCCCGAACATCTGCACGAAGCGCCGGTAGGAGTCCCAGGCAAACCGGTCGTCGCCGAGCCCCTTCACCGACTCGTCGTTGAGGCCCAGGTTGAGGACGGTGTCGAGCATTCCCGGCATCGACTCGCGTGCGCCGCTGCGAACCGACACGAGCAGCGGGTCCTCGGGGTCTCCGAGCCGCTTGCCGGCACGCTCCTCGAGCCGAGCCAGCGCCTCGGCCGCCTGCTCGTCGAGCCCCTCGGGGAACTCGCCGCCGGCGAGCATGTAGGCCACGCAGGCCTCGGTGGTGATCGTGAAGCCCGCGGGCACCCGCTCCGGGCCGAGCACGCGCGTCATCTCCGCCACGTTCGCGCCCTTGCCACCCAGCAGGTCGCGCATGTCCCTGGAGCCCTCGGCGAAGTCGTAGACGAGCTTCGTGGCGGCCGCGGCCTTCACAGCCCTGGACCCTACGCCACCCGCCGCAATCGCACGTGCGCGTGGTACTCCATCGTCTCGGCGAGCGCTCGGTCGGCCTGGCCGAGCGCCCTCTCCGGCGCGGCGGGCGTCTCGGACAGGGGGCGCGCCAGCGCGTCGACGAGGAAGCGATGGGCCTCCGCGCCGAGCGGGAACGAGCCCGCCTCGCAGCCGGCGCAGACGACCCCGCCCGCGCTCGGCGAAAAGGCGCCGAGCTGCTCGGCCTCGCCACAGGAGGCGCAGCCGGCCAGCTCGGGCGCGAAGCCGGCGGCCAGCAGCAGCTTGATGCGAAAGGCGAGCGCCTGGCCGCGGCAGGCGCGCTCCGGTTGGGCGTCGAGCAGCGCCAGCTGGTTGCAGAGCAGGTTGTAGGCGGGACGGTTGGGGTCCGTCGAGTCGAGCAGGCGCAGCACCGCCTCGCACGCCTGCGAGGCCCGCTCGAGCGCCTCGCGCCGCTCGCGCAAGGCTGGGTGCGCGTGCACGGTGTCGGCCTGGCTGACGGTGCAGAGCTCGCCGCGTCCCTGGTGCAGCACGAGCTGAACCCGGCTGAGGGGCTCGAGCCGGCCGCCGAGCCGCGACTTGACCCGCCTGACCCCCTTCGCCACGGCCCCCACGCGGCCGCGGTCGGCGGTGTAGAGGTGCAGCACGCGATCCGCCTCGCCGTAGCGGATCGAGCGCAGGACGATTGCCTCTGTCTTGAAGGTCGCGGGCATTCTGAGCCGACAGTGCCGGTGCTTACACTCTGAATCCGATGCCGGACGAGAACGTGGTCACCCTCTACACCACCGAGCCCTGCGGCTTCTGCCGGCAGGCGAAGTCGCTGCTGCAGGCACGCGGTGTGGACTACCGCGAGGTCAACCTCGCCAAGGACCCGGACGGCCGCGCCGACCTCGTGGCGCTCACCGGCCAGATGACCTTTCCCCAGATCGTGGTCGGCAGGCGCGCGATAGGCGGCTTCCGCGAGCTGCTCGAGGCCGACCGCGAGGGCACGCTCGAGTCGTTGCTGGCAGCGGCCTGAGGCGCCGCGGCCGGTTCGCTCAGCGCGGCTTCGGTTGGCACTTCGGGCAGACGTAGGTCCCGCGGCCGGCGGCGCGCAGCTTGCGGATCGTGGTGCCGCAGCGCGGACACGGCTCGCCCTCGCGCGTGTGCACCAGGAAGCGCTCCTGGAAGGAGCCGCGGGCGCCGTCGAGGTGGCGGTAGTCGTCGATCGAGGCGCCCTTCGCGTCGATGCCCGCCTCGAGCGTCTCGACCACCGCGTCGCGCAGCGCCTCGATCTGCGCTCGCCTCAGCTTCCCCACCGGCCGCAGCGGGTGGATCCGCGCGCGGAAGAGCGCCTCGTCCGCGTAGATGTTGCCCACGCCCGCCACCCGCTCCTGGGTCAGCAGGAACGCCTTCACGGGCTGCTTGCGCCCGCGCGCCTGGGCGCGCAGGGCGTCCGCGGTGAAGTCGGGGCTGAGCGGCTCCACCCCGAGCCGCGACGCGAAGTACTCGGCGAGGGCGTCGCTTCCGAGCAGGACGTCGCCGGTGCCGAAGCGGCGGACGTCGACGAACAGCAGCTTCTCGCCGTTGTCGAGCGTCATGCGGGCGCGCAGGTGGGCCGGTTCTTCGGCGCCCTGCTCCGCCAGCAGCAGGTTTCCGGTCATGCGCAGGTGCATCACCAGGTGAACGTCGTCCTCGAGGGACAGGATCAGGTACTTGCCACGCCGGCCCGTTCGCTCGATCTCGCGTCCGGAGAGTGCGTCCGCGATCGCCTCCGGAGGGGCCGGGTCGCACCAGCGCGGGTCCAGCACCTCGATGCGCGCGAGCCGCCGTCCCTCCAGCGACGGCGCGAGCTGACGCCGGATCGTCTCGACTTCGGGGAGCTCGGGCACCGCCTCCCGTTCTAGCAGTCGGGCGGCTCGGCGGCGTCCGCCCCTGGCCGCGCCGGCGCGTGCACGACCGCGCGCGGGTGCGCCTTGAAGTACACGTCCTTGAGCCGCTCGCTCGAGAGGTGGGTGTAGAGCTGGGTGGTGGCCACGTCGGCGTGGCCGAGCATCTCCTGCACGGAGCGCAGGTCGCAGCCGCCCGCCAGCAGGTGGGTGGCGAACGTGTGGCGCAGCGTATGCGGGCTCATGCGGTCGGCGAGGCCGGCGCTCAGCGCGTGTCGGCGAACGATCTTGTAGAGCCCCTGGCGGGTGAGGGCCCCGCCGCGGAAGTTCACGAACAGGTGGCTCACGGGAAGCTCCTTGACGAAACGCGGGCGGCCTCGCTCGAGGTAGGTGCGCAGTGCGCGGAGGGCCGCTTGGCCGATCGGCACGAGGCGCTCCTTCGAGCCCTTGCCGCGCGCCCGCAGCACGCGCTCCTCGAGGTCGAGGTCGGTGAGCTCGAGCCCGATCGCCTCGGAGGCGCGCAGCCCGCTCGCGTACATCAGCTCCAGCAGGGCACGGTCGCGCAGCGCCGCGGGCTCGCTGCCGAGCGGCTGGCGGAGCAGTCGCTCCACCTCACCGCGCGTTAGCACCTGCGGGAGCTTGCGTGCGCGTCGCGGCGAGGACATGCCCGCCGTCGGGTCGGCCTCGATCAACCCGTCGCGGCGCAGGTGACGGTAAAACGAGCGCAGGCACGCGCTCTTGCGGTTGATCGTGGCCGACGAGGCCGGCGGCTTGTCGGGGAGCCCGCGCGCGAGCTCCTCGAGGAAGTCCGCCACGTCGGCGCTCTCGGCGTCGAGCGCGGAGACCTCACGCGCCTCGAGGAAGCGCCCGTACTGCAACAGGTCCGTGCGATACGCCTCGAGCGTGTTACGAGACAGCCCGCGCTCGAACTCGAGATAGGCGAGGAAGTCCAGCAGCAGGTGCTCGAAGCGCCGCGCCGCGACGGGTTGCTCGATCGTGGCCACTGGTGGGGGTTCGGGCGCGCGACCCGCTTCCCTTGACCCTGCAACGGCTGCGTCAGCGCGCGCTCGGTCAGCGCAGGCGGTCGCGGAGCAACAGCAGGCCGATCACCGTCTTGGCGTCGGTGCTGTCCTCGATCAGCCGGTCGAGCCCGGCGAGCGGCGCCGCCACGATCTCGATGCGCTCGTTCTCCTCCACCTCGGCCGACTCGTCGTGAAGGTCGGTGGCCAGGTAGAGGTGGCACTCCTCGTTCGAGAACCCGGGAGACAGGAACACCCGGGTGAGCGGCTCCCAGGTCCCGGCGCCCTTGCCGATCTCCTCGGCCAGCTCGCGCTTGGCCGTGGCGAGGGGACTCTCGCTCTCGTCGTCGAGCTTGCCCGCGGGGAGCTCGAGCAGGGCCGGCTCGCCCACCGGCTCGCGCGGCTGGCGCACCAGGTAGACGTGCTCGTCGTCGTGGGCCACGATCGCGACGGACCCCGGGTGCTCGACGATCTCCCGCTCGGCCTCCTCGCCGTCATCGAAGCGGAACGTGTCGACCCTCACCCTGGCGATCCGCCCCTCCCACGCCACCCGCCCGCCGACCCGCTCGAAGGCCATCAGCGGGCCGCGGACTCCACGAGCGCGAGCGTGACGTCCAGCATCTGCTCGAGCGCCTCGACGGTAACCGCCTCGTCGGGCTCGTGGTTTCGCTGCGTGCCGTTGGCGAGGTTCACGACCGGCAGGCCCGAGGCCACCAGGGCGTTCGCGTCGCTGCCGCCTCCGGTGGTGATGTAGACGGGCTCGATCCCGCAGGCCTCGAGAGCCGCCGCGGCCGTCTCGATCGCGGGCGCGGTGCGCGGCAGCCTGTAGCCCTGGAAGAGCCGTTCGACCGAGGTCTCGACATCGCAGTCCGCATCGCTCGCCGCCTCAGCCGCGGCATCCACCAGCTCGCTCACGACCTGGCCCGCCTTGCCCACGTCGAGGCTGCGCGCCTCGAGCTCCACGACGCAGCGCTCGGCCACGACGTTCGCCGCGGTGCCGCCCTCGATCCGCCCGATGTTCGACGTCGTCTCCTCGTCGAGGCGCCCGATGCGCATGTTCGCGATCGCTCGCCCGGCGGCGGCGATCGCGTTGCGTCCGGCCTCCGGCCGGATGCCCGCGTGGGCGGCGCGGCCGCGAAAGCGAGTCTCGAGCCGGTAGTAGGTGGGGGAGGCGGTCACGATCTCCCCCACCGGCGAGGCGTGGTCGAAGACGTACCCGTACTCGGAGCGCAGGCGGCCGCGGTCGAACGCCTTGGCGCCGCGCAGGGCCAGCTCCTCGGACGTGGTGAAGAGGAGCTCCAGGCCTGCGCGCGGACGGTCCCCGGCCAGCCGCCGGGCGGCGCCGAGGATGGTCGCCACGGCCGCCTTGTTGTCCGCACCGAGGATCGCGTCGTGGCGATTCGTGAGTATCCCGTCCTCGCGCGCGACCTCCACCGGACCGTCGAGCGGGACCGTGTCGAGGTGGGCGCAGAGGAGGATCGTCCGAGCGTGCTCGGGCCCCTCGATGCGCGCGAGCAGGTTGCCCGCGTCCGACCCCGTCTCGGCCGCACTGTCGTCCTCCTCCACCTCGAGCCCGAGCTCACGCAGCTTCGCGCTGACGGCGTCGGCCATCGCCCGCTCCCGGCCTGAAGGACTCTCGATCTCGCAGAAACGGACGAAGTCGGCGACGAGCCGCTCCCGCTCCGCGTCCGAGGCCGCGACGATCACGATGCCCAAAGCTACCCGGCGCGAGCGGGCGGCGCCCGACGAGCAGCTGCCCGGACACCCGCCCCTCCCTAAAAGGATTCGTTGCATCACTGATCAGTTGCACAACGAATCCGTGGAGGGGGACGCGCAGGATCGGCCGCCCGCCGGGCCGGCGAGCGCAACCGGGTGGAGTAGACCCTCGAGCCGGCCCGCCCGCCGAGCCGACAGGCCCAACCGGGTGAAGTAGACCCTCGACCCCGGGCCGCCCGCCGAGCCGACAGGCCCCAGCCGGGTGGGTCAGACCCTCGACCCGGACCCGCCCGCCGAGACCGACGGGCGCACGGGCGAGCTAGACCCTCGACCCTGCCCGCACGCCGGGCTCGACCTCCGGCGCGAGCTCGCCATCGTGGGCGAGCGCGTCCGGGACGCGGTCGCGGGCGCGGGCCAGCGCCGCCCCCACGAAGTCCCTGAACAGAGGCTGTGGGCGCAGCGGCCTCGACTTGAACTCGGGGTGGTACTGCGAGGCGACGAAGTAGGGATGGTCGGGCAGCTCGATCACCTCGACGAGGCGATCGTCGGGCGAGGTGCCGCTGAAGACGAGCCCGCCATGCTCGAGCCGCTTGCGCAGGTGGTTGTTCACCTCGTAGCGATGGCGGTGGCGCTCGTAGATCACGGCCTCGGCGTAGATGTCGCGCGCGCGGGTGCCCTCGTGGAGCTTCACGGGGTCGGCGCCGAGGCGCATCGTGCCACCCATGTCGCGAACCTCCTTTTGCTCCGGCAGCAGGTCGATCACCGGGAAGGGGGTCTCGGGGTCGAACTCGGTGGAGTTCGCGCCGCCCATGTCGCAGACGTGGCGCGCGAACTCGGCGACCGCGATCTGCATTCCGAGGCAAATTCCGAGGTAGGGCACTTCGTGCTCGCGCGCGTAGCGCGCCGCCTGGATCTTCCCCTCGATCCCACGCACCCCGAACCCGCCCGGGACGAGGACGCCGTCGCAGGCCTCGAGCTCGCGCTCGACCTCTCCGTCGGTGAGCCGCTCGGAGTCGACCCAGCGCACCTCGACCTTGCCCCCGTGGTGGGTGCCGGCGTGGTTGAGCGCCTCGATCACCGACAGGTACGCGTCGGCAAGCTGGTTGTACTTGCCCACGATCCCGATCCGCACCGGCGTGGTGGCGGACTCGATTCTGTCGACGAGCGATTGCCAGCCCGCCAGGTCCGGGGGCGTCGTGCCCATCCGGAAGTGGTCGAGCACGCGGTCGGCCACACCCTCGCGCTCGAACTCGAGCGGGACTTTGTAGATCGAGTCGACGTTCCGCGCCGAGACGACGAAGGGCGCCGGCAGGTTGGCGAAAAGGGCGATCTTCTCCCGTATGTCCTGGCCGAGCGCCTCTTCGCTGCGGCACATGACCATGTCCGGCTGGATGCCGATCCTGCGCAGCTCCTGCACCGAGTGCTGGGTGGGCTTCGTCTTCAGCTCGCCGGCGTGATCGAGGAA
>DASQNF010000078.1:0-3883 GCA_035645115.1 Thermoleophilaceae bacterium | reverse complement strand
CGGGAGCTGCTCGAGCAGCTCGTGGTGCGCATCCGCGAGGTGTTCGCCGCGGACCTCGTCCGGATCCTGCTGGTGGACCACGAGGATGGGGCGCGGCTGAGCGTGGGGGCGGCGAGCGGCTTCGAGTCCGGCGGCGTGAGCCGCGCCGCGGACGTTGCGCTCGCCGGCATGCTCGAGCGCGTGCTCGCGGAGCGCCGGACGCTGACGGTCGCTGCGCTCCCGGACGGCGACGGCCTCGACCCTGCCCTCGCGGCCGAGGCGCCCCGCGCGCTGATGGCCGCGCCGCTCAGCGCGAACGGCCGCGTAACCGGGGTGGTCGAGGTGGGGTCGCGCTCCGCGCGCCGCTTCGACGCAGGCGAGGAGGGCCTGCTCCTGATGATGGCCGACCGCGCGGGACTGGCGGTGGAGCACGCGCGCGCCTACGAGCGCGAGCTCTCCAACGTGGAGCTGCTCCAGCGCAGCCTGCTGCCGGCCCGGCTGCCCTACGTGGAGGGCATGCAGATCGCCGCCCGCTACAGGCCGGGCGGCGCCGAGGTGGGCGGCGACTGGTACGACGCGATCCCGCTGTCGGGCGGGCGCCTCGGGATGGCGATGGGAGACGTGGTCGGCCACGGGATCGGCGCCGCCTCGCTGATGGGCCAGCTGCGCCACGCCACGCGGGCCTACGCCATCGAGGGGCACTCGCCCGGCGTGGTGCTCGACCGGCTCGACCTGCTTGTGCGCAACCTCGACGGCGGCCAGATGGCGACGCTCGTGTACCTGGTGGTGGAGCCGGGGGTGGAGTCGATCACGCTGGCGAGCGCCGGCCACGTGCCGCCGCTCGTGGTGGGCCCGGACGGGACGGCGAGCTACCTCGACGGCGCCCCCAACCCGCCGCTCGGCGTGTTCGCCTCGGAGGAGCACGTGGAGGTGTCCATCGCGCTCGAGCCGCGGGCGTCGCTAGTGCTCTACACCGACGGCCTCGTAGAGGAGCGCGGGAGCTCGATCGACTCGGGGCTCGAGGCACTGCGGCAGGCGGCCTCGCAGGCCGGCGACCCGGACGAGCTTTGCGACCGGCTGGTGGCCTCCAAGCTGGACGCCAACGCCGCCGCCGACGACATCGCGGTGCTCGCGCTGCGGGCGCTGCCGGTGGCTCCCGAGCCGTTCCGCCTGGTGGTCCCCGCCGAGCCCACCCTGCTCGGCGCGGTGCGGCGCGACCTCGCGCGTTGGCTGCGGCCTGCGGGCGTGGCGGAGGCGGACCTCGAGGCGCTGCAGATCGCCTGCCACGAGGCCTGCTCGAACTCGATCGAGCACGCCTATGCATTCGGGGAGGGCAGCTTCACGGTCGACGGCCGGCTCGAGGACGGGTGCGCCGTGCTCGTGGTCCGCGACGGCGGCCGCTGGGTCGAACGCCCCGAGGGCAGCCTGCCCCACCGGGGTCACGGCCTCGCGCTGATCGCGGCCCTCACGGAGTCGCACGAGGTCACCCGCGACGGCGCAGGCACGGCGGTGCGCATGGCGCGGCGGCTGGCGATCGAGCGCGCGCCGGCGCCCCCATGAGCGCTTGCCGGCCCTCCTAACCTTCGGCGAGTGCTGATCGACCAGCTCGACTGGCTCGGCCATTCCGGCTTTCGCATCCGGGCCGGCGGGGCGGTCGTGTACGTGGACCCCTACCGGGTGTCCGAGGGCGCTCCCCCGGCGGACCTGATCCTGATCACGCACGGCCACTACGACCACTTCTCCCCACAGGACGTGGAGCGGCTCTCCACCCGCTCGACCCGGCTCGTGGGCCCGCCCGCCGTGGCCGAGCGAGCGCGCGGCCGGGTGCACTCGATCGCCCCGGGGGAGACGCTCGAGGACGAGCTCGTGCGGGGGGTGCACGTGAGCGCCGTGGCCGCCTACAACACCTCCAAGCGAGACGCCGAGGGCAACCCGTTCCATCCACCGGAGGCGGGCTGGGTCGGCTACGAGCTGAACGTCCGCGGCGAGCGTCTCTACCACTCCGGCGACACCGACGTGATCCCAGAGATGGATGCGGTCAGCGGCGTGGACGTGGCCCTGCTGCCCGTGAGCGGCACCTATGTGATGACCGCGGGGGAGGCGGCCGAAGCCGCCCGGCGCATCCAGCCGGGCGTGGCCGTTCCGATGCACTGGGGCGAGCACATCGGGACCGAGCAGGACGCCCGCAGGTTCGCCGAGCGCGCCGGCGTGGAGGTGCGGATCATGGAGAAGGCCCCCTAGGCCCGGCCGCGCGCCGCTCCGCTCCGCCGAGCCGCGTGTGGCATCCTCCGCGGCCTTGCGAAGCACACGCGCCCTGCGAGCCCTCGCGTGGGGCGCGGTGGGGGTCGGCATCGCCACGCCCCTGGTCCGCCACCGGCTGAAGCTGCGGGCCCCGGTGGTGTCGGCGCTGTCATGGCCGGCGCCCGCCGCGCTCGCGCTCGCCGCCCCACGCACGCCCGTGCGCGACGCGGCCATCTACGTCCTGCAGATGTGGGTCTACTTCGCCCACTTCGACATGCCCGACGACGACCCGGCTGTCCTGCTTCGACGCCTCAAGGTCGAGTACCCGATCGTGGCCGACCGCGCGCTCGGCCTCGGGGCCACCCCCACCGTGCGACTGCAACGGGCGCTTGGCCGGGCGGGCCACGTGGGGGCGCTCGAATACGGGCTGTCCGCGGTGCACTGGAGCTGGTTCCTCGTGCCGCACGGGACGCTCGCCTACATGCTGCTGTGCCACCCGGACAAGTACCCACGCTCGGCGGTCCTGATGGCCGCTTGCTTCGACCTCGGCTGCGTGGTCTACTGGGTCCTTCCGACCGCCCCACCCTGGTACGCCGGCGAGAACGGCAACATGCCGCCGGTGCGGCGCATCATGGCCGAGGCGGGCGAGCGCTTCTGGGGGCGTCTCTGGCGCCCGCTCTACCATTCCCTGCAAGGCAACCCGTTTGCTGCGATGCCCTCACTTCACTTCGGGACCTCCGTGATGGCGGTGCGCCTGCTGGGTCAGGTCGGCGCAGGTCACGCCGCCGTCGGCTGGGTCTACACACTCACCCTGGGCTTCGGGCTCGTGTACCTCGGCGAGCACTACGTGGTCGACCTGATCGCCGGGCTCGGGCTGGCCGAGGCGATCTGGCGCCTCGCCCCGCGCGCCGAGCCCGCGGCTCGGATGGTCGCCGCCGCCGTGCAGAGGCTCGAGCCGCGGGTCGCGCTTTGAGCACCAAGGACCGCAGCCGGCTGCGCGACGAGGCCTACGAGGTGGAGCTCGACGACCGCGAGCTCGAGGACCGCGATCCCGCCGGCGGCCCGCTGCTCGACGACGAGGGCGACGCGGACGTCGGGCGCATCCAGGCGCTGCTCGGGGACCGGCGCAAGCTCACCAGCGGGGCGCTGCTGGTGGTCCTGCTGGTGGTGGTCATCTATGTGCTGATCCCGAAGCTCGTTGGCGCGGAGGAGGCGGTCGAGAAGCTCGACGAGGGCGTCTGGTATTGGGTGGTGATCGCGATCGGCTTCAACGCCGTGGCCTTCGCCGCCTACGTCGCACTCTTCCGAGGGGTGCTCTCCGGCACCCGCGACGACGACCTGCACCGCCGCCTCGACCTGAAGGCCTCCTACCAGATCACCATGGCCGGGCTCGCGGCCACGCGCATCTTCTCCGCCGGCGGGGCGGGCGGGATCGTGCTCACCTACTGGGCGCTGCGCAAGGCCGGCATGCCGAGGCGCCGCTCGGCCTGCCGCATGGTCGCCTTCCTCGTGCTCACCTACGGGGTGTACATGGCCGCGCTCGTGATCTTCGGGATCCTGTTGCGCGTGGGAGTGCTGCCCGGATCGGCGCCGATCGGCGGCACGATCGTGCCGGCAGCGCTGGCGGCCGGCGTGATGGCGCTGTTCGGGGTGATCGCGCTGA
>DASQNF010000077.1:0-7343 GCA_035645115.1 Thermoleophilaceae bacterium | reverse complement strand
GAGCTCGGCCGCCGCCCGCGCCTGTACCTGCAGCGACCGCCGACGGCGTTCGCCGCCGATCCGCAGCCGCGCCTCGCCCCGCGCCACGACCGCAACGCGCGTAGGCGCGAACGAGCCGCCAGGAAAGCTCACGTCGGCCGCTCGCAGGCGAACGCCGTTGCGCCGCCCGCCGCGCAGTGCCGCCGCCCGCGCCCGCGCGAGATACGCCCCCTGGGACAGGTGGCGGTGGTTCGCGTGGGGAGTCGGACCACGGGCCCGACTCCCGTAACGGAGACTGGCAGCGCGTCAGGCGTCCCCAGCCGTAGCGACCTCGGCCACCTCGGCCGGCGGCGTGAACGGCGGCGGCCCGAGCAGCCTCACGCTCCCGTGCCGCTCCGCGGCCGCCTGAATGCGCTCGATCTCGAGCGGACCGCGCGGCGGCAGCTCGCGCTCCGGAGCCGGGTCGCCCGCGTCGCGGAAGAACCCCTCGGCGGCCGCGCTTCCGGGGGTGATCAGCACGAGCAGCCGGGCGGTCTCCGAGGTGACCGTGAAGGCGTGCGGAACCCCCCGTGGGATGGCGATGAAGCTGCCCGGAACGCCAAGGTGTTCGGCGCCGTCGATGTGCACGAGGACCTCTCCTTCGAGCACGTAGAAGCTCTCGTCCTCCTCGGGATGGATATGCAGGGGAGTGACCTTGCCCCGTTGCGAGCGCTCCTCCAGGAGCAGGAACGCACCGGCGGTCTGCTCGCTGGTCGCCTTGAACGTGAGCAGGTCGCGGTTGAACCACAGTGGGTCGCCGTCTGACTCGGCTAGGACGATCGGCGCGGCGGTAGTCATGTCGTTCTCCTCCTTGCCCTCTCGGGCCGGTCGCTCAGCACGTCATGAGACTAGCGTATCATCATGAGAATGGCAATCTCATATGAGTCCACCGGGCGGACGGCGCAGAAGGCTCGCACCCGCGAGGCTGTGGTCGCCGCGGCGCGCGAGCTCCTCGCGGGCGGGAACAGCCCGACGGTCGAGCAGGCAGCCGCCGCGGCGCAGGTGTCCCGCGCCACGGCGTACCGCTACTTCCCCAACCAGCGAGCCCTGCTCGTGGCGGCTCACCCGGAGATCGAGACGCGCTCGCTGCTCGGTCCGGACGCTCCCGCCGACCCGGCTGCCCGTCTCGGGCTCGTAGTCGACGAGCTGATCAGCCTTACGCTCGACACCGAGCCGGAGCTTCGGACGATGCTCCGCCTCTCGCTCGAGATGGGGGCGGCGGCCGATCGTGAGCAGCTCCTCCTGCGGAGGGGACGGGCGATCGGCTGGCTCGAGGATGCCCTCGCTCCGCTTCGCGACGAGCTTCAGCAGCGCCACCTCCGCCGCCTCGTGCTGGCGATCCGATCGGCCTGCGGAATCGAGTCGCTCGTGTGGCTCACCGACATCGCAGGCCTGTCGCGCACGGAGGCGGCCGAGGTGATGCGCTGGTCGGCCGGGGCGCTGCTGCGCGCGGCGCTCGCCGAGCGGCGCCCGGCGGGCGAGGGTCCAGCCCCTGCAGCGGCGCAGCCGCGCGGCTGAAGCAGCGCTGGCGTCCCTTTCGATCCGACGGTCGCTCAGCGCTTGGGGGGAAGCGAGCGAGCGTACGCCACACCGCGCCTCACCCACGGCTCGAGCTGGCGCTTGGTCCGCAGGCCCTCGGGGTTGACGCGCAGCCATCCCTGCAGCGGTCGCCCCCGCATCTCGAACGGTCGCGCGTGCGGCTCGGCCGCGAGCGCGTCGCCGTCCTTCGGGTCGAATCGGACCATGAGGCCGCCCCGGCCGCTCACCGCCACCGACATGTTGCCGGCCACGAGGAACGCGAGGCCGCCGAACATCTTCATCTCGGTGACACCGGACTCGGCGGCGAGCAACTCGCGGACGCGGTTGGCGAGCTCGTCGTCGTAAGCCACTCGGGCATCATCCCTCAAGGCCAGAGCGCCGGCGGGGACCCTCGGCGCTGCCGGTACCGTGGGGATCGGTGCGAATCGCGACGTGGAACGTCAACTCCGTGAAGCAGCGCCTGCCGCGGCTGCTGCCCTGGCTGGATGAGCGCCGGCCGGACGTGGTCTGCCTGCAGGAGACCAAGCTCGCGGACGACGCCTTCTCCGATCTGCTCGGCGACGAGCTCGCCGAGCGCGACTACGCCGTGGCCGCCCACGGCGAGGCGACCTGGAACGGCGTGGCGATCCTCTCGCGCGTAGGGCTGGTGGACGTGGAGCGTGGCCTGCCCCGCGGACCGGGCTTTCCGCACCCGGAAGCGCGCGCGGTGGCGGCCACCTGTGGCGGGATCCGGGTGGTGTCCGTCTACGTGCCGAACGGGCGAGTGCCGGGCTCCGAGCACTACCAGTACAAGCTCGCCTGGCTGGCGTCCCTGCGAGAAATGGTCGCCGCCGGCCCGGACGCGACGGTGGTATGCGGCGACATGAACGTCGCGCCGACCGACGATGACGTCTTCGATCCGGAGGCCTACGTCGGCCAGACCCACGTGACCGCGCCCGAGCGAGCTGCGCTGGAGGAGCTGCGGTCGCTCGGCCTGCGCGACGTCGTCCGCGACCGCTGGCCGAACGAGCGTGTGTTCACCTACTGGGACTACCGCGCGGGGATGTTCCACCAGGACCTCGGGATGCGGATCGACCTGATACTGGCCAGCCCGCCCGTCGCCGAGCGGGTGGAGGCGGCGTGGATCGACCGGCACGCCCGCAAGGGCAGTGGGCCGAGCGATCACGCTCCGGTGATCGTGGACCTGGACGAGGCGCCGGACGGAAACATCGGGCCGGTGGTGCCGCCGCCCTCGAGGCCGGTGACCAGGCACGGCGCGAAGAAGCTGCCGCAGGCGCGGTAGTCAGTCCGGCAGGCGCCGTAGTCAGTCGCGCTTGCGGTCGCGATCGCGCGAGGGCTGCACGCGTTTCGGCTCTCCCGGCATCTTCGGGTAATCGGGGGGGTAGGGCATGTCGCCGCGTCCCTCGGCGGCGTCCCGCTCGTACATCTCGAGGAGCGGCTGCAGCGAGTGGGCCGCGTCGTCGATCGCGGCGTGGCGATCGCCCAGCTCGGCAAAGCGCGCCGGCATCGTGGCGACCGTGAAGTCCTCCGGCGCGACCTCGGCGAGCTCGTCCCAGCTGACCGGCGCCGAGACCGGGGCCCCAGGCTTGGGCCGAATGCTGTACGCCGAGGCGATCGTGCGGTCGCGGGCGTTCTGGTTGTAGTCGACGAAGATCCGCTCGCCGCGCTCCTCCTTCCACCAGTTGGTCGTGACCTGGCCGGGGAGCCGCCGCTCGAGCTCGCGCCCGAAGGCGATCGCGGCGTGACGGACGTCCGTGAACGTCCAGCGCGGCTCGATCCGTATGTAGATGTGCACGCCCCGGCCGCCCGAGGTCTTCGGAAAGCCGACGTAGCCGAGCTCGTCGACGAGCGCACGCGCCTCGGCCGCGACGCGCACCGCGTCGGCGAAGTCCGTGCCCGGCTGCGGGTCGAGGTCGAGGCGCAGCTCGTCCGGATGATCGACGTCCTCGCGGCGGACCGGCCACGGGTGGAAGGTGAGGGTGCCCATCTGTGCCGCCCAGCCCACCACGGCCACCTCCGTGGGACAGATCTCGTCCGCGTGGCGACCCGATGGAAACTCGATACGCGCCGTCTCCACGTACTCCGGAGCCCCGCGCGGGATCCGCTTCTGGAAGAAGGCGTCGCCACCGCCCTTCTCGCGCGTCGAGAGGACGATGCCCGGGTGCACTCCCTTCGGCCAGCGCTCGAGTGTCGTCGGACGCCGCGCGAGCGCTCGCATGATGCCGTCCTCGACGGCCAGGTAGTACTCGACGATGTCGAGCTTGGTGATCGGGCCCGAGCGCTCCGACTCGGGGAAGATCACCCGATCGGGGCTGGACACGCGCAGATCGCGCCCACCGGCTTCCACGATCGTGGCATCGGCCATGCGTGAGTTCTATGGCAAGCGCGCACGGCGCACACCCGCGGCGGGCAACGCAGCCTGACGCGGGGAGCTGCGGGCTAGTACTTCTCGACGATCTCAGTGTGCGCACCGCGCGGTGGACGCCTGTAGTCCTCCTGCTCCGGGCGCGGCGGCAGCTCGATCGGCTCCGGCAGCACGTTCTGGTAGTCGATCGAGTCGAGCAGGTGGGAGATGCAGTTGAGGCGGGCTCGCCGCTTGTCGTCGGACTCGACCGTGTACCAGGGCGCCTCGGGCGTGTGGGTGGACTTGAACATCTGGTCCTTGGCGCGCGAATACTCGACCCAAAGGTCGCGCGACTTGAGGTCCATTGGACTGAGCTTCCAGCGGCGGGTTGGATCCGCCGAGCGCTGCTGGAACCGACGCTCCTGCTCGACGTCGCTGACCGAGAACCAGTACTTGCGCAGGATGATCCCGTCGCGTATCAGCATGCGCTCGAGCTCGGGGCAACTGCGCATGAACTCCCAGTACTCCTGGTCGGTGCAGAATCCCATGACCCGCTCGACGCCCGCGCGGTTGTACCAGGAGCGGTCGAACAGGACGATCTCCCCCGCGGCCGGCATGTGCGCTATGTAGCGCTGGAAGTACCACTGGGTCCGCTCCCGGTCGCTCGGCGTGCCGAGCGCCACCACGGTCGCCCCGCGGGGGTTCAGCGGCTCGACGATGCGCTTGATGACTCCGCCCTTGCCGGCGGCGTCCCGACCTTCGAATACGAGCACCACCCGAAGGCCGGCGTGCTTCACCCAGTGCTGCAGCTTCACGAGCTCCAGTTGCAGCCTTTCGAGCTCGCGCTCGTACTTCTTGCGCTTGAGCTTGGAAGGGGGCGCCTCGTCGCTCTCGGTGTCCACCGCAGCCGCTCCGTCGTCTTTCACGGTCCCACTCCCATCACCCGGGTCTCGAGTTCCTCGCCCCTGCATACGGCGCCTGTGCCCGGTATGGGTCGGTCTACGCAGAGGCCCGTTGCGCCGGCCGGCGCGCGGGGCTAGGGTCGGCCCAACGACACCAAGGAGGAGCGAGATGGCGGACGAGGCGCTGTTCATCGGCTGGGGCGAGGTTGTGCGAGGCCGTGAGGGCAAGGCGCTCGAGGTCTTCAACGAGTCCATTCAGTACTACGGACAGCTCCAGCAGGATGGGAAGATCGAAGGCCTCGACGCGTGGTTCCTGGCGCCGCACGGCGGCGACCTCCTCGGTTTCATCCTGCTGCGCGGCGAACGTGAGCGGCTCGACGAGATTCAGCGCAGCGAGGAGTTCGAGAGGCTCCAGACGCGCGCGTCGATGATCGTCGACCGCACCGGCGTGCTGAACGCGTACACGGGCGACGCATTGGCTCGGCTGATGGGGCAGTTCGAGCAGGCCGCGTCCGACCTGGGTGGGTAGCGACCGACAGCCTGAAAGCCATCAGTAGAAGGTCAGGTAGCGATCCCACTCCCACTGACCGACGGTGTTGTGGTAGTCCTCCCAATCAGCGCGCTTGAAGTCGATGTACGCCCGGTGCAGGTCGGGCCCGAAGACCTCGAGCGTGAGCGGGTCGGCTTCGAAGGCGTCGATTGCCTCGGCCAGGGTGCGCGGAAGCAGCTCCACTCCGAGCTCGGCGATCTGCTCGTCCGACTGCGCGTACATGTCGCGGTCGAGGGGCGGCCCAGGGTCCAGTTCGCGTTCGATTCCGTCGAGCCCGGCGGCCAGCATCAGCGCTGCTCCCAGGTAGGCGTTCACCGACGCGTCGACCGCGCGCGACTCGACACGCGGCGACTTCGTCGGCACTCGCAACATGTGCGTGCGGTTGTTGCCTCCGTACGAGATGAAGACGGGCGCCCACGTCGAGCCGCTCATCGCCCCGCGCCGGATCAGGCGCTTGTAGGAGTTCACCGTCGGGCAGGTCACCGCGACGAGGGCGGGCGCGTGGGCGAGGAGGCCTGCGAGGAAGCGGTACCCGAGCTCTGAGATGCCGCAGCCGTGGCGGTCGCCGCCCCCATCGACGGCGAAAAGGTTGGCGCCGGAGTCGACCGCGCCGAGCGACATGTTGAAGTGCGCCCCGCCACCGGTGCGATCGCTCCACGGCTTGGGCATGAAGGTCGCCTCGTACCCGCGCGAGCGTGCGACCTCCTTGGCCATCATCCGGAAGAGCATGAATCGGTCGGCCATCCCGACTGCGTCGGTATAGGAGAAGTCGAACTCGTACTGGCCGTTGCCGTCCTCGTGGTCGAACGAGTGGACGTCCCAGCCGAGCTCGTCCATGTAGCCGACCATCTCGTGAAGGAAGTCGAGCGATTCGAGCATCCCGACGGCGTCGTAGCAGGGTTTTTCGAGCGTGTCCTTCGGGCTCCAGGGCTCGGGCCGACCGTGCTCGTCCACGCGAACGAAGAAGAACTCCGTCTCGATGCCGAGGTTGAACACGAAGCCCCGCACGCGGGCCCGCTGGGCCTGGCGGCTGAGCACCGTGCGTGAGCACATCGGATATGGCTCGTCGTGGAGGTAGAGGTTGCCCGGCGCGAACGCCACCTGGCGCCGCCACGGGAGCTGAACGATCGCGTCGGGGTCCGGCCACACAGCGAGCTCGTCGTCGGCGGGCGACTGGCCGAGCATGTCCAGTGCGGCGCCGGTGAACAACTCGGAGCCGTGCATCATCGCGTCGAAGTGGTCGAGCGGCACCGTCTTGCACTTCGCGATTCCGTGACCGTCGGCGTACGTGGCCATGCAGTACTCAACGCCCTCCGCGCGCAGCCGATCGCGAATCTCTTCGAGAGCCTGCGCGTCGTACGTCGGGGGCGGCACGCCGCCAATATATTCGCCACCTCCCGAGCTTGAAAGGAGTGAGGCGGCGTGCCGGGCTGGGCCGCATTGACGATGGAGGAGATCGGTGAGGCCGCCGCCGCGGGCGCGCTCGCGCTGCTGCCCGTCGGCGCCACCGAGCAGCACGGGCCCCATCTCGGGACCGGGACCGACACGCTTCTCGCCGAGCGGATCACGGAGGCGGCTGCCGAGATGACCGGCGACCTGGTGTTGCCGGCGCTTGCGTACGGCTGCTCGCTCGGCCACACCGATCGCTGGCCCGGCACGCTGTCGCTGGGCCCTGCCACGATGATCGCGCTGCTGGTGGAGGTCGGCCGGTGGACCCACGCCTCAGGCTTCCGCAAGCTCGTGATGGTGAACGGACACGCGACCAACGGCCCGCCGTGTCAGAGCGCAATCCTCCAGCTCCGCCACGAGCTACCCGACCTGCGCCCACGCTTCGTGTCGATCTTCGACCTCACTCCCGAGCTCGCCGCGCGGTACACCGAGGACGCCGCGGACTTCCACGCGAACGAAGCCGAGACCTCGATGCTGCTGCACCTGGACCCCGCTCAGGTACGCACCGAGCGAGCCGTGGACGAGCCCGACCGGACGCCCG
>DASQNF010000076.1:0-8557 GCA_035645115.1 Thermoleophilaceae bacterium | reverse complement strand
ACGTGCACATCGAGATCGACATCTCGCACGTGCGCGGCGTGGTCGACGACCTGCTGCCCGTCCTGCGCGAGGGTCACTCGCTGATCCTGCGCTCCACGGTCGCCCCCGGCACCACCGAGTGGGTGGCCGGCTACATCGAGCAGCGGCGCCGCTTCAAGGTCGGCGAGGACCTGTTCCTCGCCCACGTCCCGGAGCGAATCGCCGAGAATCACTTCCTCGACGAGATCGCGACCCTGCCGTGCATCATCGGCGGAGTTGGCGCGGGATCGCACGCGAAGGCGGCCGAGCTCTTCGAGGTGTTCGGCACCGAGATCGTGACGACGACCCCTGTACAGGCCGAGCTCGCGAAGATCTGGACCAACATCCTCCGCTACACGCAGTTCGCGCTGCCGAACCTGCTGATGATGGAGTGCGAGCAGTACGGGGCGAACGTCTTCGACGTGATCGACCTGATCAACCACGACTACCCGCGCGGCGGGATCGCCAGCCCTGGCCTCACGGCCGGAGCGTGCCTGCGCAAGGACTTCACGTTCTCCGAGGAACGCTCGAACGCGCCCGGCATGCTGCTGGCGGTCTCACGCGTGCACGAAACGGTGCCGGTCTTCCTCGTGAAGGGGCTCAAGTCGCGGCTCGGCGGCTCGCTGCGCGGCCTCAAGATCGCGGTGCTCGGACTCACCTTCAAGCGCGACTCGGACGACACGCGCGAGTCGCTCTCGTACAAGGTGGTGCGGATGCTGGAGCGTGAGCTCGCCCAGGTCACTCGCCACGACCCGCACGTCCCGCGGGAGTCCGACTCGCTCGAATCCGCGCTCGAAGGCGCGGACGCCGTGTTGGTGGCCACGAACCACTCGGATTTCGAAGGGCTGCTCGAACGCCTGCCGGAGGGGGCGTTGCTGGTGGACCCGTGGAACGTGACAGGCGCCGGCCGCGTGTTCGGCGTGGTGCACGAGCGCGCCATCGCGGAGTGAGTCGTGTACTCGTCACGGGCGGCGCGGGAACGATCGGCGGCGCGGTGGTCCGCCGGCTCGTGCGCGACGCTGCCTGGGAGGTTCGTGTCTCCGACCAGCGCCCTGCACCCGGCTGGATGCGCGAGGCATGCGAGGTGCACGTGGGCGACCTCCTCGACGCGGACGAGGCGCGCAGGGCGGCCACCGGCTGCTCGCACGTGATCCACCTCGCGGCGATCGTGGGCGGGATCGCGAACTTCCATCGGCTGCCGCACACGCTGCTCGAGGTCAACACCGGCCTCCTCAACACCGTCTTCCGTGCCGCGCTCGAGGAGCGAGTCGAGCGGCTCGTGTACGTGTCGTCGTCGATGGTCTTCGAGCGCGCCAGCGAGTTCCCGACGACCGAGGCCCACATCTGGAGCTGTCCCGCGCCCCACTCCGCCTACGGGTTCTCGAAGCTCGCGGGCGAGACCTACTGCCGAGCCCTCCACGACGAGCACGCCCTGCCGTTCACGATCTGCCGCCCGTTCAATGCCTATGGGCCGGGCGAGCTCCCGGACGAAGAGCCGGGGATCGCCCACCTGGTGCCGGACCTGATCCGCAAGGTGCTCGCGGGACAGCGCCCGCTTCCGATCTTCGGGTCGGGGGAGCAGACCCGGACGCTCACCCATGTGGACGACATCGCCGACGGGATCGTCACGGCGATGGCGAACCCGGCGAGAGAAAACGAGGACTTCAACATCTCGGCGTCCGAGGAGCGCAGTGTGGCCGAGATCGCCCGACTGATCTGGGAGGCGTGCGGCGAGGATCCCTCTGCGTTCGAGCTCGAGCACCTGCAGAGCTTCGAGGTCGATGTGCAGCGACGCTGGCCCTCGGTGGAGAAAGCCCGCCGGCTGCTCGGCTGGGAGGCACGGTTGGACCTGCGGGATGGGCTCGCGGGGACGGTCGAGTGGCTGCGCGACCACGAGCTCGCGACACGCGGAGGGTGACAGGCGGGGGGGCGTTTGTAACGGGAGGCGCCGGCTTCTCCGGGCAGCACCTGCTACAGCTGCTCGGCCCCGACACCGTGGCTCCCAGACGCAACGAGCTCGATCTCCGCGATGCCGACGCCGTCCGCCGCGCCCTCGCGTCGGCTCGCCCGAGGCGGGTGTTTCACCTGGCGGCCCTGGCCTCGGTGGGGCGCTCGTGGCAGGAGCCGCGCGACACCATTCTCGCCAACCTCGAGATGACGGTGAACCTGTTGGAGGCGGCGCGACTGGAGGCGTCCGAGGCCACCGTCGTGCTGGCGAGCTCGGGAGAGATCTACGGACGGCCCGAGCGACTGCCGCTCGACGAGTCCGCCCCGCTGCGTCCCCTGAATCCCTACGCAGTGTCGAAGGCGGCGAGCGACCTTCTCGCCGGTCAGTACGCGGATGCCCACGGGCTGAAGGTGGTGCGCATGCGCGCCTTCAACCACGCCGGACCGGGGCAGTCGGACGCCTACGTGGTGGGGACGCTCACGCGCCAGGTGGCCGAGGCCGAGGCCGCCGGCAAGCCGGAGGCGCGACTGCGGATGGGAAACCTAGACTCGGCCCGAGACTTCACCGACGTGCGTGACGTCGTGCGCGCGTACGTAGCGGCGGCTGCGGAGCTCGAGTCCGGGGCTTACAACGTCTGCAGTGGCAGGGCCACGAGCGTCCGGGAGCTCGTCGCCATCCTGGGCGCGGCTGCCCGGATCCCGGTGCGAGCTGAACTCGATCCGTCTCGTGTTCGCCACGACGAGGTCACCGAGCTGCGCGGCACGGCGGAGCACCTTCACACGGAAAGTGGCTGGGCCCCCGAGATCCCCCTCGACCGTACCGTGGCGGACGCCCTGGCCCACTGGAGGGAGCGGATCGCCGATGCCCGATGACCAGATCGCCGTTGTGATCGTCACCCATCGGAGCGCGGACAAGGTGCAACCCGTGCTCGAAGGAGTGAGCGCCCAGCTGGTCAGCGGCGACGAGCTGGTGGTGGTCGACAACGCCTCTCCGGACGGGACGGCGGCGGCAGTCCGGGCCGCGGCGCCCGAGGGCCTCCTGCTCGAGCAGGAGGCCAACCTCGGATTCGCAGCGGGATGCAACATCGGAGCAGCCGCCAGTCGAGCGCCGCTCCTGCTGTTCCTGAACCCGGACGCCCGGCCCGAGGTTGGATGCCTGGACGCCCTGAGGCGGGTGGCCCACGAGCGCCCGGCCTGGGGGGCCTGGCAGGCCCTCGTGACCATGGAGGACGGGAAGACCATCAACACAGCCGGCAACGTGCTCCATTACCTCGGCATGGGATGGGCGGGTCGCTGCGGCCAACCGCTCAGCTCGGCTCCGGACGCTCCCTCGGAGGTGGGCTTCGCTTCAGGCGCCGCTCTACTGGTCCGGCGTGAGGACTGGGACCGGCTGGGTGGCTTCGACGAGCGCTACTTCATGTACGGCGAGGACCTCGACCTCGGGCTGCGGCTATGGCTCGCGGGACGCGGGGTGGGCGTGGCGCCTGCGGCCCGAGTCGAGCACGACTATGAGTTTACGAAGGGAGGGCAGAAGTGGTTCCTGCTCGAGCGGAACCGCTGGTGGACGGTGCTCGGGAGCTACCCGGCACCGGTGCTTGCGTTGGTCACGCCGCCGCTGCTGCTGTGCGAGCTCGCCGTGATCCTGCTGGCCATGCGCGACGGCTGGCTGCACGAGAAGCTTCGCGCGCAGATGGCCGTGCTGCGCGACCTACGGTCGATCCTCGAGCGTCGACGCCGGATACAAGCCACTCGCAAGGTGAGCGCTGGAGAGTTTGCGAGCCGGCTGTCGGCAGATCTCGACAGCCCATACCTGGCCGGGGTCGGCGTGCTGCCCGCGCTGCCCGCGCTCCAGCACGCGTACTGGGCGCTCGTCCAGCGTCTGCTCCACGGGCCCTAGAGGGAGGGTCGGGCGCTCTCCTCGAGGCTTCGCTGGAGCGCCTCGAGCACACGCACCACGCGCAACCCCGCCTCCCCGTCGGAGCGCACCGCGAGGCCGTCGAGTATGCAGTCCACGACGTGGCGGCACTCGATCCGCAGCGGCTCCTCGTTCGAAATCTGGGGGGACCAGACGTCGCCCGAGCGCGCGATGTACTCACCGTAGCCGGGGTATGACTGGTCGAAGCCCTTGTCGTAGACGGTGAGCTTCTGCTCGAGCGCCATGTCGTCCGAAGTTCGCCATTCGCTTCGACCCCACCACGGGGAAGCGACGCTCCTTGTGCGGGTCGAGCCAGGACAGGTGCAGATGCGCGACGAGGCCGGAGTGAACGCGCATGAAGCAGAGGACCACGTCAGCTCGTCCAAGCGCTCCAAGCCCCGGTGGTACTCGAGCAGATGCCCCACCATGAGGGCGCGGTGCGCTGCGCGCGCGGCCTCGAGCACCGTCTTGGCGTCGCGCACCGACTGCGCAAGCGGCTTCTCGACGAAGCAGTGCCTGCCGCTCTCGAGGACCTGGCGGCCCAGCGCCGCGTGGGTCGCTACGGGCGTGGCGACCGCCACGGCGTCGAGGTCTGGTGCGCCCAGCAGTTCGTCGATGTCGGTGGCGCGGTGGGCGTCACGGGAAACGGTCTCCGACCAGGTCGAGGCGTTCGCTCGAGCTGTCGCAGAGCCAGGTCAGGTCGGCTTGGGGCAGCGCCTGGAAGTTGCGGGCCAGGTACGGACCCAATAGCCGAGACCGACCACCCCGATTCGCAGCCGCTCGCTCATGCCGAGACACGGGAGCGGCAGGCTCGGATCACCATCTCGATCTGCTCGCTCGTGAGCGTCGGTCCCATCGGCAGCGCGAGGATGCCGGCCGCCAGTTCGTCCGTCACGGGAAGCTCGGCGCTCGCGTAGCGTGCGGTCCCCGGCTGGCGGTGGACCGGCGTCCGGTAGTAGCCGCGCGCAGCCACGCCCGACTCCGCCAGGCGAACTGCGAGCTCGTCGGGCTCGCCGGCTCGCACCACGTACAGGTGGTAGGCGTGCTCGGCCCCTTCGGTGGGCCGCGGCAGGCGGACGTGCTCGCCGAGTCCGCCCCGGGCGTACTGCGCCGCGACGCGTCGGCGCGCCTCGGTCCAGCCGTCGAGCTCCGGGAGCAGAACGCGCAACACAGCAGCTTGGAGCTCGTCGAGTCGGGAGTTGTAGCCCACTTCGGTGTGATGAAGCTTGTCCTTCGAGCCATGGAAGCGAAGCGTCCGGGCGCGCTCGGCGAGCTCCCCGTCACTCGTGACCACCGCCCCGCCGTCGCCCAAGCAGGGGAGGTTCTTCGAGGGGAAGAAGCTGAACGTGGCCAGGTCGCCGAGCGCTCCCGCCCGCCGCCCGTCCAGCGTGGCGCCGGCGGCCTGCGCGGCGTCCTCGACCACCGGCAGGCCGAGCTCGCGCAGCTCCACGACGGGGGCGACGTTGCCGAACAGGTGCACCGGGACGAGCGCCTTCGTGCGCGCGCCGAGCAGCCGCCGCGCACTCTCGGCCGTCATGCAAAAGGTGTCCGGGTCCACGTCGCAGAAGACTGGGGTGGCCCCGGCATTGACGATCGCCTCGGCCGTAGCGTAAAACGTGAGCGAGGGGCAGATCACCTCGTGCCCGGGCCCGACGCCGAGGGCTCGAAGCGCGATCGTGAGAGCGTCGGTGCCGTTCGCCACTCCGACCACGTGCTCGGCGCCGAGATAGTCCGCGAACTCGTGCTCGAAGGCCTCCACCTCGGGGCCGAGGATGTAGCGCCCGGACGCCACCACCTCCGCGATGCGCTCGACGATACGTCCGCGGTAAGGCTCGAGCGACGTCGCGAACAGGGGCACCTGCATGCGGGACAACCTATCGGCGGGAGCGGGCGAGGACGCTCTCGTAGACCGCGAGAAGCTCGCGGACGTGCGCGTCTTCGGCGTGGTTGCGGCGCGCGCGTCCGAGCAGCTCGTTGCCCACGCCCTCGCGCCGCTGCGGGCTCTTCCACAGCTCCCGTATGCGCCGCGCAAGCACGGAGGGGTTGTTCGGCGGCACGCACTGCTTCGGGCCCGCCAGCTCGGGCGGCGCCCCGAGCGCGCTCACCAGCACCGGCACGCCCGCGGCCATCGCCTCGAGTGCCGCGAAGCCCGCGAACTCGTGGTATCGCGAGGGCATCAGCAGCATCGCGGCGCCGGCGAGCTCGCGCTCGAGCCCGGCGCGGTCGAGGCGGCCAAGGAAATCGACCCTCGACATCGTGCGGGCGGCGCGCGCGGCCAAGTCCACCGCCGCCGGCCCCTCGCCCGCGATCCGGAGCGGCACCCCGGCCAGCGCAGCGGCGTCGATCGCCGTGTCGATGCCCTTCTCCGGCGAGAGCCGGCCGGCCACCAGCGCGTAGCGGCCGTCGGCAGCCCGGCTGCGCTCCGCGAACGCCTCCGCCGGCAGGTAGTGGGGCAGCACCTCGACGCGCTCGGCCGGCAACCCCAGGTTCGCGACCTGCCCGGCGGCGTACCGGCTCGGGACCAGGAAGCGCTCCGCGGCGTGGACGACCGCGGGCTGCTGCCGCGCCAGCGCGGCGGCGTAGAGGGCCGCCTCCGGGAGCGAGCCGCGGCAGTTGAGCACGAGGCCGGGCAGCGTGAAGCGGTGGTGGCAGCGAAAGCACGGCCCGCCGTCGCGTGCCGCCACGCCGATCGCGCAGAACAGGCGCAGGTTGTGCAGGTGTAGCACCACCGCGGCGCCTGCGGCTCGCGCGGCGGCGAGCGCGCGCGGACCGAACAGCGGCTGCATGTTGTGCACGTGTACGACGTCCGCCTCGAGCGCGCTCGCGGCCGCCGCCACGTCGTTCTCGTCGCGGCCTCCGCGCAGGAGAGCGCGCGCGGCGGCGGGACGAGAAAGCGCGGCTGAGTCCCGTTCGAGCAGGGCGTGCTCGACCCCTGCGCGGCGGAACGCGGCCAGCTGCAGCTCCACCGCTCGCTCCTCGCCCCCCTCTACGCGGTACCTGTTGTGGACGACGAGGACGCGCATCGGGCACGACTACGCTATCCAGCCGATGGACCCGTCGGCGGTCACGGTGGTGGTGCCCACGCGCGGTCGTGCGGAGTACCTCGAGGTGGCGCTCGAGTCGCTCCTGCGGCAGCGCACGGCGGCCGCCCACGAGATCCTCGTCGTCGACGACGGAGCGCTCGACGCGAGCGCCGAGGTGGCCGAGCGGCTCGGCGTTCGCTGCGTGAGCCACGGGGAGCGGCGATCCCTCAACGCGGCCCGCAACACCGGCCTGCGCGAGACCGACTCGCCCCTGGTGGCGTTCGTCGACGACGACGTGATCGCCCCGCCGGGCTGGCTCGAGGCCCTGCTGGCGGGATTCGAGCGCAACCGCGAAGCCGAGGCGCTCGGCGGACCGATCCGCGCCCGCTTCGAGGGCCGCGCCCCCCGCGGCTGTGGGCGTGAGAACCCTCCCATCACCACCCTCGACCTCGGTGACGAGGATCGCGAGGTCGACATGGTCTGGGGCTCGAACTTCGCTGTCCGGCGCTCAGCGATCGAGCGCATCGGGCCGTTCGACGAATCGATCGTGCGGCCGCACGGGGACGAGGAGGAGTGGCTCCTGCGGCTGCGCGCTGCCGGGGGCCGGATCGCCTACGTGGCGCACGCGGGTCTCGAGCACTGGCGCACGGCGACCGATTCGCGCCTGCGGCCGCTCGCGCGCGCGGCCTACGTGCGCGGCCGGGCGGCGCGGGCCACCGACTGCTCGCGGGGAGCGGAGCCGAGCCTCGCGCGCGAGCTGCGCGTGCTCGCGGGCTGTGGTTGGCACACGCTGCGCCGCGCCTGTCCGCAGGGAATCGTGATGGGCTCGCATGCGGCGGGTCGCGTGGTGGAGACGCTGCGTCCGCGATGAGTCACGGGCTGGACTCCGGCGAGCAGCAGCCCGCTCGCTCCCAGGCCGGCGGCTCGCTATCCGCCGCATCCGCGGCACGCACCCCGCTCATGGGCGCGCCGGACATCCTCTCCGGCGACGCGGGCGACGTGACCGACCCGTGGCGACGCGCCAAGCGCGGCCTCGGCGAGCTCGCCTTCGAGGCGATCGACCGCGTGGCCGGCACGCGTCGCCGCGCCAGGCGGCTTGCCATTGAGGTGCCGAGCCGTGAAGTGCTCGTGGCGGGGATCTACCGTCCAGGCTCATTGCTGCCGAGCGCGCTCGCGGAGCTGCGCTCGGCCCGCCACCGCGTGACGCTCGTCCTCGGCGCCGCTGGTCGCCCCGATTCGGTGCTCGGCGCGGCCACCGTGGCCAGCGGTCTCGAGGGCGGGAAGTTCGAAAACCTGAACCGGGTGTTGGCGGAGGCGGCCGGCAGCGAGCCCGACTGGACGCTCGTGATCGACGATGACGTACGCCTGCCATACGCCTTCCTCGACCGCTTCCTGGGCGTGTGTGAGGCGTTCGACCTGGACCTGGCGCAGCCCGCCCAAACGCTCATGAGCCACTCGGCGTGGAAGGTCACGCGCCGGCGCCCGGCATCGCTCGTACGCGAGACGCGCTTCGTGGAGATCGGCCCGGTCATGGCCTTCGGCCGGCGCGTGGCGAGCGAGCTGGTCCCCTTCCCCGAGCTGCGCTACGGCTGGGGCCTCGATCTGCACTGGGCCGCGCTCGCCGCCGAGCGCGGCTGGCGACTCGGCGTGGTTG
>DASQNF010000075.1:0-1675 GCA_035645115.1 Thermoleophilaceae bacterium | reverse complement strand
TGCCGGCCGGCGTGGACATCCAGATCCAGCTGATCTGATGGCCGGGATGCTGGGCAGAAAGCTGGGCATGACGCAGGTCTTCAGCCCGGAGGACGGCCACGTGGAGCGCGTGACCGTGATCGAGGCCGGGCCCTGCTTCGTGACCGCGATCCGGCGCGCCGAGCGCGACGGCTACGACGCCGTCCAGCTCGCATTCGGCGAGACCCGCGAGAAGAAGCTGAACAAGCCGCGGCTCGGCCACCTTCGCAAGGCGGGGGTGGGCAACCTCGGGCACCTCGCCGAGTTCCGCGGCGACCCGGGCGAGACCGAGATCGGGAACGAGGTCAAGGTCGACGCCGTGTTCGAGCAGGGTCAGCGGGTCAAGGTCTCGGGCGTCTCCAAGGGCAAGGGCTTCGCGGGCACGATCAAGCGCCACAACTTCCACCGCGGGCCCGCCTCGCACGGCTCCCACAACGTTCGCGCGCCCGGCTCGATCGGCGCCTCGGCCGATCCCGCGCGCGTGTTCAAGGGCATCCGCGGCCCGGGCCAGATGGGCAACAAGCGCGTGACCCAGCGCGGCCTTGAGATCGTGGACGTGCGCGCGGACGACAACCTGCTGCTGGTGCGCGGCTCGGTGCCCGGGCCGAAGGGGTCCGTGGTCGCGATCCGCCGGGACGGCGATCGCTGATGGCGAGCGCCGGCTACATCGGCGGCGGCTCCGGCGCGCTCGAGCTCGACGACGACGTCTTCGGCGAGCGCTTCCACGGCCCGCTCGTGCACGAGGCCGTGCGCGCCGAGCTGGCCGCGCGCCGGCGCGGGACGCAGTCCACGAAGACGCGCGGCGAGGTCGACATGACCGGCGCCAAGGCCTGGCGCCAGAAGGGCACCGGCCGCGCACGCGTGGGCGCGCTCTCGGCCCCCCACCGCACCGGCGGCGGCGTGGCATTCGCGCCCAAGCCGCGCGCCTACACAGTCAAGGTCAATCGCAAGGCGCGCCGGCGGGCGCTGCGGGCGGCGCTCTCGGTGCACGCCGAGCGCGGCTCGATCGCGGCGATCGACCCCGCCGGCTTCGAGACCCCCTCGACCAAGGCGGCGGTGGCCGCGCTCGACACGCTCGACGGCGAGGGCCGCGTGCTGGTCGTGCTCAGCGACGGCGAGGAGAGCTGCCTCAAGTCCTTCCGCAACATCCCGCACGTGTCGGTGCTGCACGCCGACGCCGTGGGCGTGGCCGACGTGATCGGCGCTTCACGGCTCGTGATCTCCGAGGCGGCGCTCGCGCGGGTGACTGAAAAGGCGGCCGCGAAGTGAACGCCCGCCAGGTGATCATCCGGCCGGTCATCTCCGAGAAGAGCTACGCCCTGCTCGCCGCCAACAAGTACACGTTCCGCGTGCACGAGGGGGCGAACAAGACGCAGGTCCGCCAAGCGATCGAGGAGATCTTCGGCGTGCGGGTCACCGGCGTGCGCACCGCCTGGGTCAAGGCCAAGCCGAAGCGGCGCGGCTTCAGCTCCGGCACCCGCAGGCGCTGGAAGAAGGCCGTCGTCACGCTGCACGTGGACGACTCGATCGAGCTGTTCGAGGGGCAGGGAGCGGAGTAGGCCATGGCGATCAAGAAGCACAAGCCGACCTCGCCGGGACGGCGGTTCGCCACCTGGCTCCAGCACGAGGCGGTCACGAAGACAGAGCCGGAGAAGGC
>DASQNF010000074.1:0-11694 GCA_035645115.1 Thermoleophilaceae bacterium | reverse complement strand
AAAAGACGCCCGGCCGCGGGCCGTCCCGGCTGGCCCGCGTAGCGAGCTCCGTAACGCGGTTCAGCACGATTATCGGCTCCGGCCCCACACGGGCGAGGCAGTCGGCGGCCACGCGGGCCAGCGCGGGCTCGACCGCGGGTGTGGTCACGAGCAGCGAGTGGTCGGCCAGCGAAGCCGGAACCCCTCCCACCGCCGATGAGCCTGCATCGAGCACGAGTGGCGCTAGGTGGCGAGCGCCCTCTGCGAGGGTCACCGGGTCAGTGCCGCTGACGAGGCAGAGGCGGCCGACCGCTCGCGTCTCGGCGTGCGGATAGTCATCGAGGGCGCGCGCCAGTCGACCTGCGGCCTGGCTCGCCACGCGCACCCCTGCGCCGTGGGAATCGCCGGCGACCGTGGCGACCCCCGCGGGATCGCGTGCGGCAAGCTCGGCAGCGAGAGCGCGGGCGACCGTGGTGGTCCCGCAGCCGCGTGCAAGCCCGAACACAGCGATGACGGGTCGCGCGCGGAGCTCCTCGGCCGGATCGGGCGCCCACCCCCTGTGGTCGACCGAATTCGCGGGCTCCACGAGGAAGCCGCCGACGGAAGCGAGGGCGGCCGCCAATGGCCCCCGCTCGCGGTTCGCCCGCGCGGCCGCGATCGCGGGTGGAGCTAGGCGATGCCCGTGCGGGATGCGCGCATGGGCGTGGCGGGGGTGCGTGTGCCCGCTCACGGCCCCACCGCCGTGGCTGCCTTGACCGCACCGCTCACGGCTTTACCGCGGTGGCCGAGAGCCGCCCTGCTCACGGCTCCACCGTCGTGGCTGCCCTGACCGGCCCCGCTCACCGCTCCACCGCCGCGGTGGCCGAGACCTCCAGGCGCTCCTCGAGCGCGGCCATGAGGGAGGGTGGCCGCAGGCGCACCTCGATCCGACCGTCCGATGTGGCGATCTGCGCCCGGGTGCGCGACCAGCCCGGCAGCGCCTCCCGAACGCCCGCCTTCACATCGCCGCCCGCCGCGAGCGCCAGGGCGCCGGCCTCCGCCGCGTTGCCCGCGAGAACGCTCGAGTAGCCGACGGCCAGCAGCTGGGTGGCCGCCAGCGCCAGTGCGATCAGCAGCGGCAGCATCCCGAGCAGCTCGAGGCTCGCCTGCCCGCCTTCGCTGCAGCGGCGCACAGGAGCCTCGAGGCTCGCCTGCCCGACTTCGCCGCGGCGGCGCACCGGGTCCCGCGAGCGACTGCCACTGCTCACCGCCTCTCCCGCCCGAGCGAGGAGACCGCGGACACGCTCAGCGGCGAGCGCCAGCGCCGCAAGAGCAGCGGAATGCGCACGGCCACCCGCACTCCGCCCCGTCCCAAGCGCTCCACGGACAGCCCGCGCTCCATCGCAGCGGGGAGCGCGCTGCGCGCGGCACGGTCGGCGCTCGCCCCAACGCTGTCCGCCCTTGCGGCCGCGCGGGCAGCGCCGGCGGTGAGCCATAGCGTGTGGCCGGAGAGCACGATCTGCCACGAGACGAGTGCGGCGAGGATCACGAGCGGCACCACCGCCACCGCCTCCACCGACGCCTGACCCCGTTCCGGTTGCAGCGCTCGCATGGCGGGCACCCTCCCGCGTCGCGGGAGACGGGACAAGACGCGCGAGTTACTTCTGCGTCACGAGAGCGTTACTCGTAGCGCCGGTAGCGCGTCCAGAGCTGGTGGCACCAGGCGGGATAAGCGCCGCCAGGCCCGGAGGTCGCGGAAAAGCGCCGCGCGCGCCTTAGCGCCCTGCGGCTTCTGCCGGGGCGGTGACCTCGATCGCCCGATCCAAGACACGTTCGCGTTCCGCAGGCGAAGCCACGTCCCACCACCATGAGATGAACGTGAAGTCCCGCGCACCGGCGCACTTCGCTAACGCCCTGAGCGCTTTCATGTGCTCAGGCGCGAGTCGCCTCGGTCGCTTGCGGGGATCGCCGGTCGCCACAACGTTTGACGCGCCCATGATGCAGACACCCACCCCGTCCCGGGCCACGACGCCCTTTTCGTGCCAGCCGCGTTCCTCGCCGAGAGCCTGCGCGGCCTTAAGGATCTCGTGGGCCGTCATCTCTCCCCGGGCCTCCATCTGACAAACAGTCGTAGCAGGTCGCTCGGTCTCACGGAGAGCGGAGTTAGAAGGGGGTCCCTCCGGCCAGATCGGCGACTCTCCCCTCAGTACGTGTTTTTTCGGTACCGCGTCCAGACCCAGAAGAGCCCATAGGACGCGAGCGCCAGCAGGGCGAACCAGAGCAGCGCGCCGGCGCCGCCCGCGTCGAACAGGCGCGCCGTGGCCGTCAGGGTGAGCACGGCCAGCGCCGGCGCGGCGTACAGCACCAGCCGCACGTTCGGGTCGAGCGTGTCGAGCTCGAAGCGGTACTGGCGCCACAGCCGGTAGACGAGGAAGGCGATCGACGCGAAGAAGACGACGGTCAGGAGCGTGAGGACCACGTCCAGCGCGTTCCCGCCGCCGGGCAGCACGACGAGCGCCAACGCGACGAGCATGATGACGCCGAACTTCCAGGCGAGCTGCACCGGGGGAAGGCTAGGCCATCGTCAGCACGCACGCCGCACGGCGTACCGCCTTGCTCTGCGCCTACCGGAGGGCACGGGAAGCCGGGCGGCCAAGCCCACTTCTCACTCGATCGTCCCGGCGCTCACCAGCACCAGCACCAGCGCCCCCAGCGCCACCCGGTAGACCACGAACACCACGGTCGAGTGGTTCGACAGGAATCGCAGCAGAAAGGCGATCGCCGCGTAGCCGCTGACAAAGGCGAGCACGGTCGCCACGATCAGCGCGCCCGCTCCCACGTGGGCCCCCTCCTCGCCGCTCAGGATCGAGCCCAGCTCGAGCAGGCCGCTCAGCACCACGGCCGGGATCGAGAGGAGGAAGGAGAAGCGCGCCGCGGTCTCCCGGTCGAGGCCCATGAACAGGCCGGCGGTGATCGTCGCGCCCGAGCGCGAGACCCCGGGCACCAGGGCGAGCGCTTGGGCCAGGCCGATCGCGAAGCCGTCCTTCGTCCTGATCTGCTCCATCGTCCGCTCGTGCGGACCCACCTTCTCGGCGAGCAGCAGCACGAGCCCGAGCGCGATCAGGGCCACGCCGATCACGTAGAGGTCGCGAGCGCCGGTCTCGATCTGATCCTTGAAGAGCACGCCGAAGATGCCGATCGGGATCGTCCCGAGGACGATGTACCAGCCGAGGCGCGCGTCGAGCTCCCGGCGCAGCGCGCGGTTCCCGAGCGAGCGCACCCAGGCCCGGCCGATCCGCGCGAGGTCGGTCCGGAAGTAGACGAGCACCGCCGCCATCGTCCCCAGCTGCGTGACGGCCGTGAACGCGGCGCCGGGGTCCTCCCAGCCGGCGAAGGCGGGGACGATGCGCAAGTGACCGGTGCTCGAGATCGGCAGGAACTCGGTGAGCCCCTGCACGACCCCGAGGACGATGGCCTCGAGGAGCGACACGGCGGCAGGAGCCTAGTGGGCGGACCGGCGCGCGAGCGAGGCCCGCGGCTTACCATGGGCGCGCGGGGAGCGGGTATCGTTTCCGAAGCATGCGTCAGCTCGCGCCGGCAGCCGTTCTCCTGCTCTCGCTCGCCCTCGCCGCGCCCGCCTTCGCCGGGGACAACGGCGAGGGGCTCGTGGGCGAGACGGACGACAGGATCGTCACCTTCTTCTCGCTCGGGCTGATCGTGTTCTTCACGGTGCTCGTGGCCGTGGCCTCCGCGATCCAGGGCCGGCTCGAGAAGCGCAAGGACGAGCGCAAGGCCGTGGAGCTGCGCAAGCGCGTCGGCTGGTAGCGGCTCCGCGAAAGAGCGTGACCCGGCCGGATACCTCGTGTCCGGCAAGAGCGGAGCCGAGCTGCCCCCATACCCGCGCCGGATAACCTCGCGCGTCGAGTGCACGCCATCGAGGTCGAAGACCTGCGCAAGTCCTATGGCTCGCTCGAGGCTGTCCGTGGGCTTTCGTTCTCCGTCGAGCGCGGCGAGGTGTTCGGCCTGCTCGGCCCCAACGGCGCCGGGAAGACGACGACGGTGGAGATCCTCGAGGGCTACCGGGAGCGCTCGGGCGGCAGCGTGCGGGTGCTCGGGCGCGACCCGGAGCGGCGCGACCGCGAGCAGCAGCAGCGCGTGGGGATCGTCCTGCAGAGCTGCGGCTTCTACCCGCGCGTGACGGTGCGCGAGGCGGTGGAGCACTTCTCCAAGGCCTACGCCCGGCCGCGCGACCCGAGCGAGACCATCGCGCTGGTCGGGCTCGAGGCGAAGGCGGACGCGCGCACCAAGGACCTCAGCGGCGGGCAGCGCCGCCGCCTCGACCTCGCGCTCGCGCTCGTGGGCGACCCCGAGCTCGTGTTCCTCGACGAGCCCACCACGGGCTTCGACCCCGCGGCGCGCCGGGCCGCCTGGCAGGTGGTGCGCACGCTGAAGGAGCTCGGCAAGACGGTCCTGCTCACCACCCACTATCTCGACGAGGCCCAGGCACTGGCCGACCGGGTGGCGATCGTCAAAGACGGCCGCATGGTCGCGCAGGGGCCGCCCGATCAGCTCAGCCCCGGGAGCGGCGGCTACCGCGTCTCATACCTGTCCGGCGGCCGCCGGGTGGAGCACCAGACCGACGACCCCACCGAGCTGCTCCACCGCCTGACCCGGGACGCGCTCGCGCGCGACGAGCGGCTCGAGGGGCTCGAGGTGACCCGCCCCACGCTCGAGGACGTCTATCTCGAGCTGACCACCGACGCCGAATGAGCCCGGTGGCGCTCGCCTGGGAGCAGTTCCGCTTCGAGCGCAAGCTCTTCTGGCGCAACCCGAGCGCGGCGTTCTTCAACTTCCTGCTTCCGCTGCTGCTGCTCGTGCTGGTGGCCACGGCCTTCGCCGGCGAGGACGAGGAACTCGAGACGCTGATCCCCGGGGTGGCCGGGATGGGCGTGCTCGCGACCACGTTCACCGCGCTCGCGTTCAACTTGACGCTGCTGCGCGAGGAGGGGGTCCTGAAGCGGATCCGCGGCACGCCGATGCCGGCCGGCGCCTACCTGGCCGGCTTCATCGGGTCGGCCACGCTCAACGCGTTCCTGCAGGTGGGGCTCGTGGTGGCGATCGGCAACCTCCTCTACGGGGTGGACTGGCCCCAGGACTGGCCGCTGCTCGTCCTGTTCACCGGGCTCGGCGTGCTCTGCTTCGCGTCGCTCGGCGTGGCGTTCGCGCACCTGATCCCGAACGAGGATGCCGCGCCCGCCTACACGAACGCGCTGTTCCTGCCGCTGATCTTCATATCCGGCGTGTTCTACTCGGCGGACGAGCTGCCGCGCGCGCTCGAGGCGGTGGCCGAGGCGCTGCCGCTCAAGCACCTGATCGACGGGCTCTCGCAGGCGATCGTGGGCGGCTCGGCGGACATCGGGACAGCCGCCGCCGTGGTCGGCGGCTGGGCGCTCGCCGGGGTGCTCCTCGCGGTGCGCTTCTTTCGCTGGGAGTAGGCGGATCTAGAGGCGCAGCGCGTGCCCGTGCCGGCGCAGCCAGGCCTCGCGCTCGCGCCACTCGGGGCAGCGTGCGGCCAGCAGGCGCCAAAAGCGCCGCGAATGGTCGTGCACCGAGAGGTGCGCCACCTCGTGCTCGACCACGTAGTCGAGGATCTCGCCCGGCGCCAGCATCAGGCGCCAGTTGAAGCTCATCGCGCCGCTGGAGGAGCAGCTCGCCCAGCGGGTGCGCTGGCCGCGGATCTGCAATGTCGTGTAGTGGACCCCGGCGCGCGCGGTGGCGGCGTCGAGCCGCTCCGCCACCTCCACGCGCGCCTGGCGGCGGTACCAGCCCTCGAGCGCGGCCACGAGCGAGCCGCCGCGGGGCAGCCGCACGCGCAGCTCCCGGCCGTACCGCACCACGTGCGGACGGGTCCGGCCGCGCTCGACCCGCACCCGCAGCCGCAGCGGCTCCCCCAGGTAGAGCACCTCTCCCCCGTCCTCGGGCCGCGGCGGCGGATATTCCCGCTCGGACTCCCGCATGCGCCGCAGGGTGCGCTCGATCCAGGGCAGCTTCTCCTCCACGAACGGCTCCACCTCGCGCAGCGGGAAGCGGCGCGGCACCACCACCTCGATGCCGGCCGCGTCGACCAGGATGCGGGCATGGCGAGCGCGGTCGGAGCGGCGGATCCGGTAGGGGATGGCGGCCATCCTCGGCGAGCATAAGACCCGCCCCGGAGCGAAACGCGCGCGCGGCTCAGAGGATCGACGGCACGCTGCCCCCGTCCACCGACCACGCCGCGCCGGCCACCCCGGACGCGCGCTCGGAGCACAGGAAGACGATCGCCGCGGCGATCTCGTCCTCGGTCCCCATCCGTCCCACCGGCGGCTTTGCGCGAGTGGCCTCGAGAACCTCCTCGCGCGAGCGGCCGCTGCGCGCCGCGATCTGGTCGGCGAGCCCGCCGGGGCCGGTCCACAGCCCGGTCGCGACCACCCCGGGCGCCACCGCGTTCACGAGCACGCCGCGGGCCGCCCAGGCGTCGGCGAACAGGCGCGAGAGCGACAGCTGCGCGGCCTTCGTCACCGAGTAGGGCGCATCGAGCGTGGCCGACGGGCGCTTGCCGGCTGACGAGCTCACGTTCACGACTCGCCCGCCGCCGGCCTCGGCCATCGCGGGGGCGAGCGCCCGCATCAGCCGCATCGGGGCCATCACGTGCACGTCCCACTGCTGTTGCCAGTCGGCGTCCGTGAGCTCATCGAGCGGGCGCGCCCCCGCCGTGCCGGCGTTGTTCACGAGCGCCCAGGGCGGCCCCTGGCAGGCGCCGAGGACGCGCTCGCCGGCGTCCGGGGCGGTCACGTCGAGGTCGAGGTCGGCATTCCGGCGAGCCACCCTGAGCACGCGCGCGCCCTCCTCGGCCAGCATGCGCGCCACGGCGGCGCCGATGCCGCGCGTACCACCCGTGACCACGCACGTCCGCCCCTCGAGACCGAGATTCATGGGGAGTTGGCGCTGAAGGGCATCGGCTCGCCGGCGAGGCCCGCGAGGAGGTTGTCCACGGCGATCTCCGTCATCCGCTCGCGGGTGGCGTGGGTGGCGGAGGCGATGTGCGGCACCACCAGCAAGTTCGGGGCGCCCAGCAGCGGATGGCCGCCGGGCAGCGGCTCGGGGTCGGTCACGTCAAGCGCCGCGCCGGCGATCTCGCCCGCGTGCAGGGCCGCGGCGAGCGCCGCGGTGTCCACCACCGGGCCGCGTGCGGCGTTGACCAGATAGGCGCTCGGCTTCATCCGCGCCAGCGCCCGCTCTCCGATCAGCCCGCGGGTATCGGGGGTGAGCGGGCAGTGCAGCGTCACGAAGTCCGAGCGCTCGAGCAGCTCCTCGAGCGGCAGGCCGCCGCTCCTGCTCGTGTGCAGGACCTCGGCGCCGAAGCCCTCGAGCCGGCGCGCCACGGCACGGCCGATGCGCCCAAGCCCGACGATCCCCACGGTGGTGCCGTGCAGGTCGCGCCCGAGCATCAGCCCGGGCTCCCAGGTGTCCCAGCGGCCCGCGCGCACGTGCGCCTCGCCCTCCACGACTCTGCGACAGAGCGCCAGCATCAGCGCGAGCGCGAGGTCGGCGGTGGACTCCGTGAGCACCTCGGGCGTGTTGCCCACCGGGATGCCGCGAGCGCTCGCCGCCTCGAGGTCCACGTTGTCGGTGCCCACCGCGTAGTTCGAGATCGCCCGTAGCCGGGGGGCGGCGTCGATCAGCTCGGAGTCGACCCGGTCCGTGAGCAGCGCGAGCAGCCCGTCGAGCTCCGGTGCGCGCCGCAGCAGATCGTCGCGCGCGGGCGGGAGGCGCCCGGGCCACACCTCCACGTCGTGCTCCGAGCACAGGCGCGGGAGCGCCGGGCCGGGCAGCCGGCGGCTCACGAACACGCGCGCCATCAGCCCAGAGCGAGGGTTGCGGTTTGGCCGGGCGGGGCATGCATGAGGCGAGGAGGATGGCACGCATGTCGCGTACGACGCGGGCCGAGCCCGTGGCCCAGGGCCGGCCTGCCGCCGCCGTTGCCTTGGTGGCGAACGAGGAGTCGGGATCGTGCGACCCGGGCCTCTGCGCTGCTCGGCTGCGCGGCTTCGGGGCCGACGTGCAGCGCTTCGACATCGGAGACGTGGAAGGCGCCGCCGCAGCCGGTGCGGAGCGGCTGGTGGTGGCCGGCGGTGACGGCAGCATCGCGCCGGTGGCGGCGGCCGCCGGGCGGGCGGGACTGCCGCTGGCGGTGCTCCCGGCCGGCACCGCCAACGACTTCGCCCGCCGGCTCGGTCTGCCGATGGAGCTCGAGGCGGCGTGTCGGCTCGCCGTGCGCGGGCCGGCGACACGGGCGCTCGAGCTCGGTTGGATGGAGCCCCCGTCCGGCAACGCGGGACGGCCATTCGTGAACGTGGCAAGCGCCGGGCTGCCGGCGCCGGCGGCGCAGCTGGCCTCGGCCTGGAAGCGGCGACTCGGGACGCTCGGGTACGCGGCGGGAGCGCTGGTCGCCGGCCTGCGCTCCCAACCGGTGGGATGCCAGGTCGAATGCGACGGGCGCCACCTGTTCTCGGGCGACGTGTGGCAATTGACGGTGGCCGCGTCCGGGGCGTTCGGGGGCGGCTCGCAGATCGAGGAGGCCGACCCCGCCGACGGTGTGCTCGAGATCGTCGTGGTCGAGGCCGGGCCGCGGCCCGGCCTCGTGGCGCTCGCCTACAGGCTGCGCAGCGGCAAGGCCAGCGGCCACCCTCGCGCGCGGCACGCCTCCTGCGGGGATGCGCTGGTGGCGCTGACCGCCGGCGGGGAATGGAATGTCGACGGCGAGCTCGTGGCGTTCGGCCCGGCTCGTTTCCGGGGTGAGCGCGGGGCGTTCCGGCTCGTGGTGCCCTGAGCGCCTAGCCCGCGCCGCCCTGACCTGCTCCCCCGCAGCCGGCGGCCCGCGCCGCTCGCCGTCGTTACTTTTCGAGAGGTGCCCCGGGACACCGGCCTTCCCAGCGCGGACGCCCAGTTCGACTTCAGCCGCAGCCGCCGCCAGCGCGCGCTGGCGCGCCTGTCCGCCCGCATGCGCGGCGAGCCGAGCGACGTGAACGTGATCCTCCCGTTCGAGGAGGTGGTGGCGGCGCTCGGCCACCGCGGCGAGCGGCCGCTCGGGCAGCAGCCGATCGAGCTCGACTCGATCGTCGGCTCGGTCGACCGCACGCGCGAGTTCGACCGCAGCTTCAGGCCCACCTCCACGCGCGTGCGCCAGCGCTGGGAGCGGATCGCCGCCGCACAGCGGCGCGGCGAGGCGATGCCCCCGATCGACGTCTACAGGATCGGCGAGCTCCACTTCGTCAAGGACGGGCACCACCGCGTGTCGGTGGCGCGCGCGCTCGGCCACAAGGACATCAACGCGTACGTGACCGAGGTGCTCACCCAGCTAGGCGCCGACAGGAAGATCCGCCTGCGTGACCTGCCCCTCAAGAGCCACGAGCGGCTCTTCTTCGAGCGCGTGCCGCTGCCCCCGGCCGCGCGCGTGAAGATCAAGCTGTCGGACGAGTGGCGCTACGCGGCTCTCGCCGAGGCCGTGGAGGCGTGGGGCTTCCGCGCAAGCCAGGACCGTGGCGAGGCGATGAGCCGCGCCGAGGTGGCCGAGGCCTGGTTCCGCGACGAGTACGAGCCGGTGGTGGAGCTGCTGCGCGAGGCCGAGCTGGTCAACCGCGGCTCGGAGACCGAGTCCTACATGCGCGTCGCGCACCTGCGCTACCTGCTGCTGCGCACCCACGAATGGGACGACGCGATCATCGACGCGATCCGCCGCGACCTCGAGAACCCGGCCGGCGTCGAGGACACGATGGTCCACCAGCTGCGGCGCGAGCTGAAGTAGCGTCGGGCTCTCCGCCGGCAAAAACGCGCCCGGCCTGGGCCGACCACATGCCGCGGGGGCTGCCTCCCGGCAGCCGGCCAGTTGTATCGGGGTCCGGGGGCGTGAGGCCCCCGGGTGGTCTCCCTCCTATGAGCCCAGGCCCGGCTCCATGCGCCCGCCCGCCGGTCCGGGCTGCGACTCGCGGTCCGCCTTGCGCGCGTCGGGGTCTTCGCCGTGCACGTCGGTGTCGCTTCGGGAGCCCCCGCCGGTGGCGGGCGGGCCGCTCTCGTCCACGGTCAGATTGCGGCCGTCCTTTGGGTCGAAGAGCTGCAGCCGGGCGGCGTCCACCCACAGCTCGGTCTCCTGGCCCTCGCTGACCTTGCTGGCCGGCTCGAGGCGAGCGACGATCCGCCCTTCCTCGCCCGCGCTCGGGATCTCGCCGCCCCCGGCATCCTCGGCCAGCTCGCGCAGCTCCTGCGAATCGATCGTCGAGTCGGACGACACCGAGAAGTGCGCGTACAGCTCCGAGCCCATCGACTCCACGACCTCGATCTTCGCCCGGAAGGTGGAGCCCTGATCCTTGGCCTCACCCACGAGCGCGGCGTCCTCGAAGTTCTCGGGCCGGACGCCGGCGATCAGCTGTCTGCCGCCCGCCTGGGACACGCGCTGGCGCAACTCGGGGGGCAGCGCCACCTCGCCGAAGGGGAGCTTGACCACGTCCCCCTCGACCGTCGCCGGCATGAAGTTCATCGCGGGGGAGCCGACGAAGCCCGCCACGAAGAGGTTGACCGGATGGTTGTAGAGCTCCATCGGGGAGCCCACCTGCTGGATCACCCCTGCGCGCATGACGGCGACCCGGTCGCCGAGTGTCATCGCTTCGGTCTGGTCGTGGGTCACGTAGATCGTGGTGGTCCCGAGCCGCTGCTGGAGGCGCGAGACCTCGGTGCGCATCGCCACGCGCAGCTTGGCGTCGAGGTTCGAGAGCGGCTCGTCCATGAGGAACGCGGACGGGTCGCGTACGATCGCCCGCCCCATCGCCACACGCTGGCGCTGGCCGCCTGAGAGCTGGGAGGGCTTGCGGTCGAGGTGCGGCTCGAGGTCGAGCACGCGCGCGGCGTTCTCGACCTTCTCGTCGATCTCGCTCTTGTTGGCGCCGCGCAGCTTGAGCGCGAAGCCCATGTTGTCGCGCACGCTCATGTGCGGGTAGAGCGCGTAGTTCTGGAACACCATCGCGATGTCGCGGTCCTTGGGCGCCTTGTCGTTGACCACGTCGCCGCCGATACGCAGCTCGCCCTCGGTGATGTCCTCAAGCCCGGCGATCATCCTGAGGGCCGTGGACTTCCCGCAGCCTGACGGGCCCACGAGGATCATGAACTCGCCGTCCCTGATCTCGAGGTTCATGTCCTTGACGGCCTCGTAGCCGTCCGGGAAGCGCTTGGAGACGTTGTCGAGCGTGATTTCGGCCATGCCGAGTGCTACCTCCTCAACCCTTCACCGCACCGGCGGTATGGCCCGCCACGATGCGGCGCTGGAAGATCAGGACCATGATGATGAGCGGGACAGTGACCACGACCGCGGCGGCCGCCACGGCGCCGATCGGCTGCTCGAACTGCGACGCCCCGCTTCCCCCTCATCGCGTGGCGTTTACCCCTCTTCAGGCGCGGATAACCCAGCCGTCAGCCGTGCGCGATCGCCGCCGCGCGGGCGGCGAGCCGCCCCCCGGCGGCGGCGCCAGGAGCGCTCTCGAGCACGACCTCACCGGGGTGTTCCCAGCGCTGGTCCTCGGCGGTGGTGTTGACCGCCACCAGGTGCTCGCCGCGCGTGTAGGCCAACACGCCCGCGGGCGCCTCGACCAGCTCGAACCCGGGACCGAGCGAGGCGCGAAGCGCGATCAGCGCGCGCACGAACTCGAG
>DASQNF010000073.1:0-3555 GCA_035645115.1 Thermoleophilaceae bacterium | reverse complement strand
CGCTCGTCCGCGTCGTAGCTGAAGCCGGTGGCAACGAGGGCGCGCTCGAGCGGCAGGTCGGAGCGCACGTGCACGCGCTCGCCGTTGACGGTGGCGCCGACGCCGCGCTCGGCGGCGAACAGCTCGTCGCGGGTCGGGTCGAACACCACGCCAACTAGCGCGCCGTCGTCATCCTCGAGCGCGATGCTCACGGCCCAGACCGGAAAGCCGTACACGTAGTTGGTGGTCCCGTCGAGCGGATCCACGACCCAGCGACGCCCGCTGGCCGCGCTCGCGCTCGCCCCCTCCTCCGCGAGGATCCCGTCGTCGGGTCGCGCGGCGCGCAGGAGCCCGACGATCGTGCGCTCCGACTCACGGTCTGCGTCGGAGACGAGATCGGTGGCCGAGGACTTCGAGGCAAGCCCGGCGGCGGGGGCGCCGAAGCGGGCTATCAGCTCCTGGCCGGCGGCGCGTGCGCAGCGAATCGCGAGCTCCAGGTCGCTCAGGTGCTCGACCCCGCTGGCGGGCCGGCCCTCCGGGCGTTCCGTCACGGGCTCGTCAGGGGGCACACGGCGCCAGCGTACTGGCCGGCCGTGGCTCGGACCCCGGGCTCCTTTTCCGAGGCGCTCGCTGGTTCGGATCGTTTGTGGCTCGGGTACACCCTGCTACGGCAGGCCCCTCGGGTGCCGATAAGAGCAATGCACCGGTTTGCGAATCGGCGCTCGGGGCATTCCCGGTCAACTCATGCTCACCGGCATTGGACATCAAGCTCGCCAGGCGGCCCATCCGCTGCTCATGCTCGCGGGGGTCGCGGCGCTGGCGGCCGCGGTCACGGTCAGTGCGACCGTGGTTCGACTCGACGCGACGCTCGGTCGAGTGGCCCGGGACGCGTCGGATCAGCTCCCGCCGGCGGCCGGCTTTGCCCTCAGCTCCTTTGGCGGGACCGAGCTGGTCATGCCTTTGACCGTGGTCGCCGCGCTGGTGCTCTTGGCGGTCCGGCACTGGCGCGGGCTGTTTACCCTGGTCTGCGCCGTCCTCGCCACCCAGGTGGTGGTGCACCTGATCAAGGTGGTGGTCGAGCGCCCGCGACCGGCCGCCAACGATGCCCTGGCCTCTGCCTCCGGCTTCTCCTTCCCCAGCGCACATTCCGCCACGAGCGTGGCGCTGTACGCGACGCTGGCGCTCCTGGCCGCGCACGCCTGCCGGGGGCGCGGCATGCGCGCTGCCGTGCTGGTCGGCGCGGCCGGCCTCGTGGGCGCGATCGGCCTGAGCCGTCTCATGCTGGGCGCGCACTATCCGATCGACGTCGTGGCCGGCTGGCTCACAGGCGCCGCTCTGGTCGGCGCGTGCTGGCTGCTCGCCCGCCGCCTGCTTCCTCCGCTCGATCGGCGCGCGCTACCGGCGTAGGTCGCCCGCTGCGCCGGCGGGGCGAAGCTCGCCATCGCCGAGCGAGGAGCGCAACCCGGCGAGCGCCACGAGGAAGCCTCCCAGCAGCAGCGCCTCCGCCCCGAGCTTGAGCGTCTCCTCGGCGACGAACTCCCAGCGCGTGCCGGGAGCGAACGAGTCGAGGCCCTGGGACACCGCGCCGACGATTCCGCCGAGCACGAGCAGCGTGAGGGCGAGCGGGTGGCGCAGCAGCACGCGCGCACGCGTCATCAGCAAGAGCGCGGAGGCCGCGAACAGCAGCGTGAGCAGCACTGCCTCCAGATCGCGGAATCCGCCGCTCGGCGCGAGCGCGAACACATCCTCGAGCAGATCGCCCAGGAATATCAGCGACTGCGTGATCTCGTCGAAAGCGAAGACGAGGAACACGCCCGCCGCCAGCCCCCAGAAGCTGTGCCAGGCCGGCTCGCCCGGAGCGGAAAGCCGGTGGGCGGCGTGGGCGATGGCGGCGATCAGCAGGAGCTCCCCGAAGCTCAGCAGCGTGGCCGGCGCGAGCTCGCGAAACAGCAGGGCCTGGTCACCGACCAGAAGGCCCGCGGCGACGAAGCAACCGGCCAGTCCGAGGTTCAGAGCGACCACAGCGGCGAAGACCTCCAACGGATGCTCCGAGCGTTCGACGGCGAATCGCTCCGCCCGTGCCGCCGCCAGCCTGAGCGTATCCCGGGGGCGCGGGCGCGCTCGCCTCGTCAACCCCAGTCCGTGCGAGTCCGGCATAACCGTTCCATGCTGCATCCACCTAGCCCGCCTGTCAAGCGGGTGAGGAAGGGCGCGGCGGCAGGTGTGGCAAGCTATCGCCCAGAGTCTCGAGGGAGGAGTGCACCATGGCCGGACCGCAGCGCATCAGCTACGTACCGCTGGAGGAGATGACGCCTGAGATGCAGGCGGAGATGGAGCGCTGCGCGCGGGAGGGGACGCCGCGCCCGGAGAGCTCGGCCGTTCGCGCGCATGTGCCGGCCGCCTTCTGGTTCTTCGCCAACTCCTGGAACGACCTCTTCCGCAACGGGATCGTCGACCACCCGCTCAAGGAGCTCTGCCGCGTCTATGTCTCGCGCAGCGTCAAGTGCGAGTACTGCGGCAACCAGCGATCCGAGCGTGGTCGCGGCGCGGGCCTTGTCGAGGGCAAGTACGACGAGCTTCTGAACTTCGAGTCGTCCGAGACCTACAGCGAGCGGGAGAAGGCCGCGCTCGCCTATGCGGAGGCGATCGTCTGGACCGGCGACGCCGATGACGCCCTATGGGAGCGCCTGTACGCGCACTTCAACGAAGCCGAGCTCGTGGAGTTGGGCTGCATGATCGGGCTCACGCTCGGCCAGCAGTCGTGGCTGCGCCTGCTGAACATCGACCACCACCAGGTGATGCCGGGCACGAGCGCCGCAATGGCGCCGGGACTCGAGACCGCCGAGGCGCTCGCACAGAGCCGCTCCGAGCCCACCGAGGCGAACGTCTGAGCGAGCCGGGCGCGCGAGATGCAGATCTTCGGCGACGACATCCGCTTCGGGGTCCACGCCGGGCCTCAGAACACGAGCTTCGACGACTACCGGGACCTGTGGGTCCGCTCCGAGGAGCTCGGCTACGACTGGGCCTCGGACTTCGACCATTTCCTGCCGATCCACAGCGATCCAACCGGTCCGCAGTTCGAGGGGACCACGCTGCTCGCCGCCATGGCCGCCCACACGAGCCGCGTCCGCTGCGGGATGCTCGTGCTGGGCGTGACCTACCGGCACCCGGCGGTGGTCGCGAACATCGCCGCCACCATCGACCACGTCTCGGGCGGCCGGCTCGAGCTGGGGATGGGCGCCGCCTGGTTCGAGCTCGAGCACGATCAGTACGGCATCCCGTTCCCGCGCATCGGGGTGCGCATGGACATGCTCGACGAGGCCTGCCGGATCATGCGCAGCCTCTGGACGCAGGAGACCACCACGTTCGAGGGCAAGCACTTCCAGCTGAAGGACGCGCGACTGGAGCCAAAGCCGGTGCAGCCGCACCTGCCCCTCGTGATCGGAGGGGCGGGCGAACGGCGGACGCTGCGCATAGTCGCCGAGCACGGGGACATTTGGAACACGTTCTACGGCGACCTCGACGAGTACAGGCACAAGCTCGAGGTGCTCGCCCGGCACTGCGGCGACGTCGGCC
>DASQNF010000072.1:0-15729 GCA_035645115.1 Thermoleophilaceae bacterium | reverse complement strand
CCTCGGCCCGGGGCTGGTGGACGCCCCTGCGCAGGGGATGACGGCGGCCGCGGTGGCGGCGGAGTCGGCCGGCGCGCTGCTGCTCGTGGACCACGAGTTGCCGGCCGAGGCGCTCGCGCGGGCCGGCTCGGTGATCGCGTTCGCGCGCTTTCGCTCGGACGCGCTCGACGAGCACGCCGACGTCGTCTTCCCGGCCGAGACCTACGCGGAGAAGGAGGGCACGGTCACCCACCCCGACGGCCGCCTCCAACGCGTGCGCCAGGCGCTCGGCCGAGCGGGCGAGCTGCGGCCCGGGTGGCAGGTGCTCGCCGAGCTCTGCGAGCGCGCCGGCGCCGGCCTGGGCGCGCTGAGCGCGGCGCAGGTCACGGCGCGCGTGGCCGAGGCCGTGCCCTTCTACGGGGGGCTCACGCTCGAGGCGATCGGCGGCGACGGGCTGCGCTGGCAGGACGGCGATGCGGCAGCGGCGCTGCCCGCGGGAGCGCCGTCAAGGGAGCCGCTCGCCGATCCGCCCGCCGCGCCGGAGGGCATGCAGGCGCTGGCCGTGCCGAGCCTGTGGGCCGGGCCGGAGATCGAGCACTCGCCCTCGCTGGCGTTCCTTGCCACCACGGCACACGCCGAGCTCTCCCCGGCCGACGCCCGCCGGCTCGGCGTGGCGCACGGCGAGGAGCTCGAGCTGAGCGTGAACGGCGCGCGGGCGCGGGCCGCCGCCGTCGTCCGCACCGGCGTGCCGGACGGCAGCGTGTTCGTGGCCGGCGTCGCGCTCCCGGACGGCCCGGTCGAGGTCGGGCGCGCGCGGACGGAGGCGGTCGTCGCATGATGGTCGAGTCCACGCTCGTGCTGATCGTCAAGTCGATCGTGATCTTCGCCGTCCTCCTGCAGATCGTGCCGATGGTGCTGCTGGCCGAGCGCAAGCTGCTAGGCCGCTTCCAGTCGCGCATCGGGCCCAACCGCGTGGGCTGGCGGGGGCTGATGCAGCCGCTCGCGGACGTGGGCAAGCTGCTCTCGAAAGAGCAGTTCACCCCGGCCACGGCCATCCCCTGGATGATGGCGCTGGCGCCGGTGATCTCTGTGGCCACCGCCGTGGCCACGATGGCGATCATCCCCTTCGGACCCTTCGACGCCTGGGGCGGCGAGTTCGGCCTCTACGGCATCGACGTCTCGATCGGCGTGCTCTACTTCTTCGCGTTCGGCTCGCTCGCCTTTTACGGGCTGATGCTGGGCGGCTGGTCCTCGGGCTCCAAGTACTCGTTCCTCGGGGCGATGCGCGCCGCCGCGCAGCTGATCTCCTACGAGGTGGCGCTCGGGCTCTCGCTGCTCGGGGTGGTGATGACCACCGGCTCGATGTCGCTCGTGGACATCGTCGAGCACCAGGACGGCGTCTGGTTCGTGATCCCGCAGTTCGTGGGCTTCTGCATCTTCATGGTGGCCGGCTTCGCCGAGACCGCGCGCGCCCCTTTCGATCTGCCGGAGGGCGACGCCGAGATCGTCGGCGGCTACAACACCGAGTTCGGCGGCATGCGCTTCGGCTCGTTCTTCATGGCCGAGTACATGGAGGTCCTGATCATCTCGGCGATCGCCGCCGCCTGCTTCCTCGGCGGCTGGCGCGGCCCCGGCCCGGAGGCGCTCGCGCCGCTATGGATGATCCTGAAGATCCTCGCCGGCGCCTTCTTCTTCATCTGGGTGAGAGCCTCGATGCCGCGCCTTCGCTACGACCAGCTGATGTCCTTTGGCTGGAAGGTGCTGCTGCCGCTGGCCACCCTGAACGTGCTCGTGACGGCGATCGTCCTGGTGGTGACCTGAGCATGCCCGCCGACTGGAAGAGCGCGGCGCGGCCCGTGGAACGCGGGCCCGAGCCCGGCGGCCTCGGCGCGGCGTACCGCGTGTTCGGAGAGACGCTGCGCGGGCTCAAGACCACGATGGGCCGCGTGGCGGAGGGCCATCACACGATCCAGTACCCCGAGGAGAAGACGCCCGTCTACCCGCGCTTCCGCGGCCGCCACAAGCTCCACCGCTTCGAGGAGACCGGCCTCGAGAAGTGCGTGGGCTGCTCGCTCTGCGCCGCCGCCTGCCCGGCCAAGTGCATCCGCGTGGTGGCGGCCGAGAACACGCCCGAGGAGCAGGTGTCGGCGGGCGAGCGCTACGCGGCCGTCTACGAGATCAACATGTCGCGCTGCATCTTCTGCGGCTACTGCGAGATCGCCTGCCCGTTCGACGCGATCACGATGGGCAACGACTACGAGCTCGCCGACTACAGCCGCTCCGACCTGATCTTCACAAAGGAGATGCTGCTGGCCGATCCGCCCGAGCACACGCCGCTGCGGCGAGAGGGCGAGTAGGCCTCCATGTGGTTCGAGCAGGTGCTGTTCTTCGTGGCCGGCATCGGCGCGCTGGCCGGGGCGCTCGGCGTGGTGATGCTGCGCAACCCGTTCTACTCAGTGCTCGCGCTCGTGGTGCACCTGATCGCGCTCGCGGTCCTGTTCCTGCTCCTGCACGCCGAGTTCCTCGCCGCCGGCCAGATCGTGGTCTACGCGGGCGCGGTGATGGTGCTGTACCTGTTCGTGGTCGCCTACATCGGCGGCTCCGACGAGCCGCTGGCCGCGGAGGGCGGGCCGCTGGGCGTGTTCGGGCCGCTGTTCGCGGCAGCAGTAGGCGTGGAGCTGTGCATCGCGTTCGTCGCCAGCGGGCTGAAGGCGCTCGGCACGCGCGGGGCGGAAATAGGCACGGGCTTCGGAGCGCCCGAGCAGATCGGCGAGCTGCTCCTGACCAAGTGGCTCGTGGCGTTCGAGACGGCGTCGTTCCTGCTGCTGGTGGCGGCCGTCGGCGCCGTCGTGCTCGCGCGCCGCCGGCGCGGGCTCGAGGAGGAGGGCGCAGCCCCCGGTCCGCGCCGCGAGGCGCCCACCGAGACGCTGGAAGTGCGGGTCTAAGTGGACGTCGTCTGGTTCCTCGTCCTCTCCGCCTTCATATTCGTGATCGGCGCGGGCGGCGTGCTCACCCGCCGCAACCCGCTCGTTGTGCTGCTCTGCCTCGAGCTGATGCTGAACGCCGGCAACCTCGCCCTGATCGCCTTCGCGCGCATGCACGGCGACGGCTCGGGCCAGATCTTCGCGCTGATCGTGATGGTGATCGCAGCCTGTGAGGTCGTGATCGGGCTCGGGATCATCGTCGCGATGTACCGCAACCGGCTGCCGATCGACATCGACGAGATGTCGGAGCTGCGCGGGTGAGCGCCACCTCCTTTGGGTGGCTCGTGCTCGTGTTCCCGGTCGTGGGGCTCTTGATCACCTCGCTCGGCTGGCGCGCGCTGCCCGGGCGCTCCGCGGGCTGGATCGCGAGCGCGGCCATCCTGGGCTCGTTCCTGTCGGCCATCGGGGCGCTCGTGGACATGCAGGACCACCCCGCCGAGGAGCGCCACCTGGTGGACAGCGCATGGACCTACGCGGCCACCGCGGATCTCGAGGTGGACCTCGCGATCCTGATCGACCCGCTGTCGGTGTTCATGTGCCTCGTCGTGGCTGGGGTGTCGTTCCTGATCCACGTCTACTCGGTGGCCTACATGGGCGGCGACCGCGGCTACGCGCGCTACTTCGCCTACCTCAACCTCTTCGTCTTCTCGATGCTGCTGCTGGTCCTGGCGGCGAACTTCGTGCTGCTGATCGTGGGCTGGGCGTTCGTGGGCGCGGCCTCCTACCTGCTCATCTCGTTCTGGTACAGGCGCGGCACCGCCACCGCGGCCGGCATCAAGGCGTTCGTGATGAACGTGATCGGCGACGTGGGCCTCGTGATAGCCGCCTTCTTGCTGCTGAGCGAGACCGGGCAGCTCGACTACCTCGGCGTGTTCGAGGAGGCGCCCGAGGCGTTCGGGCGCAACGACGGCACGCTCGTGGCCGCCTGCCTTCTGATTCTCGTGGGCGCGTTCGCGAAGTCGGCGCAGCTGCCGCTCCACACCTGGCTCCCGGACGCGATGGAGGGCCCCACGCCGGTCTCCGCGCTGATCCACGCCGCCACGATGGTCACCGCCGGCGTGTACCTGATCGCGCGCTGCTTCCCGCTCTTCGAGCTGGCCCCCACCGCGGCCGACATCAGCGCGGTCGTGGGCACCGCCACGCTGCTGATGGCGGCCAGCATCGCGCTCGTGGTCACGGACCTCAAGCGCGTGATCGCGTACTCGACGATGTCGCAGATCGGCTACATGGTGCTCGGCGTGTCGGTGGCGGCCTACGGCGCGGGGCTCTTCCACCTGATGACGCACGCGTTCTTCAAGGCGCTCCTGTTCATGGGCGCAGGCTCAGTGATCGGCGCGATGGCGGGCGCGCAGGACATGGACCGCATGGGCGGCTTTCGCAAGGCGATGCCGTTCACGTTCGTCACGTTCACGATCGGCGCGCTCGCGCTCGCGGGCTTCCCGCTCATGTCCGGCTTCTTCTCGAAGGACGAGGTGCTCGCGTTCACGATCGACCGCGGCGGCGGCTACCTGGTCCTCGGGATCGTGGGCTACCTCGCGGCCGCCCTCACCGCCTTTTACGCCTTCCGGATGGTGTTCCGGGTGTTCTTCGGAGAGCCCGTGCCCGAGGCCAGGGAGCTCGAGAGAGGGCACGTGGCGCACGGCGAGCCGATGAACCCGGCCACGGGCGAGCCCGAGGACACCGACGTCGGCTTCCCGGGACCCGAGCACCACGTGGCCGAGCGTTCCGGTCCGATGAAGGCGGCGATGGCGCCGCTGGCGCTGCTCGCGATCGTGGGCGGCATCGTGGCGGTGCCGGGGCTCACCGACACGCTCGAGCACTTCCTCGAGCCCACCTTCGAGGAGTCGCGCTTCCACGACACGGCGCCCACCGAGGGGGCCGAGCTGATCGGCCTCGTGATCGGCGCGATCATCTCGATCGCGTCGATAGGCGTTGCCTTCCTCATGTACATGCGACGGCGCGGGATCACGCTGGAGCTGCGCGACCGCTTCACGGCGGTGCACTCGTTCCTGTCCCACAAGTGGTACTTCGACGAGCTCTACGACGCCGGGTTCGTGCGCCCGATGGCCACCGCCGGCTCGTTCGGCAGGCGGGTGGTCGAGACCGACTTCGTGCAGGGGTTCATCGTCGGCGGCAGCACGGGCATCGTGCGCGCGGGCACGTCGTTCGCGCGCGCGATCCAGACCGGGTTCCTGCGCGCCTACGCGCTGCTCCTCGTGCTCGGGTTGGCGGGCCTCGTCCTCTACTTCCTGATCGCCAGCTCGTGACCGTCCACCTCTCGATCGTCCTGTTCGCGCCGCTGGCCACCGGGCTGCTCGGCGCAGTCCTGCCGCGCGGCTGGGCGCGCTGGTCCGTGCTCGCCGGCACGCTCGTCGTGCTCGGCTACGCGATGGTGATGCTCGCCGACTTCGAGAGCGGCGCCGGCGGGCTCCAGTACGCCACCGACGACGAGTGGATCGGGGAGCTCGGGATCCGCTACCAGCTCGGCGTGGACGGGCTCAACCTGTTCATGGTGGTGCTCACGGCGCTCGCCTGGGTGCCGTGCACCCTCTGGGCGGCTATCCGGGAGCACGACCGCGCCAAGCTCTACTTCTTCAACCTGGCGCTCGGCGAGACCGCCGTGCTCGGCGCCTTCATGGCGCAGGACCTGGCGCTCTTCATCGTCTTCTTCGACCTGATGCTCGTGCCGTTCTACTTCCTGATCGGCGGCTGGGGCACGGGCGACCGCGTACGCGCCACCACCAAGTTCGTGATCTACACGCTGTCGGGCTCGCTGCTGATGCTGGCCGCGGCGATCGCGCTCGGGGTGCTCTCGGTGCCCGACGGCGGCGAGCTCTCGTTCTCCCTCGCGGAGCTCGAGCGGCGCTCGATCCCGGAGGGCTCGCAGCACTGGATCGTGCTGCTGTTCGCGCTCGCCTTCTTCGTCAAGGCGCCGCTGTTCCCGCTCCACGGCTGGGTGCCGGAGACCTACCGCTCCACCCCGATCCCCGTGCTCGCGCTCCTCTCCGCGGTGCTCTCGAAGGTCGGCGTGTACGGCTTCCTGCGGATCGTGCTGCCGGTGATGCCGGAGGGCTCCCAGCACTGGCAGGAGCTGTTCATCGTGATCGCCGTGTTCTCGATCCTGTACGGATCGATCGTCGCCTTCTCCCAGGACAACATCCGGCTCGTGATCGCCTACTCCTCGATCGCCCAGCTCGGCTTCATCGTGCTCGGGATCTTCGCGCTCGACGACAAGGGCGCCCAGGGCGCGGTCTTCCAGATGCTGAACCACGGGCTCGTGGTGGTGCCGCTGTTCCTGATCGTGGGGGTCGTGGCGCTGCGAAGCGGCGGCAGCGAATCGCTGCGCGAGCTCGGCGGGATGGCCGTCCGAGCGCCGGTGCTGGCGGCTCTGTTCCTGATCACGAGCTTCGCCACGCTCGCGATGCCCGGCAGCCCGAACTTCGTGGGCGAGCTGCTCGTGCTGTTCGGCGCCTTCGAGGACAAGCTCGTATACGGGCTCGTGGCGAGCGCGGGCGTGGTGCTCGCGGCCGTGTACATGATTCGCCTGTTCCAGGGCGTGATGCACAACCGCCTGGGCCCGCGCGCCGAGTCGAGCGACCTCGGCGGCCTCGAGCTGGCGGCAGTGGCGCCGCTCGTGGCGGTGGTCGTGGCGCTCGGGATCTACCCGCAGTTCGTGGTCGAGCGCAGCGAGCGCGCCACGCTCGAGCAGATCGCGGCCGCCAAGCAGCACGCCGAGTCGCGCTCCGGTCCTGAGCTCTCGGTGAGCAAGTGATCGACCTGCTCCAGCTCGCGGCCTCCGAGGCCAAGGCGCCCGTAATCGACTACCGCGAGCTCTCGCCCCTTCTCGCTCTCGCGGGCGGCTCGGTGGTGGTGCTGATGGTCGGACTGCTGCGCTCCGCGTTCGCCCGCCGCGTGCTTGTGCCGGCGCTCTCCGCGTTGACGCTGCTGGTGGCCATCGGGCTCACGATCTGGATCTGGGAGTCGGGCGACCGCGAGCCGATCATCGAGGGGGCGCTGGCGGTGGATGCGCTGTCGCTTGGGGTCTCGATGCTCATCTACGTGGCCGGCCTCGTCACGATCGTGCTCTCGCTGCGAGCGCTCGCGCCGGAGGTGGCGGGCCACGGCGAGTACCACTCGCTGTTGCTTGGCTCGATCCTCGGCATGGTCGTGCTGGCGATGGCCGAGAACCTGATCACGCTGTTCATCGGCCTCGAGCTGCTCTCGATCCCGCTGTACGTGCTCTGCGCGACCGAGCTGCACCGGCGCACCTCGCTCGAAGCGGGGCTCAAGTACCTCGTGATCGGCTCAGTGGGGTCCGCCACGCTGCTCTACGGGCTCGCGATGGTCTACGGGGCCGCCGGCTCGATGCAGTTCGGCGAGATCGGCGCCGCGCTCGGCGGCGGCGGGCTCTCGGCCACCGACCCGCTGCTCCTCACCGGGATCGCGCTGTCGGCCACTGGCCTCGCCTTCAAGTCCTCGGTGGCGCCCTTCCATCAGTGGACTCCCGACGTGTACGAGGGCGCCCCCACGCCGATCACGACGTTCATGGCCGTGGCCACCAAGGCGGCGGCGTTCGCCGTGTTCCTGCGCCTGTTCGATCAGGCCTTCGGCCTCGCACAGCTCGAGTGGGGGCCGGCGCTGGCCGTGCTGGCCACGCTGACGATTGTGATCGGCAACGTCGGCGCGATCGCGCAACGCTCGCTCAAGCGGATGCTCGCCTGGTCGAGCGTGGCGCAGGCGGGCTACCTGCTCGCGGGCGTGGTGGTGGGCAGCGAGCTCGGCGTGCGCGCCACCGCCTTCTACCTGGCGGTCTACCTGCTGATGAACGTGGCGGCGTTCGCGGTCGTCGTGGCGCGCGAGCGCGTGTCCGAGCGGGGCGACGACCTCGCTGCGTTCGAGGACCTCGGCACGGCGCAGCCCTGGCTCGCCTGGCCGATGACGATCGCGATGCTGTCGCTCGCGGGCTTCCCGGCCACCGCCGGGTTCATCGGCAAGTTCTACCTGATCGACGCCTCGGTGGAGGGCGCCTACACCTGGCTCGGGATAGCGATCGTGGTGGGCTCGGTGGTCTCGCTGGTCTACTACTTGCGCGTGGTAGCGGTGATGTGGATGGGCCGCTACGAGATCGAGATGCCGGGGCCGCCGCGGCGGATCGTCCGGCGGGTGGCGGGCACCTCGCCGGAGGCGGACGCCCGCGCCCAGCCGGAGGTGGCCGCGATCGCGATCCTGTTCGCAGCGGCCACGATCGTGTTCGGCATCTGGCCCGACCCGCTGTTCGAGGCCGCGCGCGACGTGGGCAGCGCGCTGCCGAACCTGCGCTGACCGGAGGCCAACACCGGCCGGCGCGCGGACGTTACGCTGCACACATGAGCGAGAACCTTGCCGGGATCCTGATCGAGACGGCGGAGAAGCAGGGTGATCGGACCGCCTTCAAGCTGGACGACGCGGAGCTGAGCTACCACCAGCTCGAGTGCGCCAGCGCCCGCGTGGCGCACCTGCTGAAGTCGAAGGGCCTGGCTCCGGGGGACCGCGTGGGGCTGATGCTGCCGAACGTCCCCTACTTCCCCGCGGTCTACTACGGGGTCCTGCGCGCCGGCGGCGTGGTGGTGCCGATGAACGTGCTGCTCAAGGGGCGCGAGGTGCAGTTCTACCTCGAGGACTCGGGCGCGAAGCTGCTGTTCGCCTGGCACGGGTTCGCGGACGCGGCCGAGGAGGGCGCCTCGAATGCCGGCACGGAGCCGATCCAGGTCACGCCCGGCGAGTTCGAGCGGCTGCTCGCCGAGCAGGAGGAGGACCGCTCCGACACCGAGCGGGGCGGCGAGGACACCGCCGTGATCCTCTACACGAGCGGCACCACCGGCAAGCCGAAGGGCGCCGAGCTCACCCACGAGAACCTGCTGCGCAACTGCCGCACGGTGTCGAGCTCACTCGGCGGGTTCGGACGCGACGACGTGCTGCTGGGGGCGCTGCCGCTCTTCCACTCGTTCGGGCAGACCTGCACGATGAACAGCGGCGTGAACACCGGCGCCACCGTGACCATGCTGCCGCGCTTCGACCCGGAGAAGGCGCTCGAGATCATCGAGCGCGACAAGGTCACCGTCTTCCAGGGCGTGCCGACGATGTACAACGCGCTGCTCCACTGCCCCTCGGCCGACAGCGCCGACGCGTCAACGCTGCGCCTGTGCATGTCGGGCGGGGCGGCGATCCCGGTCGAGCTGATCCGCGCCTTCGAGGCCAAGTTCGGCTGCCCGATCCTGGAGGGCTACGGCCTCTCCGAGACCTCCCCCGTGGCGTCCTTCAACCATCCGGACAGGGAGCGCAAGCCGGGCTCGATCGGCACTCCGATCGAGGGGGTGGAGATGCAGGTCTGGGACGACCAGGGCAACCAGCTGCCGCAGGGCGAGGTTGGCGAGATCGTGATCCGCGGCCACAACATCATGAAGGGCTACTGGAACCGCCCCGAGGCCACCGAGGAGGCGATCGGCGAGGACGGCTGGTTCCGCTCGGGCGACATGGCGAGGGTCGACGAGGACGGCTACTTCTTCATCGTGGACCGCAAGAAGGACCTGATCATCCGCGGCGGCTACAACGTCTACCCGCGCGAGGTCGAGGAGGTGCTCTACGAGCATCCGGCGATCCAGGAGGCCGCTGTCGTGGCCGTGCCGGACGAGGCGCTCGGCGAGGAGGTGGGCGCGGCGGTGGTGCTGAAGCAGGGCGAGTCGCTCGACGCCGAGGAGGTCAAGCAGTACGTGAAGAGCCAGGTGGCGGCCTACAAGTACCCGCGCAAGGTCTGGTTCGTCGACGAGCTCCCGAAGGGCCCCACCGGCAAGATCCTGAAGCGCGAGATCGAGCTGCCGGAGGCGGTCGTCGCGTCGGCCTCGTAGGGCGGCTTCGTCTCGGCCAACGTCGGGAGGTCGCCGGGAGCTCAGCGAGCCGGGGGCTCGCCGAGGGGGCGTTTCAGGATGGCGTCGTCCTCGAAGAGCCTCGTCTCGTGGGCGAGCACCACCGCCTGGACGCGGTCGCGGAGCTTCAGCTTCTGGAGGATGTGCGTGATGTGCGTCTTCACGGTCGCATCGCTGATGTAGAGCTCTTGGCCGATCTCCGCGTTGGAGAGGCCGCGCGCGATCAATCGCAGCACGTCCAGCTCGCGATCGGTCAACTCGGCGAGCTCTCTGGGAGGCTCTGGGTGCGAGATGCGCGTGAACTTCTCGATTACACGTTTTGTGATCGCCGGCGAGAGCAGCGCCTCGCCACCGGCCACGATCCGGATTGCGGCGAGCAACTGCTCGGGCGGGTCGTCCTTGAGCACGAACCCGCTTGCACCCGCCCGGAGGGCCTCGTAGACGTACTCGTCCAGGTCGAAAGTCGTCAGGATGAGAATGCGGGCCGTGCCATCGGCGCCGAGGATCCGCCGGGTTGCCTCAAGCCCGTCGAGCTCTGGCATGCGGATGTCCATCAGAACCACCGTGGGCTTGAAGCGGGCGGCCTTGTCGACCGCCTCGAGCCCGTTGCTCGCCTCGGCGACCACTTCGATGTCGTGCTCGCCCGAGAGCAGCATGCGAAACCCGGCGCGGACCATCGATTGGTCGTCGGCGACGAGGACGCGGATGCTCATCGCTGGTAGCGGTCGACCGGCAGCCGCGCGCTGAGGACGAAGCCGCCCGACGGTGCGACTCCGGCGCTCATTTGCCCGCCGTAGATGGTTACGCGCTCGCGAATGCCTACAAGGCCGTGCCCGTGTCCGTTCGACGTCGACGGGCCCAAGCCGTCGTCGGCGACTTCGAGCTCGATCTCGTCATTTCCGTAGCGCAGCGTCACGTGGGCGCAGCTCGCGCGCGCGTGCTTGAGCGCGTTCGTCAAGCCTTCCTGCACGATGCGATAGGCCGAGAGGTCGATCGCGCGTGGGAGCCCGACTGGGTCTCCCACGACCCGCAGCCGTACTGGAAGTCCGGCGCGGCTGATGTTTTCGACGAGCAGGTCGAGCGCATCCAGACCTGGCTGGGGACCAAGCTCGACGCCGTCTCCGTCTCTGCGCATCGCGCCGAGGAGGCGGCGCATCTCGGCCAGAGCAGTGCGGCCGGTTTGTTCGACGCGCCCGAGCGCGTCCCGATCCTCGTCGAGGCTTTGCGGGAGCTTGTGTCGGACGGCGCCGACCTGAAGCACGATCACGCTCATGGCGTGAGCGACGATGTCGTGCAGCTCGCGCGCGATCCGGGCGCGTTCCTCTGCCACGGCGACACGGGCGGCGGCCTCGCGCTCCCGCTCCGCGAGGGTCGCGCGCATGTCGGCCGCCTCCCGCTCCCGCTCGGCAAGCGTCGCGCGCATCTCCGCTGCCTCGGCCTGGTCGGAACGCTCGCGCAGGGCGTAACCCGCGATCCAGCTGACCACGAAGCGGAGGGGGACGAAGACGACGAGGCTCAGCGTATGCGGGCCGGGGATGTTGTCGACGACGATCAGGCTGCCTCCAAGCACGATCGCGAGGCCGACTCCCGCCTGCCTGCTGTCGCGCAGGTTTCCGAGCAGGAAGGCGGTCACCAGCCCGACCACGCCGATGCTGCCGCTGAACGGGATCAACCGTCCGTCGACGAAGGTGAGCGCGGCGGCCATGAACCAGTAGGCCGTGGGCGCGGCGAAGGGAAAGCGCCGGCGCACGAAGAGCGGCAGTACGAGGATCGCGACCGCCGGTACTGAGAGCCGCAGGTCGGTCGCCGGCGCGCCCGGCGAGTCGCGGCCGACCACCAGCTCCAGCATGCCGGCCACCGCCAAGACCGCGATCAGCAGCTCGAACCAGTATTCACGCGCGACGAACCGAATTCGGCTCACGCACTGAACGTACCCCAGGCGCTCCCGCGCCGCCTCATACGGAAGTAGGAGGAGAAATCGGCCCTGAGTGGGAGACGGGACACGGCTTTCCGCCGATGCCTCACCGACGACGCGCTCCTAGCGTCGCGGCAGGCAATCGACTTAGCAAAGGAGGGCTCGATGGAGGTCTCGCTTCCACGGATGCAAGCCCGGTCGCGCGACGCAGCGGGTCCGGTGGAGATCCCGCAGTACAGCCGGAGCGCGATCGTCGCAATCTGGGCTGCCGCCGCCCTGCCGATGGCTGCGGCCGCGTGGGTCGTCACGCCGGTGCTCGCGGAGCAGTTCGGCGGCGACGGCATCGTGCCGATGGCGAAGGCGCTCTACGTGTCACTGACGGTTGGCCTCGTCTGGCAGTTCGTCCTCGTCGCCATTCTCCTCCGGCGGGAGCAGGGGACGCTTCGATGGTCGACGACTCGGGACGCCCTCTGGCTCAGGTCCCCGCAGAGCCCCCGCAGCGGCCGGGTCGGCGGCCGCGTCTGGCTGATCCTTGTCCCGCTGATCGTGCTGTTCGGCGCCGCCCACGAGCTGGTCCCGGCGATCGCCACCCCCAACGACCGGGACTTCGCCACGCTCGTGGAGTCGGACGCCGGCAAGGCATTCCTGAGCGGCGCCTGGGGCTGGTACGCCCTGATCCTCGTCAACTTCGTCTTCAACACGGCGCTCGGCGAGGAGCTCCTGTTCCGCGGCTTCCTCCTTCCGCGCATGAACGGTGCGTTCGGCCGCGGCGACTGGGTTGCGAACGGCCTCCTCTTCACCGGCTACCACCTGCACGTGCCGTGGGGGATGCCGGCGACGCTGCTCGACATGTTCTTCCTGGCATACCCGACCAAGCGTTACCGCAGCGCGTGGATCGGAATCGCCGTCCACAGCGCCCAGAGCGTCGTCCTAGCAATCCTGCTCCTCATGCTCGTGACCTGATATGTCTCCAGCGGGCTAGTGGCCGAGGGCCGCGCGCGGCCTACACGGCCGAGCTCGACGGCGCGCTGAGTCGCGAGGCGATCGCAGTGAATTCGACCGTATCGCCGCGGTAGCATCTCGGCGCCCCGTCCCCCGCCAGGAGGCTCCATGCCTTACATCGAAGGCTTCGTCGCGGCCGTGCCGACCGCCAACCGGGAGGCCTACATCGAAAGTGCCAAGCAGGGCGCCGAGTACTTCAAGAAGCTGGGCGCCACCCGCGTGACCGAATGTTGGGGAAACGACGTGCCGCGGGGCGAGGTGACCGACTTCTTCCGTGCCACCCAGGCGAAGGACGACGAGACCGTCATCTTCAGCTGGGTCGAGTATCCGGACAAGGCGACCCGCGACGCGGCGAACGAGAAGATGAGCAGTGACCCCGAGATGATGAACATGGACATGCCCTTCGACGGCCAGCGAATGTTCTGGGGCGGCTTCGAGCCGGTGCTCGACGAGTAGACCCGGCAGGCGCCGCCCAGGCCCACGGCGGCGTCGCTGCGATCCGCCTTCGGCGCTAAAGCCTCCGCGTGGGAGGCCGACCCCCTGCACGCGTAAGAGCACAGAGCCAACCGCTGGGTCGTGGTGGCCAGCGCGCACACGCCGGCTCCTGGCTCACCGAGCTCGCGACGCCGAGCTGGCCGTGCCGGCGCTCGGCCTGCTCCTGCTCGGGTTCGCGGTGCTCAGCTTCCGCTCCTCGCAGGCCCAGCTCCGCAGCGCCGCGCTCAGCGACCCGCTCACCGACTTGGCAACCGGCGCGCGCTGGTGAGCGAGATGGACACGCCCGCCTGGCGCAGTCCGGCAGCGAGCGCCTCTGCTCCTGCGCTCTTCGACCTCGACGCGCATATCGGCCGCCGCCCCGGCGCTGGCCGGAGCCGCACGGCTCGTGCGCCTCAGCCACGAACGCTGGGACGCCAGGGCTATCCCGACGCGCTGGAGGGCGAGCAGATCCCGCCCGGCGCCCGCGTGATCGCGGTCTGCGACGCCTTCGACGCGATGACCGCCAAGCCGGCCGTACCCGGCCGGTCGCGAGGAACAGCGAAAGGCGCCGTGGCCGAGCTGCGCCGCTGCGCGGGCTCGCAGTTCGACCCGACCGCGGTCGAGGCCTTCAGCCGCACCCGCGCCGAGCGCCGCGGAGCGCGCGCGGCGCCGCTCGCCTGAGCTCCCGCCCCTCGCTCGACGCCGGCCCTGTCAGCTAGCCTGCCGCTCCGGGTGATGGGCTCGCCACGAGGGTTGACCAGACGAGGGCTGCTCGAGGCCGGCGCGGGTGGCGCCGCCGCGCTCGGCATGGCCGCCTGCGGCGACGACTACTTCGAGCCGTCCACCGATCACGCCGACGACGCCCCCAACGTGGTGCTGATCTTCACCGACTCCACGCGCGCGGACTACATCTCGCACTACAACCCGGACTCGCTCGCCTCCACGCCGAACATCGACGCACTCGCGGGCGACTCGCTCTCCTTCGACCTCGCCGTGCCCGAGGCGATGCCCACCGGGCCGGCGCGGCGCTCGATCCTGACCGGCGTTCGCTCGTTCCCGTTTCGCAACTACGTCCCGACGAAGGGGCTGCCCGTCGGGCCCGGCTGGATCCCGATCCCGGACTTCCAGCCGATCGTGACGGAGGTGCTCGGCGAGGCGGGAGTCGAGACCGCGTACTGCACGGACAACCCGTTCCTGATCGGCCCCCGCTTCGCGAACTTCCGCCAGACGCTCGACTGGGTCAAGCCGAGCTACTCGCAGGGCGCCTACCGCTTCCTCAACAAGCCGTTCAAGCGCCCGGCCACGCGCAGCACGATCGAGCGCTACCTGCTGCCCGAGCTCTCGGACACGGTGGAGGTCGGGCGCCTGCGCGCGATGGCGGGCTGGAACTCGATCTACCGCGACAGCGAGGGCGACTACCCGACGGCGCGGGTGATCCGTTCCGGCATGCGCCTGCTCGACGACCTCAAGGACTCCGGCAAGCCGTTCTTCCTCGGCATCGACGCCTTCGACCCGCACGAGCCGCTCGACGCCCCGCGCGTCTACCAGCGGCGCTTCGGGTCGGAGCCGAAGGGATCGGAGCGCGACGGGATCACCCCGATCCAGCCGTTCGAGACGCCCTACTCGTGGGTGATCGACGTGGACGTGGACCACGAGACGATCGAGCGCGTGCGCGAGCTCTACGCGGCCGAGATGGAGTTCGTGGACGAGTGGATCGGCCGGCTGATGAACGAGCTCGACCGCCAGAAGCTGCTCGACGACACGGTCGTGATGTACATGTCGGACCACGGCCTGACGCTCGGGGAGCACGGCATCCTCGGAAAGCACGCCGCGCGCGCCCAGTGGCACATCTACCACGTGCCCTGCATGATCCGCGACCCGCGCGGCAGGCGCGCGGGCGACACACACGAGTTCTTCGCATCCACCCACGACCTGCCGCGCACGATCCTGTCGCTGATGGGCGTGCGGGCGCCCGGCCTGATGTCAGGAGAGGACCTGTCCGTCCTCTTCGAGGGCAACGAGCCGCCGCCGCGCCCGTACTTCACCTCCTGCTACGACGACCACCTGCTCGCAGGCGACCGCGACTGGTTCCTGCTGTCCGACAGCGAGGGCATGCGCAAGCGTCTCTACGACCGCCGCGCCGACCCCGCCGAGGAGAACGACGTGGCCGCCCGGAATCCCGAGATCGTGGACCGGCTCTGGCGCGTGCTCGAGGACGAGGCCGGGGGGACCCTGCCGCAGTTCGGCGCAAAGGCGCCGAAGGCGGTGATCGGGGGTTGAGCGGGCGTGGTCGGCGAATGGGCCGGCAGATACCGGCGCCGCGCCCCGGGCTGACCCGCCGCGACCTGCTGCGCCGCGGCGGCATCGGTGCGGCCGGGGCCACGGGCGCCGGCCTGCTCGGAGCGAGCGCACTACCGGGCGCCGCGGCGGCCCAGCCCGATGAGGACCGCCGGCCGAGTGCGCTGCTGGTGGT
>DASQNF010000071.1:0-5687 GCA_035645115.1 Thermoleophilaceae bacterium | reverse complement strand
ACGTGATGCGCTGGCTCGAGGACGCCCCGCCGGTGCCCGCGATCGGGCGGGCGTCGACGGCGCGCGCGCGTTGACCTCGGAACGGCCTCGCGAGCGCGCCGCGGGGAGCCCTCCGGCCCCTCTGCCCCGCCTATACAAATTTGCTCAAAGCGCTGGTATAGTCGCGCAACCCCGGGCGGCGTCCCGGGCGGCCCGAGACCCCATTCGGCCCGACACCATCCGGGAGGAAATGGATGAGCGAAGCCCGTGACGGCAGCATGACCGTCGACGCCCCCGACAGGCCGGCCTTCGGCGGCACCGTCCAGACCGTCCTCGACACCGCGCGGGCCGGAACGCTGCCCGCCACGCTCGAGGAGGCCCGCAACCAGCCGGGCCGCAGCGAGCAGATAGAGGCGATCAGCAAGCGGATCGAGGCCGAGGGGATCAGGTACGTCTTCTTCCAGCAGGTCTCGATCACCGGCCGCGTGATGGGCAAGGGCGTGGTCGCGGACTTCTTCCCGCAGGTCGCCCAGAAGGGCTACCAGCTCGTTTACGGGGCCACCGCAAACCTGTTCACCGACCGCGGCGGCGACTACATCGGCTTCGGCCCCGAGGAGTCGGAGCTGGCCGCGATTGCGGACCTCGACACCTTCGCCACTCTGCCCTGGGACCCGCGCGTGGCGCGCGTGTTCTGCGACTGCTACGACACCGAGACCGGCGAGCTACTCGATGCCGACCCGCGCCAGAACCTCAAGCGCGTGGTGGCGGAGTTCGAGCAGGAGCTCGGCTACAGCTTCCTGATCGGGATCGAGCCGGAGATGATGTGGCTGAAGCGGCCCGAGGACGGCGCGCAGCCGGCGGGCGTGACCAAGCCCTACTGCTACCACATCCACCAGTTCGAGGAGCTGCGTCCGGTGCTGCTCGACGTGATCGAGTACGGGCAGGCGCTCGGGCTCGACATGAGCTACGGCGACCACGAGGACGCGCCCGGCCAGCTCGAGCTCAACTTCCGCTTCGACCGTCCGGTCAAGACGGCGGACAACATCACCACCTACCGGCAGATCTGCGCGGCGGTGGGGCGCAAGCACGGCCTGCTTCCCACCTTCATGCCGAAGCCGTTCACGGGCGTGTCGGCCAACGGCCACCACCACCACTTCACGCTCATGGACGAGAACGGCAACAACGTCTTCCACGACACCGACGGGCCGGCAGAGCTCTCGGACACCGCCCGCCACTTCCTCGGCGGCATGCTCGCCCACTTCGGCGCGCTCATGTGCGTGGGCAACCCGACCGTGAACTCCTACTGCCGCATGTGGGACTTCGGCTTCTGGGCGCCCGTCTACAAGAACTGGGGCTGGCAGAACCGCACCTGCACGGTGCGCGTGGCTAGCGGGGGCCGCTTCGAGTACCGCGGCGTGGACTCGTCCTGCAACCCCTACCTGACGGTCGCCGCCCTGCTGGTGGCCGGCCTCGACGGCATCCGCAACGAGATCGACCCCGGGCCGCCCCAGAGCGGCAACACCTATGAGCTGCTCGAGCAGGGGGAGGACATCGAGCGCGTGCCGGACAGCCTCGGCGCCGCGCTCGTGGCGCTCGAGCAGGACGAGGTCGTGCGCAGCGCGATGCCCGGGCGCCTCTACAAGGTGTTCGAGCACTACAAGCGCGACGAGTGGGAGCGCTACCTGGCCGCGGTCACGGACTGGGAGCAGGAGGAGTACCTGGAGGTGCTTCCCTAGGTGTGCGGGATCGCGGGCATCATCTACCGCGACGGAGGCGGTGCGCACCGCGTGGGCTCCGACATGACGGCGATGCTCCAGGCGATGAAGCACCGCGGCCCGGACTCCACGGGCTACGCGCTGTACAGGCCGGCCGCCGAGGACTACATCATGCACGTGAAGCTCTCCGAGGCCAACGGGCACGGGGACTTCGAGCTCGCCGGCCGGCTGAGCCGCCAGCGTGACGAGATCGAGTCCCGCTTCGCGGGCATGGGCGCGCAGATCGCCGGCATCGTGGCCACCACCGAGCGCGCCATGACCGTCACGTTCGACTTCGACGGCGACCTCAAGGGGCTGGCCGACTACGTGGAGGACGTGCGCGGCACCGAGGTGCTCTCGCTCGGGCGAACGCTCGAGATCATCAAGGACCTCGGCGACGCCGAGACCGTGGCGTCCGACTACAAGCTCGCCGAGTTCGTGGGCACCCACGCGATCGGCCACGCGCGCATGGCCACGGAGTCCGACGTTGACATCGCCAACGCCCACCCGTATTGGGCCTACCCGTTCCCGGACGTGGCCGTGGTTCACAACGGCCAGCTCACCAACTACCACGGCTGGCGGCGCCGGCTCGAGCGCTCCGGACATCGCTTCCAGTCGGAGTGCGACTCGGAGATCATCGCCGTCTACCTCGCCGAGCGGATGGCCCAGGGGGACACGCTCGAGGAGTCGATGCGCCGCAGCCTCGAGGAGCTCGACGGCGCCTTCACCTACATCTGCGTCACCGAGGACGCCCTCGGGGTCGCGAAGGACGAGCTCGGCGCCAAGCCGCTCGTGCTCTACGAGTCCAACGACATCGTGGCGCTCGCGTCGGAGGAGATCGCGATCCGCAAGGTGATCGACCGCGAGATCGAGACCTACGACCCGTACGAAGGCGAGGTGCTCGTGTGGACGCGCTAGCGCCGGAGGAGATCGCCGCCACCTACGACGCCCGCGGGCTCGTCGAGCTCGACGGCACGATCCCGAAGGTCTCCGAGATCGACGGCGAGAGCGCGCGCTTCGACGCCAAGCAGCTCTCCACGCGGAAGATCAACGCCGAGCTGCGCTGGCTGCTCTACGACCAGGGCGTCAAGGACGTGACCGTGCTCAACCCGAGCGCGCGCCACTCGCTCGGCGTGGGCATCCTCACCCGCTGCCGGATCACCTTCGACGGCAGCCTCGGGTACTTCGGCTGCGGGCTGCTCGACGGCGGCGAGGTGCAGGTCAAGGGGCGCGTGGGCTGGTCGGTGGCGGAGAACATGATGTCCGGCGTGGTCGTGGTGGAGGGCAACTCCGGCTCGCTCGCCGGCGCCGCCCTGCGCGGCGGCGACCTCGTGATCAAGGGCCGCACCGGCGCGCGCACCGGGATCGATCAAAAGGGCGGCACGATCATCGTCACCGGCAGCGCCGGCTCGATGACCGCGTTCATGATGCAGCGCGGCCGCCAGATCATCCTGGGGGACGTGGGCCACGGCCTCGGCGACTCGATGTACGACGGCACGCTCTACGTGGGCGGCAAGGTGGCGTCGCTCGGGGTGGACTGCGTCGAGGGCGAGTGGACGGACGCCGACACCGAGCTGGTCGAGCGCAAGTTCCGCATCTACGGCCTCGGCGCTCCGCCGCCGCTGCAGAAGTTCGTCTGCGGCAAGAAGCTCTACAACTACGACAGCCTCGAGCCGAGCGAGCGCAAGCTCGTGCTCTGAGCGGGGGAGATCGCCGTGGCAGACGAGAACGCACCCTCAGAGCGCACGATCCTCGGGCGCAGCAAGATCTTCACGCCGGAGGTCATCAACGACATACACATGAAGTCGGAGCTCGGGCGCTACCGCATGCGCGGCTTCTCGATGTTCAAGAAGATCCCGCACTGGGACGAGCTGATCTTCCTACCGGGCACGCTCACCCGCTTCGTGATCGAGGGCTATCGCGAGAAGTGCGACACGCGCACGGTGCTCGGCGCGCGCTTCGCCAAGCACCCGATCGAGCTCGACATCCCCGTGTACATCACCGGCATGAGCTTCGGCGCGCTCTCGCTCGAGGCGAAGATGGCGCTGGCCAAGGGCGCCTCGATGGCCGGCACCGCCACCTGCTCGGGGGAGGGCGGGATGATCCCGCCCGAGCGCGAGCTCTCGACCAAGTGGTACTACCAGATCATCCAGAGCCGCTACGGGTTCAACCCGCACCACCTGATGCTCGCGGACGCGGTCGAGTTCTTCATCGGCCAGGGCTGCAAGGTCGGGCTCGGCGGCCACCTGATGGGGCAGAAGGTCACCGAGCAGGTGGCCGAGATGCGCTCGCTGCCTGCCGGCATCGACCAGCGCTCGCCCGCCCGGCACCCGGACTGGCTCGGCCCTGACGACCTCTCGCTGAAGGTCCAGGAGACGCGCGAGGCCACGAACTACGAGATCCCGATCCAGCTCAAGCTGGGCGCCGCGCGCGTGTACGACGACGTGCGCATGGCGGCCAAGTGCGGGCCAGACATCATCTACCTGGACGGCGCCGAGGGCGGCACCGGGGCGGGCCCGCACACGGCCGCGGAGGAGACCGGCATCCCGTTGATGGCGGCGATCCCCGAGGCGCGCCGCGCGCTCGAGGACGTGGGCCTGGCGGACGAGATCGACCTGGTGGTGGCCGGCGGGATCCGCAACGGCGGCGACGTGGCCAAGTGCATCGCGCTCGGCGCCACGGCCGTGGCGATCGGGCACTCCGCGCTGATGGCGCTCAACTGCAACAAGGAGATCCCCGGCGTCACCGACTACGAGGGGACCATGGGCGTCCCGGCCGGCCGGTGCTACCACTGCCACACCGGGCGCTGCCCGGTGGGGATCACGACGCAGGACCCGGAGCTGCGCAAGCGCCTCAACGTCGAGGAGGCGGCGGGGCGCGTCTACAACTTCCTGCACACGCTCACGCTCGAGGTCCAGATGCTCGCGCGCGCTTGCGGAAAGACGAACGTGCACTCGCTCGAGCCCGAGGACCTGGCCGCGCTCACCACCGAGGCCGCCGCGATGGCACGCGTGCCGCTGGCGGGCACCGACTACATCCCGGGCCTGTCGGAGAGCCGGGCGCTCGAGGAGATCAAGACGATGCTCGACCGCTATCTCGAGAACCCGGTGGACGAGCTGCCGGCGGTGAGGGAGGCGGCGCCGTGAGCGAGCCCGGCGCGATGCGGGAGCCCGAGAAGATCCAGTCGATCGACTCGGAGTTCCTCTCCGGCCGGCGCTTCCCCTACCAGGAGGACATCTCGCTCGTCGAGGACATCGATCTCGAGGCGGCCACCCCTGGCCAGGACATCAACTGGCTCGAGGACATCGAGCTGCTCGAGGAGGAGGGCATGCCCGCCGTCTTCGACCGCTACTCGAACTCGTTCCTCAAGCTCTACTTCCCGATCCCACCCGGGCGCGAGGACGAGATCGCCCGCAAGGTGCTGATCGCCCACCTGCGCTCGGGCAACTCCTACGGGATCCGCCTCAAGGAGGCTCACTGCAAGTTCCCGCAGCCCGAGCTCGGGCCCTGGGTCGAGGGCTCGCGCACGGTGGGGGAGGACTGGCGCGCGCCCGTGCTCGAGGGCTGGGAGCCGCCGCTCCACTGATGCGCTCGGTCCCGTTCCTCGTCATCGGAGCCGGCGTGCACGGCCTCTCGACCGCGTGGCACCTGGCCGAGCGCGGCGAGCAGGTGCTCGTGGTCGACAAGACCGGCGTGGGGGCGGGCGCCTCGGGGATCGCCTGCGGCGTGGTTCGCAACAACTACTTCCAGCCGGCGATGTCGGAGCTGATGGCGGCGTGCGTCGAGATCTGGGAGTCCGACCCGGAGACGCTGCACTACCACGGCTCGGGCTACATCGCGCTCGGCGACGGCGCGCAGGAGTCCGACCTCGAGACCGTGCACGAGCGCCAGGCCAGGATCGGCTACGAGTCGGAGCTGATCACCGGCGAGGCGGCCGTGGCCGAGCACATGCGC
>DASQNF010000070.1:0-15860 GCA_035645115.1 Thermoleophilaceae bacterium | reverse complement strand
GCTCGCCCGGGGCGGAATCGACCGGGCTTGCCTCGCCAGGCTCGCCCGGCGCGCCCTCCGGCGACTCGTCCTCGGGCTGCTCGCCGTCGGGCTGCTGGGGCTCTTCGATCATCGGGCCTGGACCTCCATCGGCTCTGGCTTCTGCGCGGCGTGGGGGTGGTCGGGACCGGCGTAGACCTTCAGCTTGCGCAGCTGGGAGCGACCGAGCCGGTTGCGCGGGAGCATGCCCTTCACCGCGAGCCGGATGACCTCCTCCGGGCGCCGGGCGAGCATCTCCTCGAGGGTTCGGCTGCGGAGCCCGCCGGGGTAGCCGGAGTGACGGTAGTAGCGCTTCTCGGCACGCTTGTTCCCGGTGACCGCCACCTTCTCGGCGTTCACGACGATCACGAAGTCGCCCACGTCCACATGCGGCGTGTAGACCGGCTTGCGCTTGCCTCGCAGGGCGTCGGCGAGCTGGGTCGCCAAGCGGCCGAGCGTCTGGCCGCTCGCGTCGACCACGAGCCAGTTCCGCTCGCGGGTACCCGGTGTCGCCACATACGTCTTCATCGGAAAACGGCCGCCCCAAGGCGGCCGGCGTCGTAGTGTGGCAGATACCCGGGGAGGGCGACCACCGTGGCTGCGCCACGGGCGCGCCGCCCACGTTTGCGACGCGCGCCGCACCTATTTGTATACTGCGCGAGTCATTGCCTGCCGAATCTCCGGTGGCGGTTCGCCGTAGCCGCCGGGGAACGGGGGAACCGTTCGAGTTTCGGCGCAGCCGATCCTCGTGGGGGCGAATCAGCCGGACTGTCCCGGCAGTAGCGCCGCTCTTCAGGCGCGAGCCCGTCAGCTAACCCCGTAGGCCGGATCGAAGAGAGGCCAAGGGGAACTTGCGAGAAACACGTGTTTTCGCGCAGCTTTGCGTAGCCGCAGCCGCATTCGGCGTGCTCGTCGCCGCAGCGCCCAGCGCGGGAGCGCCGCCCATCGGAAGCTCGGGCGGCGGAGCCGAATACGTAGCCACGCCGAAGGTCGCGAAGGTGACCTGCGTGAGGCGCTGCGCGTCCGGGAAGCGAGCACAGGCCGGCAGCCTGCTGAGGCTCAGGGGCAGCGAGCTCGCCGGCGTGACCCGAGTGACCTTCGAGGGCAGCCACGGCAGCGGCGACGACGTCTCGGTCCAGGTCCGCCGCGCGCGCGACGACCGCGTGCGCGCACGGGTGCCCGTCGGCGCGGTGAGCGGGCCGCTCACGGTGGCCACGGCGGACGGGGTCGAGTCGAAGCCGACGAAGCCGCTCGGCATCCTCCCCCCGCCGCCGCCCGAGCCCAACGCCGAGCTCAGCCCGGTGCCCGGCCCTCGCGCCCAGGGCGCACCGGCGATCGAGACCGGCACGAGCCGCACAAAGGCGTATGTCGGCGCCCGCCGCGCCGTCACGTTCTCGTTTCGCCTGACCGACGCCGTCCCGTCCGCGCTCAGGGTCGAGCTCGTGCGAGCCGCCGACGGGGCGGTGGTCAAGTCGTGGGCGCCGGAGGGCGTGGTGGCCGGCGCCGTACAGAGCATCTCGTGGGACGGTCGCATCGGCCGCGCGGCCGCCAGGCCGGGGCGCTACCTCTTCCATCTCACAGCCGCCAGCGCCTCCGGCGCGGAGGCCCACAGCTCCCAGGCCGGTGACGTCCAGCGCGACGCCTTCGACCTCTACGACCACATCTTCCCGATCCGCGGGCGGCACGACTTCGGCGGCGCCGGCGCGGTCTTCGGCAGCGGCCGCGCGGGGCACTCCCACCAGGGCCACGACGTGTTCGCCGAGTGCGGCGTGCCGATGGTGGCCGCGCGCGGGGGGCGCGTGCAGTTCAGCGGCTACCACGGCGCCGCCGGCAACTACATCGTGATCGACGGCGCCGGCACGGAGATCGACTACGCGTACATGCACCTCGCGGAGCCCGCGCCGTTCCGCGCCGGCGACCGCGTGTACACAGGACAGCGCATCGGGGCGGTGGGCGAGACCGGGAACGCACAGGGGTGCCACCTGCACTTCGAGCTGTGGGGCGAGCCGGGCTGGTACGAGGGCGGGCGGCCGTTCGACCCGCTCCCCTCGCTGCTGGCCTGGGACAGCTGGTCCTGAGCCTGCCGCTCGTCGTCCCGGAGCCGGCCGGGCTCGACGAGACCGAAGTTCTCATCGACATGCGATGACAACTTTGATCTCACTTGGTCGAGCGAGCGGCCGCCGCCTACGCGCCGCGTCCGGAGTGAGGTATCGGGGTACGGCAGCGGCTCGAGGCCGGGCCTCACCCGCGATCATCGCGGTGTCGTCTCGGCGACCACGCTCGAGGGCTCCCGGCCAGAATAGGCCCGTCTGAAAGGCCGACCGATATTCCTTGGCGGGCGTGTCGATTTCGCCCTCCCTCGTTCGACGCCCAGGTAGAGGCAACCAAACAGAAGGAGACCCAATGAGGTTCATGGTCCTGGTGAAGGCCGACGAGCAGAGCGAAGCGGGCGTCATGCCGAGCACGGAGCTGCTCGCGGAGATGGGCAAGTACAACGAGGAGCTCGTCAAGGCCGGCGTGATGCTCGCGGGCGAGGGGCTCCACCCGAGCTCGAAGGGCGCTCGCGTCAAGTTCTCGGGCTCGCAGCCCACCGTCACCGACGGCCCGTTCACGGAGGCCAAGGAGCTGATCGCCGGCTACTGGCTGTGGCAGGTCAAGTCGCTGGACGAGGCGATCGAGTGGGTCAAACGCGCGCCGTTCGGCGGCGGAGCCGAGATCGAGATCCGCCAGGTCTTCGAGACCGACGACTTCGGCGACGAGATGACGCCAGAGCTTCGCGAGCAGGAGGAGCGCCTGCGGGTGCAGGTGACCGAGAGCGCCTAGCCCCGAGCGCGACGTGGCGGCCGCGTGAGCGCAACCGACCCCCACCGCACGATCGAGGCGGTCTGGCGGATCGAGTCGGCCAGGCTGATCGCCGGCCTCGCGCGGTTCGTGCGCGACGTCGGCGTGGCCGAGGACCTCGCGCAGGAGGCGCTCGTGGCGGCCCTCGAGCGGTGGCCCGAGTCAGGTGTCCCGGACAACCCGGGCGCCTGGCTCATGGCCACCGCGAAGCACCGCGCGATCGACAGGCTGCGTCACGCCAAGATGGCCCAGCGCAAGCACGAGGAGCTCGGGCGGGAGCTCGAGCGCCGCCAGGAGCCGCACTCTCCCGACCTCGAAGCGGCGATCGACGCGCAAATCGACGACGACCTGCTGCGGCTCGTGTTCATCTGCTGCCATCCGGTGCTCTCGACGGAGGCGCGGGTGGCGCTGACGCTGCGCCTGCTCGGCGGGCTGACCACGACGGAGATCGCACGCGCGTTCCTCGTTGCGGAGCCCACCGTGGCGCAACGGATCGTTCGGGCGAAGCGAACGCTGGCGGAGGCGAAGGTGCCGTTCGAGCTCCCACCGCCGGATGAGCTCGGCGGCCGGCTGTCGTCGGTGCTCGAGGTGATCTACCTCGTGTTCAACGAGGGCTACTCGGCCACCGCCGGCGACGACTGGATGCGCCCGGCGCTGTCTGAGGAGGCGCTTCGCCTGGGACGCATCCTCGCCGCGCTCACTCCCGACGAGCCCGAGGTGCTCGGCCTGGTCGCGCTGATGGAGATCCAGGCCTCGCGCTTCCGCGCGCGCGTCGGTCCTGCCGGAGAGCCCGTGCTGCTGCTGGACCAGGACCGCGCGCGCTGGGACCACGTACTCGTCCAGCGCGGCCTCGTTGCGCTCGACCGAGCCGAGCGGCTCGGCCGTCCGCTCGGCCCCTATGCGGTCCAGGCCGCGATCGCGGCCTGCCACGCACGGGCTCGCACGCCGGACGAGACGGACTGGGAGCGGATAGCCGCGCTCTACGACGCGCTCGCCGAGCTGGCGCCGTCACCGGTTGTCGAGCTCAACCGCGCGGTGGCCGTGGCGATGGCCTTCGGTCCCCAGGACGGCCTCGAGCTCGTGGACGCGCTCGGCTCCGAGCCGGCGCTCAAGGGCTACCACCTGCTGCCGGGCGTTCGCGGCGACCTGCTCTCCCGCCTCGGCCGCTTCCGGGAGGCGCGCGCGGAGTTCGAGCGCGCGGCGGCGCTGACGCGAAACGAGCGCGAGCGCGAGCTGCTGCTGGAGCGCGCGCAGCGCGCTGCCGGGCCGCGGACATAGACTCCGCGCAGCGCCGCCCCCCGCACCCGACGACCAGCATGAGGGACGCCGTCTCCACCCGAGCCTCCAGTCAGGTGACGCTCCGCGAGGCCGCTCCCGAGGATGCCGGCGCCTGCGCGCGGATCCTGTTCGAAGCCTTTGGCGCGATCCACGACCAGCACAGGTTTCCGCGCGACTTCCCCACCCCCGAGGCCGCCACGGCGATGATGGGAACGTGGATCCCGCACCCGTCCGTCTGGGGGGTGGTTGCGGAGCGCGACGGTCGCGTCGTGGGCTCGAACTTCCTCGACGAGCGCAATCCGATCCGCGGTGTTGGTCCGATCACAGTGGCTCCGGACGGGCAGAGCTCCGGCGTGGGGCGGAAGCTGATGGAGGCCGTGATCGACCGCGGCGGGGACGCCCCCGGCATCCGGCTCTTGCAGGACAGCTTCAACATGAGCTCGCTGTCGCTCTACCGGTCGCTCGGCTTCCTGGTCAAGGAGCCGGTGGCGATGGCGAGCGGCCAGCCGCGCAGCCGCCCGCCGGACGGTGTGGAGGTGCGCTCGCTCCGCGCGGAGGACCTCGGCGGCTGCGAGGCGCTGTGCGAGCGCGTCCACGGCTTCGCCCGCACGAAAGAGGTCGAGGACGCGCTCCGTGCGCTCGCCTGCTTTGTGGCCCTGCGCGACGGGCGCGTGACGGCCTACGCGACGAGCGTGAGCTTCTGGGCGGCGAACCACGGCGTGGCCGAGACCGAGGAGGACATGAAGGCGCTGCTGCTGGGCGCGGCGGCCTCCATGGACGAGCCGCTGGGTTTGCTCATCCCGTTGCGCTCCGGCCTGCTCGGCTGGTGCCTCGACGAGGGCCTGCGCCTCGTCAAGCCGATGAACCTGATGGCGCTCGGCGAGTACCAGGAGCCGCGCGGCTCGTGGTTCCCGTCGGTGCTCTACTGACCTGACCGCTCAAAAGAGCCGGCGGGAGGCCGTCGCTGGGCGCCGGCTCGGGCACCGCCGGCGCGGGCCGAGGTTCGGTCGCGAGCCCTCGGTCAGCGCGGCGCCGAGGTCGAGCCGCGCACGCGCAGCTCCGCCGCCAGCACCACCCGCCGCTGGGTGCGCCGCCCCCCCATCCGCACCTCGAGAAGCTCGAAGGCGGTCGCGCCTAGCTGCTCGGCGTCGAGCGCCACGGTGGTCAGCGGGGGCTCGAGGACGCGGGCGAAGTCCATGTCGTCGAAGCCGACGATCGAGATGTCGCTCGGGATGCTCCAGCCGCGCTCGCGGGCCGCGAGGTAGAGCCCTGCGGCGATCACGTCGTCGTCGCAGAACACGGCCGACGGCCGCTCGTCCAAGAGAGGGCCCGCGGCGTCGCGGGCGTCATCGATCCCGATCGCGGTGGTGGCCCGCGGCTGGGCGTCCGGGTCGAGGCCGCTCTCGGCCAGCACCCGGCGACGGGCGATCTCGCGCAGGTGGAAGGTCGGTGCGTCGAAAGCGGCGGCGAGATGCCCGATGCGGCGGTGGCCCAGCTCCACGAGGTGGCGGAAGGCAGCCTCGGCCCCGCCCTCGGCGTCGAAGCGCACGGATGGCCGTCGCGGCCCTTCGGTCTCCATCAGGACCACGTGCTCGTCGGGGCCAAGCGCGTCCGGCGCGCTCACCTCGAACAGCAGGTAGCCGTCGACGGGGCCGGCCCGCAGCGCCTCGAAAGTGCGGGCCTCCCAGCGGCGCTCGTTGGCCGTGTCCACGAGGGCGACCGTGAAGCCTGAGGCCTGAGCTGCGCGCTGCGCGCCGCGGAGAACGCGGCTGAAGAACGGGTTCGTGATGTCGGGAACGATCAGAGCCACGGCGCCTGACGCGCCGAGCCGCAGCGCCTGAGCGGCGACGTTGGGCCGGTAGCCCAGCTCTCGCGCACAGCGGCGCACGCGCTCCTGCGTGGCGGCTGAGACCCGGCCCTTGGCCTTGCCTGAGAAGACCAGGGAGACGGTCGACTGCGACACGCCGGCGTGCCGGGCCACGTCGACGCTCGTCACGCGCTGCCTGACGGGCTCGTTGGAGTGCCGGATGGAGGGCTCGATCGGGGAATGCAACCACGTGCGGCGGCACCCGCCGGGTTCCGTTCGGGGTTGGCCATCCGTCATACGTAGTATGCTCATACGTATGATGGGTTTCACGGCGCAGATCGTCTCGCTCTTCGCCGTCGGGGCGGTGATGGCCGGCGGAGTCCTCGGAGGCGACCAGTGGGAGCCGGCCCCCTCCGGGGCGCGTGTGGCGCTCGTGGTCGACGCCGCCGAGGCACGCCACGGGCGCGCGCTCGTGCACCCTCGCCTCCTCACCCTCGACGCGGCGATCCGGCTGCCGCGGACGCCCGCCGAGGCGCACACCAACGTGCAGTACTTCCATGCTCTCGGCTACCGCCTGATCGTCGCCGGCCCGCGCGCCCGCGCCGCCGCCGTGGCCGCCCACGTGCCGGCGCTGCCCGCGCGCGCCCTGGCTGGCGCGCTGGCGGCCGTCGAGCGCGCCGGCCGCTAGCCGCGCGGCCCGCAACCGGGCGTGCCGAGCCCGAGGAAAGCGGTCAGGTCCTGCCGCGGCGCTCAGCACGGCGCGTGCGGGCTGGGGCCTGGGCGGGCCGGGAACGGCTGCCGCAGGAGCTCTCGGCAGCGCCGTGTGGAGCTTTCGGCAGCGCCTGTGGAGCCCCGGCAGCGCCGTGTGGAGCCCCCCGCAGCGCCTTTCTCTGGCGCTCGCTTGCACCCGCGCCGCACTCTCGCTATGCTGAACCAAATGGTTCAGTATGCCCAGATCGATCGCACCTTCACGGCCCTCGCGGACCCCACTCGCCGGAGCATCCTCGAGCGTCTCGGCCGCGGCAGCGCGACCATCAGCGAGCTGGCGGAGCCTTTCGGGATCTCGCTCACCGGCACGAAGAAGCACGTGAGGATGCTCGAGGCGGCCGAGCTCGTGACCACCGAGAAGCTGGGGCGCTCGCGCCACTGCCGCCTCGGCCCGCGGCGCCTCGAGGACGTGGAGGAATGGATCGAGAGCTATCGGCGGATGCTGGACGAGCGCCTCGACCGGTTCGGGGAGCTGATCGAACGAACGAAAGGAGCCACACCGTGACCAGCGGCCAGCAGCAGGCAGGGAGCAGCACCGCCACCCCGGCAGCCCTCAGCACGCCGAGCGAGCGCGAGATCCGCGTCGAGCGGGTGTTCGACGCGCCGCGGGACCGCGTGTTCGCGACCTACACCGACCCGGAGCTGATCCCGGAGTGGTGGGGACCGTACGGCACCACGACCACCGTGGACCGGATGGACGTCAGGACCGGCGGAAGCTGGCGCTTCGTCATAAGCGACCCGGAGCGGGGCGATTCCGGCTTCCACGGCAGCTACCGCGAGGTCACCCCGCCCGAGCGGATCGTGCAGACCTTCGAGTGGGAGGGCATGCCGGGCCACGTCTCGGTCGAGACCGCGGTCTTCGAGGATCTCGGCGAGCGCACCAAGGTCACCACGACCTCGATCTTCCACACCGTCGAGGAGCGCGACGGCATGCTCGCGTCGGGCATGGAGCGCGGGCTGAACGAGACCTACGCTCGCCTCGACGAGCTGCTCGCGCGGCTCGCCGCCCGCTGACGGCTCGGCGCGCGACGGAGCTCGAGGGCTCCAGGACCGCCATCGGGAAGCCGCTCCTCCGAGCGGCTTCCCGAGCTGCGGCGGCTTCCCGGGCTCGCGGCGATTTGCAATAGGCCCGGGCCTGCGAGGGTCTCGCGGGGCTACGCTCCCGGCATGCCATCCCTCGCCGCGCCTCTGACCGGGAGCTGCGCCTGCGGCGCCGTCGGATTCGAGGTCCGCGCGCCGTTCCGGGGCGCAGGCTACTGCCACTGCAAGCGCTGCCAACGCCGCAGCGGCGCGCTCTGGTCGTTGAACGCGCAGGCGCCGGCCGAGGCGTTCGCGATCGTCCGCGGCCGGGAGCACATTTGCGTCTGGGCGCCGCCCGACGGCCTGCCGAAGGCCTTTTGCGGCGAGTGCGGGGGGCACCTCTACTCGGACGGCGGGGAGGTGATCGGCGTCCGGCTGGGCGCGGTCGACGGCGACCCGGGGATCCGGCCGCAGTGGCGCCAGTGGCTCGAGTCGGCGCCCGACTGGGAGGCGATACCGGAGGACGGCCTGCCGCGCTTCCCGCGCGGGCGCCATTAGGCGCTCGCTCCCGGCCATCTAGCGCTGGGCCGGCAGTCAGGCGGCCCGCCTCCGAGCGCTGGGCCGGCAGCCCCGCGGCCCCGCTCCCTGAGCGCTAGGGGGTCAGCCCGGCGGCCCTGCAGGCCCCGGCCCAGTCCGTGAAGTACTCGATCCGCACCATGACGCCGTCGTCGAACGTCGTGACCTGGTGGTACATCTCGGTCTCGATCTCCGCGCCGCTTCCCCTGCCGCGGCCGTAGTAGCGCAGGCGCACCGCCACCTTGTCGCCGGCGTCCACGAGCTCCTGCGGATCCAGCCTGAGCTCGTCGAACGTCTCCTCGAGCCCCTCCCAGAATCGCCTGACCTCCTCGGGACCGGTGCACGAGTCGGACCGCTGCATGGCAGGGAGCACCCACTCGATCTCTGGGTGGAAGCACTCCATGGCCGAGTCGAAGTCGCGCCGGTTGTAGGCCGCGATGAAGGCTCGAGTCTTCTCGACGTTCTCCTGCGACACCCGCTCGGCAGTATGCCCGAGGGATGCGGCGCCCCCGGCGCCCGGCTGGGAACATGCGCGCTCGACTCAGAACGAGGAGGCAAGGTGGAGGAACCCGCGCGAAATCCCGCTCTGGAGGCCCTGGACGTGCTGGTGGGCGAGTGGTCGCTCGAGGCCACCCATCCCGCCTACCCGTCGACCGTGGTGCCGGGGCGCGCCACGTTCGAGTGGCTCGAGGGCCGGCGGTTCCTGATTCAGCGCTCGCGCTCCGATCACCCGGACTTCCCGGACTCGATCAGCGTCATCGGGGCGGCGGCCGAGAGCGAACAGCTGTCGGCGCACTACTTCGACTCCCGGGGGGTCCAGCGGACCTACGGGATGAGCATGAGCGACGGCGTCATGAGGATGTGGCGGGACGAGCCCGGCTTCGCGCAACGGTTCACCGGCCGCCTCGGGGACGGCGGCGAGACCATCTCCGGCCTCTGGGAGCTCTGCCGCGACGGCTCGACCTGGAACGACGACCTCGAGGTCAGCTTCCGGAGGGCCGCCGGCTGAGCCCGCCGCTCGCGCCGCCCTGCGCCGGCGTTACTCCCACTCGATCGTCCCGGGCGGCTTGGAGGTGATGTCGAGCGTCACGCGGTTCACCGGCGCCAGCTCGTTGATCATCCGCGAGGCGACCTTCTCGAGCAGGTCGTACGGCAGCCGGGCCCAGTCCGCGGTCATCGCGTCGTCCGAGGTGACCGCGCGGATCACGATCACGTAGCCGTAGGTGCGCTCGTCGCCCTGCACGCCCACGCTGCGCAGGTTCGCCGGGAGCACGCAGAACGACTGCCACAGCTCGCGGTAGAGCCCGGCGGCGCGGATCTCATCCTGGAGGATGGCGTCGGCGTCGCGCAGGATCTCGAGCCGCTCCTTTGTCACCTCGCCACTCACGACGCGAATGGCCAGGCCGGGGCCGGGGAAGGGCTGGCGCCAGACGAGCCGGTCGGACATGCCGAGCTCGGCGCCCACCTGGCGAACCTCGTCCTTGAAGAGCATGCGCAGCGGCTCCACCAGCTCGAACTCGAGGTCCTCGGGCAGCCCGCCGACGTTGTGATGCGACTTGATCGTGGCGGCGCCGGTGCCGCCGCCCGACTCGATCACGTCTGAGTACAGGGTCCCCTGCACGAGGAACCTGGGTCCGCCCCCATCCGGCCCGGCCGGCTGCTCGAGGCCGCTCGGAGCGCCGAGCCTCGCCGCCTGCTCCTCGAACACCCGGATGAACTCCTCGCCGATGATCTTGCGCTTGCGCTCCGGGTCGGTGACGCCGGCGAGGCGATCTAGGAACCGCGTCTCGGCGTCCACCGCGATCAGCGGCACCTTGAAGCGGTCGCGGAAGGCCGCCACCACCTGGTTGCCCTCGTTCTTGCGCATCAGTCCGTGGTCCACGAACACGCAGGTGAGCTGGTCGCCGACCGCCTTGTACGTGAGCAGGGCCGCCACCGAGGAGTCGACTCCGCCGGAGAGCCCGCAGAGCACCCGGCCGTCGCCGACCTGCTCGCGGATCCGCGCCACCTGCTCCTCGATCACGGAAGCCGCGCTCCAGCCCATGTCGCAGCCCGCGATGTCGCGCAGGAAGGTCTCGAGGATCTGCATGCCGCAGGGCGTGTGAACCACCTCCGGGTGGAACTGGATCCCGTAGAGGCCGCGTTCGGCGCTCTCGAACGCCGCCACCGGCGACTCGCTCGAGGAGGCCAGCGCGACGATCCCCGGGGGCGGCTCGAACACCGTGTCGCGGTGGCTCATCCAGCAGGTCTGCTCGGCGGGCGTGCCTGCCAGGAGCCGGCCGTGCTCGTGGACGCTCAGGAGCGAGCGGCCGAACTCCCCCACCTCGGCGCCCTCCACGCGCCCGCCGAGCTCGCGGACCATCGCCTGCATGCCGTAGCAGATGCCGAGCACGGGCACATCGAGCTCGAGCAGCTCGCGGCGCAGCTTCGGGGCCCCCTGGGCGTACACCGACGCGGGGCCGCCGGAGAGGATCAGCGCCTTCGGCCGCCGGCGGGCGATCTCGTCGAGCGGCAGGTGGTGCGGAAGCAGCTCGGCGAACACGCCGCACTCGCGCACGCGGCGCGCGATCAGCTGCGAGTACTGGCCGCCGAAGTCGAGGACTACGACCGTGTCGGTAGCGGGCGTGGCAGCGGCGTCGTTGAGGAGTCCGGTAGCGGCCTGGGCGCTCACGACTCGACGAGAGCCGGATCCGCCGCCGCCGCTCCGTTGGCGGCGGGATGCGGCACGGCCGCAGCGGTTGCGCCCATCCCCACCTCCTGCGCATGCTGGAGCTGCTTGCCCTCGGACTGGAGCGCCGGCGCCACCATCACCTCGGCCTTGTGGAACGCGGGAATGTCCTCGTAGCCGCAGGTGGCCATCGAGGTGCGCAGGCTGCCCATCAGGTTGAAGGTGCCGTCGTTCTCGTGGGCGGGGCCGAGCAGGATCTGCTCGATCGAGCCGTTCTGCGCGGTCTTGACGCGCGCGCCGCGGGGCAGCGTGGGATGGAAGGTGGCCATGCCCCAGTGGTAGCCGCGCCCCGGGGCCTCATAGGCGCGAGCGAGCGGCGAGCCGATCATCACGGCGTCCGCTCCGCAGGCGATCGCCTTGGAGACGTCGCCGCCGTTGCGCATTCCGCCGTCGGCGATCACCTTCACGTACTCGCCGGTCTCGAGCATGTGCTGCGAGCGAGCCGCGGCCACGTCGGCGATCGCGGTGGCCTGCGGCACTCCGATGCCGAGCACGCCGCGAGTGGTGCAGGCGGCGCCCGGACCGACCCCCACGAGCACGCCGACCGCGCCGGTGCGCATCAGGTGCAGGCCGGTGGCATAGGAAGCGCAGCCCCCCACCACCACGGGGACCGGCACCTCGCGGATGAACTCCTTGAGGTTGAGCGGCTCCGTGCGCGTGGACACGTGCTCGGCGGAGATCACGGTGCCCTGGATCACGAGGATGTCGAGCCCGGCCTCGATCGCGGTCTCGTAGTAGCCGCGCACCCTCTGCGGGGTGAGCGAGGCCGCCGCCACCACGCCCTGCTCCTTGACCTGGCGGATCCGCTCGCCGATCAGCTCGGCCTTGACGGGCTCCGCGTAGATGCGCTGCATCCGGGCGGTGGCGACCTCGTTGGGCTGGCCTGCGATCCGCTCGAGCTCCGCCGCGGGGTCCTCGTAGCGGGTCCAGATCCCCTCGAGGTTGAGCACCCCGAGCCCGCCGAGCTGCCCGACGATCGCCGCGGTCTCGGGTGAGACGACGCCGTCCATCGCCGCGGCCATCAGCGGCAGCTCGAAGCGGTACGGGCCGAGCGTCCAGCTGATGTCGATGTCGTCCGGGTCGCGCGTGCGCCGGCTCGGCACGATCGCGATGTCATCGAAGCCATATGCGCGGCGGCCCTTCTTGCCGCGCCCGATCTCAACTTCCATGGACTGATCCTAGGTTCGCCGGCGGACGGTGAGCTGACCGTAGCAGGGCTCAACCGACCTGGACCGCAGGGGTCTCGAGCTCCTCCACCCGCACCTCCTGGGCCAGTCGGTCCACCTCCCGCGGCTCGACCTGGCCCGCCCCGAAGTGCTGGGTCGACTCGGCTCCACAGGCCACGGCGAAGCGCAGGCATTCCTCCCCGTCGCACTCGGCGTAGCGGGCAGCCACGAGGCCCGCCAGGAACGCGTCCCCCGACCCGACGGCCGACACCGGCTCGAGCGCCTCGAGCGTGGCGCGGAAGAGCCGCCGCTCGCCGCCGTCGGCGATCATCGCGAGGCAGCCGTCCGGCATCGTCATGATCGCCTCGCGGGCGCCGAGCTCGACCATCTCCCGGACGGCCGTGCGCCGGTCCTGCTCGTCCGAGAACTCGTGGCCCACGAGCCCCTCGGCCTCGAGCTCGTTCGGGCTCACCACGTCCGGGCCCTTGCGCGTGGCGAGCAGCATCGGCTCGCCCTCGGAGTCGACCACGGTGGTCACGCCGAGGCGCTTCATCTCCTCGATCAGGCGCCCGTAGAGGCCGCTGTCGAGGCCGCGCGGCAGGCTGCCGGAGAACACGCACACCGCGGCGCCCTTGGCGAGGTAGAGGAGCTTGTCGACGAACAGCTCGAGCTCACCCTCCGAGACGTGCGGTCCGTGCTCGTTGATCTCGGTCTGCTCGCCGTTGGTGGGGTCGACCACGGCCGTGGAGGTGCGCGACTCCTCGCGGATGCGAACGAAGTCGTTGAGGATTCCCTCCTCGGTCAGGTGCTCCACGATGCGGGTGCCGGTGGGCCCTCCTGCCACCCCGGTGGCGATCACCGGCTGTCCGAGCGCGCGCAGCGCGCGGGCCACGTTCACGCCCTTGCCGCCAGCCATCGCCGTCTGCTCGACGGCGCGGTGGCGCCGGCCGAGCCGGAAGTTCGGCACGGCGAGCGTCTTGTCGATGGCGGCGTTGAGCGTGACCGTGATGATCATCGGACAATCCGAATCCGGCGGGGCAGCCGCACCGCGAGCATCAGGGCCGCCAGCAGGATGGCGAGCAGCGCCAGCAGGGTCAGGGGAAGGCCAAGCACCGAAGTGAGCACTCTAAGCGGCCCCGCCTCCGGGACGGCCGCCGCCGTGACGAGCGGGACGCGGCGAACCGCGCGACCGTCCACGAGCACCGTCACGCCGCCCACCCGGGCGCCCGCCGCGAGCGGCCCCTCCAGCTCGTCGGGGGCCCGGACCCTGCGGCGGACCCGCTCGCCGTCGCGGAGGGTGATCGTGACCGCCCGCCCCGGCACCAACCGCGCGCGCTCGTCGTCGCGATACTCGATCGAGGCGGTCGCGAGCCGGCGCCGCGGGTCGAGCACCCGCACCCGTTGAAAGCGCGAGAGGCCCCAGCGCAGCAGCTCGAGGGTGTCCTCGTCGCGCGCCGGCTCGCTCGGCTCGCCGAGCACCACGCTCACGACCTTTGCCCCCCCTTTGCCGGTGGCCGCGCCCACCAGCACGTAGCCGGCGTCGAGCGTGTAACCCGTCTTCACGCCACTCACCCAGGGGTGCTCGGCGATGAGGCCGTTGCGGTTGTCGACCACTCGCGGGCGGGCGCCGGACTCGAGCTCGGCGGCCGGCATGTCGACGATGCGAGCGAAGCGCGGGCGCCGCATCAGCTCGACCGTCAGCGCGGCGAGGTCCGCCGCGGTCGAGTAGTTCTGCGGGTGGTCGAGCCCGATCGGGTTGGCGTAGCTCGTGTCCTCCAGGCCGAGCTCCGCGGCCCGCGCGTTCATGTCCGCGACGAAGGCCTCGCGCGAGCCGGAGACGCCGTGGGCCAGCGCCACCGCGGCGTCGTTCGCCGACTCGAGCAGGAGCGCCTCGAGCAGGTCCTGCACGCGCATCCGCTCCCCGGCCGCGAGGTCGATCTTCGACTCCACCGGAAGCGCGTCGTAGGCGGGCGCGGTGAACACCTCCTGCGGGCGGGCGCGCTCCAGCGCCAGCAGGGCCGTCATCAGCTTGGTGGCGCTGGCGATCGAATGCCGCCGCTCGGCACGCTTGGCGAACATCGTCTCGCCGTCGCGCCCGTCGACGACGATCGCCGCGTCGGCCGCGCTGACGTCGGGTGGGCGCTCCGAGGGCCTCTGGGCTGCCGCGGGGGGCGCCGCCGCCGGCGCGCCGGCCAGGAACGCGGCCAGCGCGAGCGGGATTCGCCCCCACGACCTCACTCGCGCAGCTTGAGCCGCTGGCCCGCCACGAGGGCCTGGGGGTCGACCTGGGGGTTGAGCGCCTGCAGCCGGCCCACAGAGACCCCTGTCTTCGCGGCGATCGCCTCGAGCGTGTCGTTCAGCTTCACCGTGTAGAAGGCGCGGCGCGGCCGGCGGCGCGCCGTGGTCTCGGTCGGGGTGGGCGCCGGGCGATCGCGGGCGCCTGTCGTCGGCTCCTGGATCTCGTCGCCGACCACGCTCGAGTTGAGCAGCACCGCCGCGATCGCCGCCGCCACCGCCAGGATGGCCAGGGGGGCCAGCAGGCGGGCGGGGCTTCGGCGTCTGTGTTCTGGCATCCGGTTCTCCAGGCGCGGCGCCGCGGAGCATAGGGAGCGGGGGCCGGTGAGCGGCCGTTTGGGATCGGCTGGCGGGCCCGTGCGGGGGAGCTGCGGGGCCTACAGGCTCCACGCCGCGCTGCGCAGTTCCTCTGCGGCGGCCTCGGCCGCGGCCGCGGGCTCGCCGCCCCGCTCCACGTGCGCGTCTACGATCGAGCGCGACGCCGTCACGAGCCCCGCGGCCGGATGGGACCTGAACGCTGCCGCGAGGTCCTCGACCCGTCCGCCCTGGGCGCCCACCCCCGGGAGCAGGAAGATCGCCCGCGGCATCAGCTCGCGCAGCCGCCCGAGATGGTCCGGGCAAGTGGCGCCCACCACCGCGCCGACGCACGAGAGTCCGCATTCCCCGACCCGGCTCGCGCCGAGCTCGTCGGCCAGGCGTGCGACGCGCTCGTGGAGCGGGGGCTCACCCGTGTCCTGCAGCTCCGCCGCGCCGAGGTTCGAGGTGCGGACGAGCAGAAAGCAGCCCGCGCCGCTCTCCGCGGCTGCCTGCGCGAACGGCTCGAGCGCGTCGCGGCCGAGCAGCGGATTCGCGGTGAAGGCGTCGGCGCCGAGGCCCTCGACCGGGCCGAACGGTCCGGGCGTCCGCCCCACCAGCGCCTGCGCGTAGGCGCGCGCGCTCACCGGGACGTCGCCGCGCTTCCCGTCCGCGAGCACGAGCAGGCCGTGGTCGCGCGCGATCGCGGCCACCTGCTCGAGCGCCTCCCAGCCGGGCGCACCCAGCCGCTCGAAGCAGGCCAGCTGCGTCTTGACCGCCACGCATGCCGGCCCGGCGGCCACGATCGCCGCCCGGCAGTGCTCCCTGACGGCTTCCGCGGTGCGGATGCGGGCCAGGGGGGAGTTGCGTTCCTGGCCGCCGCCGGCCGGCGCGCCGATCCGCTCGAGCGCTTCCGGCCACAGCCGGGCGGGGTCGGGATCGAGGCCGAGCACGACGCGGCTGCGGCGCTCCTCCACGAGCGCCGCCAGCCGGTCACCGAAATGCGAGGGCCGCAAGCCCCCGGTCAAGACCTGCGGCCGGTATTCGTCAGGAGCCCTTGACCGCGTTC
>DASQNF010000069.1:0-6331 GCA_035645115.1 Thermoleophilaceae bacterium | reverse complement strand
GCGCATGTTCGGCGACGCCTTGACGAAGAAGCAGCCGATGATCGAGGCGATGATGGACACAGCGCCGAGCGCGAGCGGGTACACCACCGCGGCCGTGCCGGAGCCCGCGAGCAGCAGCGCGCCCAGCACCATGGTGGCGATCAGCGTCACCGCGTAGGTCTCGAACAGGTCGGCCGCCATGCCGGCGCAGTCGCCCACATTGTCGCCCACGTTGTCCGCGATCACCGCGGGGTTGCGCGGATCGTCCTCCGGGATGCCGGCCTCGATCTTGCCCACGAGATCGGCGCCCACGTCGGCGGCCTTGGTGAAGATGCCGCCGCCGAGCCGGGCGAAGACCGAGATCAACGAGCCGCCGAACCCGAGCCCCACCAGCGCATCGATCGCGTCGCGCTCCTCGGTTCCGGCGAGGATCAGGACGCCGTAGTAGCCCGCCACTCCCAGGAGCGCGAGCCCGGCGACGAGCATCCCGGTGACCGCGCCACCCTTGAAGGCCACGTCGAGGGCCCTCGACACGCCCGAGCGCGCCGACTCGGCCACGCGGGTATTGGCGCGTACGGACACGTTCATTCCGATGAAGCCCGCAGCGCCCGAGAAGGTCCCTCCGATGAGGAAGCCGATGGCGATCAGGATGCCCTCGCTGTCGGTGGCCTCGAGCGCCACCGCCAGGATCACCGCCAGCACCGCGGCTACGGCCGCGATGATCGTGTACTGGCGCTTGAGGTAGGCGCCGGCGCCCTCCTGCACCGCCAGGGAGATGGCCTGCATCTCGGGGTTGCCGGGCGACAGCGCGAGCAGCCAACGCGAGGTGACGACGCCGTAGACCACGGCAGCGCCGGCGCAGGCGAGCGCGATGATCACGCCCCAGTCAGTCAGGAAATCCAAGGGGGTTGTCCTCCGTGTGGTTCAGCCGGCGGGCGGATCGTGCGCGAGGACGCACGCCAAGTGGGCCCCGTCCGCAGCAGAGCGGCGGGCAGTCTATCGAGTGGGCGATTCGAGGCGGCGCGGCCGGCGGATCGCGACGCCGGCCGGACGCGCCACGTCAGCGGGGCACGATCGCGCTGGCGAGCGCGGAGGAGCAGGCGTCATCCGGCTGCGGCCCCACATTCGTGACCGCGTGGAAGAGCAGCGCCCGCAGCCGGTCGAGGTTCTGGTTGAAGACCTCGAAGGCGCGCTCAGCGGACACCGGCGGCACGTGGGGCATGCCCGCGAGGCCCACGTCGTAGTCGGTCACGAGAGACACGTTCGCGTAGCAGAGCTCGAGCTCGCGAGCAAGCCAGCACTCGGGGTACTGGGTCATGTTGATCACGTGGAAGCCGGAGGCCGAGAACATGCGCGACTCGGCCCGGGTGGCGAAGCGCGGCCCCTGGATCACCACCACGGTGCCGCCCTCCACCACGGGGATATCGAGCTCGCGCGCGCTCTCGGCGAGCACCGCGCTCAGCTGGGTGCAGTACGGGTCGGCGGCCGAGACGTGGGTCGTCTGCGGGCCGTCATAGAAGGTGCTCTCGCGGGCGTGGGTGTGGTCCACGAACTGGTCGCAGATCACGAAGGTTCCGGGCTCGAGCTCGGGCCGCAAGGACCCGCAGGCGCACGGGCCGATCAGCCGGCGAGCGCCCACCTCCTTCATCGCCCAGACGTTCGCGCGGTAGTTGATGCGGTGCGGCGGCAGCGTGTGCTCGTCCCCGTGGCGGGGCATGAAGGCCACCTCCACGCCCTCGATCCGCCCAACCCGCACGGGCGCCGAGGGCGGGCCGTAAGGCGTGGGCACCGGGAGCTCCTCGACGACGTCGTCGAGGAAGCGGTAGAAGCCGGACCCGCCAAATATGCCGATCACGAGCCCGGCGTCCAGATCTTCGAGCGCGCCTTCGCGCGCTCGTCGGTCTCCTTGACGAAGAGCAACTGCACCTGCGAGAGCGCGTCCTTGATCGGCGTGGTCTCCTCCTCCGGGCAGAGCGGGAGGATCGCCCGGGCGGCGTCGATCGCCTTCTTCGCCTCGGCCGGGTCGCGAGCCTCCTTCACCGCCAGCTTCTGGCCGGCGAGGTTCACGAGCGAGGCCGCGGTCTGCAGCAACACGTCCTCGGTCCTGACGCGGCGTAGCGCCTCGAGCAGCTCAGCCTCACTCGGCTCTCGGGGCTCCTGCGCACTCACCTGATCGCCTCCTCCTTCGCATAGGTCGCATAGGTCCGTTCCGTCAACGCCAGCTCCGCGGCGTATACCTCCTCGATCGAAGCTCCGCCCGCGAGCGCTCGCCGCTGGCGCTGCGCCCCGTTCTCCTCGGGCAGCGCCGGATCGATGCCGAGCACGCTGCGCGCCGGCGCCGTCCACGCGAGCAGGCGTTCCCGCGCGGCCGTCGCGGGGTACTCCTCCGCGCGCTCGAAGTCGATCAGCTTGCCGTCGAGGCCGTGGCGTATGGCGCGCCAGAAGTTCTCCTCGAGGAGGCGGCCGGGCGGGTCCTCGAACGGCACCCCGTCATCGTGGTCGAGCGCGGCCTGAGCCACGCATGCCGTGATCAGCCCCGCCAGCGCGCTCGAGTCATCGGCGCTCGTCTGGGCGTCGCATATGCGCATCTCGACGGTGCCGTAGGTGTGGTGCGGGCGCACGCTCCACCAGACCTGCGTGAACTCGACGATCGAGCGCGTGCGCACGAGGAACTCGACGTAGTCCGCGTAGGCTCGCCAGCCGCCGAAGGCGTCGGGGATCCCGCAGCGCGGAAAGCTCTTCGTGAAGATCTGCGAGCGCGCGGAGTGCAGGCCGGAGTTGCGCCCGTCGAGGAAGGGCGAGTTCGCCGAGATCGCGAGCAGCTCCGGCATCAGCGCCCGCAGGCGGTCGCACACCCGGAGCGCGCGGTCGGCCCCCTGTACCCCCACGTGCACGTGCACGCTGAAGGTGTTGTTGCGCCAGGCCACGTACTGCAGCGCGCTCTCCACGCGGCGGTAGTGGTCGGTGTCGATGATCAACTGGTCCTGCCAGGGGCTCCACGGGTGCGTGCCGGTGGCGCCGAGCAGAGCGCCGCGAGCGGCGGCCAGCGCGAAGAGGCGGCTACGCACCTCGCGCTGGCGCGCCAGGGCTTCGGCGAAGCTCTCGCCGCGGCCCGAGCGGATCTCGATCTCCGAGCGGATCAGCTCGCCCGCCACCGCTTCGGCCAGCACCGGGTCGGCGCTCGCAGCGTCGCGCAGATCCTCGAAGCGGTGGTCGAGCGCTCGCGTCTCGGGGTCGAGGATCGCGAACTCCTCTTCGATCCCCACGGTGAAGTCCGTCGAGGCCTCGAAGACCTCCCTGACCCTCGGCATGTCGAGCATCGCGGGTTTCTACGTGAGGTAGAAGTAGAGCGCGTAGAGCAGGTCGACGGCAGGGCTCGAGGTGTGCACGGTCACCTCCGGCGGCACCTGCAGCAGGGCTTCCGAGTAGTTGAAGATGATCTTCACTCCGGCGGTGACGAGGTCGTCGGCCACCTCCTGGGCCGCGCCGGTGGGCACCGCGAGCACGCCGACCACCACGTCCTCCTCGCGGATCACCTTCTCGAGGTCCTCGTACGCGCGCACGGTGAGGGTCTCGTTCACGCGCTGGCCGACCTTGGCGGGATCCTTGTCGAAGAGCGCCACGACCCGGAAGCCGTGGTCGGCGAAGATGTCCGACCCGGCGATCGCCTGGCCGAGGTTGCCCGCGCCGAACAGCGCGATGTTGTGCTTGCCGGTGCTCCGCAGGATCTTGCGGATCTGCGAGACGAGCGAGTCGACGTTGTAGCCCACCCCGCGCTTGCCGAACTTGCCGAAGCCGGACAGGTCGCGCCGGATCTGCGTCGAGTTGACGTGCGTGTAGTCCGCAAGCTCCTGGGAGGAGATCGTCTCGCGGCCCATCTTCTTGGCCTGGGTGAGCACCTGCAGGTAGCGCGACAGCCGGGCGGCGACGCCAAGCGAGAGCCGCTCGCCTCCACCGTCCTCGAGCCCGGCCGCACCCGTCATGGGCTCGTGGATGCTCACGCGTCCACTCTACCGAGCCGCTCCCTGAGCACGTAGGGGTCGACCACGTACTCGAACAGCTCGTGGCCGTCGAGCTCGAGCACCGGGATGCGCTCGCCGTAAAGGGCGTGGAGGCGCGGGTCGAGCGACACGTCCACCTCCACGAGCTTGAACGGCTGCTCGATGCGGGCCTGCTCGACGACCGCGCGCGCCTCCTCGCACAGGTGGCAGCCCGGCTTGCCGTAGAGGGTTATCGTCGCGATTCCCGGCACCCTAGCCGCGTGCCACCCTTGCGCCGTGGAGCACGTGGAGCTGGTCATCTTCGGCCTGCTGCTGGGCACCGCGGCACTGGCGGTGCTGGCGCAGGTGATCGGCGTCCCCTATCCGATCACGCTCGTCACGGGCGGGCTGGCGATCGGGCTTCTCCCGGGCGTACCCGACGTGCAGCTCGACCCCGAGCTGGTGCTGCTGATCTTCCTGCCGCCGCTCCTCTACGGCGCCGCGTTCTTCACCTCCCTGCGCGACCTGCGCCGCAACGCGCGACCGATAGCGCTGCTGTCGATCGGCGTGGTGTTCGCGACGATGGGCGCCGTCGCGCTCGTGGGGCACCTCGTGATCGGGCTGGGCTGGGCGGAGTCGTTCGTGCTCGGGGCGATCGTCTCCCCCACCGACGCCGTGGCGCCCGCCGAGATCCTTCGCCGCACGAACGCGCCGCGGCGCCTGATCACGATCATCGAGGGCGAGAACCTCACGAACGACTGGACGGCGCTCGTGCTCTACCGCTTCGCGGTCGCGGCCGTGGTCACCGGCTCGTTCTCGCTCGGCGACGCCAGCCTCCGCTTCGTGCTGAGCGGGATCGGCGGCCTGCTGATCGGGCTGGCCGCGGGCTGGGTGATCAGGCAGGTGCGAAGCCGCATCGACGACCCGCCCACGGAGATCACCATCTCGCTGATCAGCGGCTACGTCGCCTACCTGCCGGCGGAGGAGCTCGGGCTCTCCGGGGTGATCGCGGCGGTCACGGTCGGCGTGTACATGGGCTGGCACACGCCGCAGCTCACCACCCCCGTCATGCGCCTGCAGGGTGTGTCCGTGTGGGAGATCCTGACCTTCCTGCTGAACGCGGTGCTGTTCCTCCTCGTGGGGCTCCAGCTTCCCGGCATCCTGGGCGACCTCTCCGGGGAGTCCGGCGGCCAGCTTGCGCTGTGGGGCGCGATCGTGGCCTTGGCGGTGGTCGGCGTGCGCATGGTCTGGCAGTTCACGGTGCCCTACGTGCTGCGAGCGGTCGACCGGCGCGAGTCGGTCCGGGCTCAGCGCGCGGGTTGGCGGGAGCGTCTGGTGATCGGCTGGGCGGGGATGCGCGGCTCGGTGTCGCTGGCGGCGGCGCTCGCCCTCCCGTTGGAGACCGACTCCGGCAGCCCCTTCCCCGAGCGCGACCTGATCATCTTCCTCGCCTTCGTCGTGATCCTCGTGACGTTGGTGGGCCAGGGCCTGACGCTCTCGCCGCTGATCGACCGGCTCGGCATCCGCGACGATGGCGAGGGGGCGCGCGAGGAGACAGCCGCCCGCGTGCGGCTGGCCGAGGCGGCGCTGGCGCGCCTCGAGGAGGTGGGCGGGGAGGACTGGGTGCGTCCCGAGACGCTCGAGCGCACGCGCTCGCTGTTCGACTACCGGCTGCGGCGCCACAGCGCGGCCGCGGGCGGGGACGGACAGGGCTACGAGGAGCGCACCGCGGCCTACCGGCGCCTCATGTACGAGCTCTTCGACGCGCAGCGCGAGGAGCTGATCGCCCTGCGCAACGCACACGAGATCAGCGACGAGGTGCGCCGCAAGGTCGAGCGGGAGCTCGACCTCGAGGAGTCGCGGATCGGTGCCTGAGCCTGCGCCCACGTCACGGAGCGTGGCGCCCGGGGAGCTCGGCCGCCTGACCGTGGCCCGTGGCAACGAGACCGAGGTTGTCGTCGATATGCGATGACAACTTACTCTCGCTGTTCGGCGGGGCTGGCGCCGTCTACGCCAGCCGCGCCGCCGCGTCCAGCGTGAGGTACTCGGGGTAGGGAAGCGGATCGAGAAACCGGGCCGCCCCTGCGATCATGGCGGCGTTGTCCGTGCAGAGGTCCACCGGCGGGACGTACACGCACGCGTCCAGCTCGGCCACCGCGGCGCGCAGCTCGGAGTTGGCTGCCACGCCACCGCCGATAGCCAGGCGCGCGAGGCCCTCGCGCTCGAGCGCAATGCGCGTGCGGCTGACGAGCGCGTCGACGATCGCGCGCTGGTAGGACGCGGCCAGGTCCGCCCGCGACGCTCCGGGGTCGTCGCGCAGCCGGTAAAGCAGGGCGGTCTTGAGGCCGCTGAAGCTGAAGTCGAGCTGGCCC
>DASQNF010000068.1:0-5031 GCA_035645115.1 Thermoleophilaceae bacterium | reverse complement strand
CCCACCCGCCGGCGTCCCTCACCTCCCCCTCCCAGCGGCGCGCGTCGTAGAAGAGGTCGCTGCTGAGGACCGTTGCCGGGCGCGCCCCCGCCTCCACCAGCCGGCCCGTCAGCAAGCCGTCGGGCGCCACGGCGCCGTCCGCGCCGAGCGCCGCGCTGGCGCCGTCGCGCGGCAGCACGCGCTGCGCGGCGAGCAGGGCGCCGAGCTCGAGGTCCGGCGAGAGCCCTGCGCACGTCCCGATGCGCACGAGCCGGCGCGCGCCGAGCGCGACCAGCTCCTCGCAGACGATCGCGGCGCTGGGGCCGCCCATGCCCGTGGACTGGACGGTGAGCGGCTCGCCGTCGGAGGCGACGCCCGTATACCCCCACAGTCCACGTGCGTGGTTGAACATCTTCGGCCGGTCGAGCAGCAGCTGGGCCACGGCCAGCGCGCGCTGGGGATCGCCGGGGAGCAGCACGCGCTCGGCGAGCTCGCAGGCGGGGCGCAGGTGGTTGGGAGTGGATGCTGACCGGAGCAGGGAGGGGACGATAGGCGGACGCCCTCCGCGCTGTGGGACACTGCGGGCCGTGGCAAGGCGCCCCAGCAACCCGAGCGAGCTGCCGGACGCGCTGCGCGAGGCCGTGGAGCGCACGGTCGAGGCCACGCTCGGCTCGGCCGGGCGCAGCCGGGAGGCGGCACGCGGCGCGCTCGATGACCTCGTGGGCTCGGTGGAGGGCATGCGCAAGGACGCCGAGTCGCGGCTCGCGCGCAGCCGCCGCTCGGTGACCGAGGCGATCGAGGGCCGCCGGCCCGCGACCTACGAGGACGTTCGCGAGCTGCGGTCCGAGCTGCGCGAGATCGGCCGGCGGCTCGCCGCGATCGAGGAGCGACTTTCGGCGCCGCGAGGGCAGGGGAAGCCCGCGCCGCCGAAGCGCACGCCGGCCAAGCGCACGCCTGCGCAGCGGCCCACATAGGGCGGGCCGGCAGGGACCTGGCCCGGCCTGAGCGCCCCGGCGCTCAGAAATGCACGCCGCGCAGCAGGTAGGCCATGGCCACGGCCTCGGTGGACATCTCGTCGCTGCCCTGCCTCTCGTCCGCGGGGGCCGGCTTCGCCTCCGCGCCGTCGTCCCCCTTGCGACCCTTCTTCGCCGCGATCGAGTCCGGGAACAGGTTGTAGGCGGTGATCAGCACGATGTCCACGGTCTTCGGCGAGACCGAGTAGAGCACCTCGCCGAACGTCCCGAGCCGCGAGGCCACGCGCTTCGGCTTGTCGATCATCGCGTTGCAGAGGATCTGCGCCGCCTCGTCGGGCGTGAGGGTGGGAAACGCCTTGTAGATGTCGGTTGGGGCGATCATCGGAGTCCGCACGAGCGGCATGTAGATCGTGGTGAACTTGACGTTGTCGGCCACGCACTCGGGCGCGACGCAGCGGGAGAACGCGTCGAGCGCAGACTTCGACGCCACGTACGCGGAGAAGCGCGGGGTGTTCGTCTGCACGCCGATCGAGCTCACGTTGATGATGTGGCCGGACTTGCGCTCGCGCATCCCGGGGAGGAAGGCCAGGATCAGCTTGAGCGCGCCGAAGTAGTTGAGCTGCATCGTGCGCTCGAAGTCGTGGAAGCGGTCGTAGGAGCGCGCGACCGAGCGCCGGATCGAGCGGCCGGCGTTGTTCACCAAGACGTCCACGCCCCCGTGCGCCTCGAGCACCTCGGCGCAGAGGCGCCCGATGTCCTCGAGGTCGGAGAGGTCGGCGGGGTGCACGTGCGCCGTGCCGCCCGCCTCCTCGACCTGGCGCGCCACCTCCTCGAGCTTCTCGCGCGTGCGCGAGACGAGCAGCACCTCGCCGCCCGCCTCGCCCACCTTGATGGCGGCCTCGAGGCCGATGCCGCTGGAGGCGCCCGTGATCAGGATCCGCTTGCCCTTGACCGAGCCGGAGAGCGATCGCTCCCGGAACAGGTCAGGGTCGAGGTTGCGCTCCCAGTAGTCCCACAGGCGCGGCGCGTAGGTGGACAGCGGCGGCACGGCGATGCCGGTGCCGCTCAGCGCGCGCTGCGCGTCGCGCGCGTCGAACTTGCAGCGGAAATCGCGGTTCTCCATCGCCGCCGGCGGGATGCCGAGGTCGTGGTAGAGCTGGTCGCGGATGCGCTTGACGGTGGGCAGCGCCATCACGCCGGCACGCACGGGCGCGGGCACGACGTTCGTCATGTTCTGGTCGATCCGCATCACGAACTGCGGCGCGTGCGCCGCCTTGGCGAACTCGTTCATCGCCTCGCCGACCTTCATCGGCTCCGGGTTGACGAGGTGGAAGGTGTCACCGGGCAGGTCGCTGTCCGGCAGGTGGGCGATGTGGTCGATCGCCCTCGCCACGAAATCCACCGGCACCAGGTTCGTCTCGCCACCCTGCGGTCCGGCAAGGGGCGCCCACTCGGGCAGCGCGTGACGCAGGCGCTGGATCAGCTTGAAGAAGTAGTAGGGACCGTCGATCTTGTCCATCGCGCCGGTCTCGGAGTGGCCGACGACGATTCCCGGCCGGAAGACGATCGTCTGGGCTCGGACCTGCTCGCGCACGAGCCGCTCGGACTCGTACTTGCTGCGGTGGTAGGCGTGCGGCAGGCGCTGGCCCTCGTCGAACATGTCCTCCTGGTAGACGCCCTCGTACTCACCCGCGACGGCGATCGAGCTGGTCAGGTGGAAGCGGCCGAGCTCGAGCGAGTTGGCGAGCTCGATCACGTGGCTCGTGCCCTCGACGTTGGCCCGCTCCATCGCCTCCGCGTCGGCGGTGATGTCGTAGACGGCGGCGAGATGGAAGAAGTGGTCGATCGGCGCCGAGAGGCCCTCCACGCCGAGCCCGGGCCTCGAGAGGTCGCCCAGCACCGGCACGATCCGGCCCGCGTCCGCTCCGAGCCGCTGGACGAGCGCGTCGAGCTTGCCGCGCGAGCCCTCGCGAACGAGCACGTGGATCGTGCCGTCGCGCTTCAGCAGCTCCCCGACCAGGTGCCTGCCGATGAAGCCGGTGGCGCCGGTGACGAAGTAGTTCAAGCCTCTCTCCACCTCTCCCGTGGCCCGGACGCGGGCGAGTGTATTCGGAAACCGCGCGCCCCCGGCCAAGCCGGCGGTTTGCGCACGGCGCGAAGCGCGCGCCGCCGGCTTGCGCACGGCCGGGGAAAGCGCGCGCCGCCCGCCGGAGAGGGCGGCCGGGTTGACTAGCGCGCCCGCACGCGGGAAGATGGCGCTCGTTGTAGAGACCGGCATGGCGCTCGTTGCCACCGGCCTACGATGCGGGCCGTATCGCCCGCACGCAGCGGCGGAGTGAACCCTTCCACTCCGCCGTTGCTACGTCGGCGGGCGCCACGTTCTGCACAATCAGCACCATGGACCAGGCGCAGGTGAAGCTGAAGGGCTGCGATAAGCCGCGCCGGCTCTGCCGGGCGACCGCGCGCCGGGTCGAGTGAGCGAGATCCCGCTCGAGGCGGCCCGCGCCAGCGGGCTGGTGTCGCCCGCGAAGCCGTTGCTCGTGCTGGTGTCCGGGGGCGGCGACTCGGTCTGCCTGCTCGACGTGGCCCTGCGGCTGGGTGCGCGGGTGGCCGCACTGCACGTGAACTACGGGCTGCGCGATGGGGCGGACGCGGACGAGGCCTGGGTGCGCGAGCTGTGCGAGAGCCTGGGCGCCGCCTTCACCGTGGAGCGCGTGGAGCTGCCTCGGACCGGCAACCTCCAGGAGCGCGCCCGCGAGCGCCGCTATGCCCTGGCGGAGCAGCTTGCGGAGGGCGACTACGCCGCCGCCCACACCGCCAGCGACCAGGCCGAGACCGTGCTCTACCGGCTGGCGGTCTCACCCGGCTCGCGCGCGCTCCACGGCATGGCGCCGCGTCGCGGGCGGCTCGTGCGCCCGCTGCTCGCCGTGACGCGCGACGAGGTGCGCGACTACCTGCGCGCGCGTGGGCTCGGGTGGCGCGAGGACCCCTCGAACGCCGACCGCCGCTTCGCGCGCGCGCGCGTGCGTCACGACGTGCTCGCGGGGCTGCGCGAGCTGGGCCCGGCTGTGGAGCGCACGATCGCGGAGACGGCGCGCCAGCTCCGCGAGGAGGGCGAGGCGCTCGACGCGGTCGCGCGCGATGCCCTGGCGCGGCTCGGCGGCGGCGCGGCGGTGTCGCTCGCCGGCCTGCGCGCCATGCCGCCGGCACTCGCGCGGCTCGTGCTGAGGGCGCTCGCCGAGGAGGCCGCTGGCGGGGCCGGCCCGCGACCGCTCGGCCGGCGCGAGGCCGAGGAGATCCTCGGGCTCGGCGAGCGCGGCACCAAGGCGCTCGATCTCGGCGGCGGCCTGCGTGCGGTGGCCGAGTACGGAACGCTCCGCTTCACGCGCACACCCGACGCGGCGCCGCCCGAGCCGGTGGAGCTCGCCGTGCCCGGTCGCGCCCGCTTCGGCGGCTGGGAGGTGGAGGCGCTGCTCGGCTCGGCGGGCGACGCGACCGTGAGGGCGGAGGCGGTGGCCGCGTCGCTGATCGTGCGTGCCTGGCGCGAGGGCGACCGCATGCGCCCCGAGGGCGGCGGGGGCAGCCGCTCGCTGCAGGACCTGTTCACCGACCGCAAGGTCCCGCGTGCGCTGCGCCGGACGCTGCCCGTCGTGGAGTCGGGCGGCGAGATCGTGTGGGTGGCGGGCGTGGCTCTGGACGAGCGCTTCGCCGCCGGTCCCGGCGAGGGCGCCGACCGGGTCGGCCTCGTGGCCCGCGCCGTCTAGGTGGTGCCGAACACGCGGTCGCCGGCGTCGCCGAGGCCGGGGCGGATGTAGGCGTTCTCGTCCAGCTCGCGGTCCATCGCGGCGGTCCAGATCGGCACGTCGGGGTGGGCCTCGCTCACCGCGGCCGCGCCCTCGGGCGCCACAACCAGGCAGACGAGCACCAGCGTGCGGGCGCCCTTCCCCTTGAGCCTGTCGAGCGCGTGCACGGCGCTGCCACCGGTGGCGAGCATGGGGTCGACCACGAACGTGTAGGCGTCGGCGAGACCGGGCGGCAGGCGCTCCAGGTACTCGATCGGCTCGTGGGCCTCCTCGTC
>DASQNF010000067.1:0-16496 GCA_035645115.1 Thermoleophilaceae bacterium | reverse complement strand
GTGCGCAGGCTGCGCGCCGGCGTGCGCTCGCCGAGCGCGAAGCGCGGCTCGGGCGGGGCCCGGCCGGCCAGCACAGCCGCCGCGTGCTCGGCGAGCGTCGGGCCGTGCTTGTAGCCGTGACCCGAGCCGCCGCCCAGCAGCCAGACATCGGGGTGCTCGGGGTGGCGGTCGAACAGGAACTGGCCGTCCGGAGTGAGGCTGTAGTGGCAGCCTGGCGCGGATGCGAGCGGCGCGTCCGCGATCGCGGGGAAGCGGTGGGCGAGGTACGCTCGAGCCGTCCGGAGCGCGTCCGGCTCCGCCTCGAGCGGGCGCTCGTCCGGGTCGACCTCGCGGCCGTCCTCGTCTGGGCCCACCTTGAAGCCGAACGGCTCCACGCGCGCGTGTCCGTAGAACGCCCCCTCGAAGTCCACCCAGCCCGGGCCCTCCCATCCGGGCGGGACGTCGAGGAGCACGAGCTGCTGGAAGGTCACCCGCAGCGGCACGAGCCCGGGGAAGAGCCGCCCGAGCCAGGCGCCGCAGGCCCAGACCAGCGCGTCCGCCTCGAGCCGCTCGGCGCCCACGCGCACCGCGCCGCCCTCCGGCCTGGCCTCGCCGTGCAGGAGCAAGGCACCCGCCGCCTGAGCCCGGCGCACGAGCGCGCGCACGCCCTCCGCCGCTCGCAGCACGCCGGCCTCGGGCTCGTGGAGAACGTGGGCGAGGTCGTCGACCTTCACGCGCGGGCGCGCCGGCCCCTGCCCTGGACCGGTCCGACCCTGGCCTCGATGGCCGCCGAACAGCCGCGCGCCGTCCTCGGGCGCGAGCCGCTCCACCGGGACGCCCTCGGCGCGCAGCACCCGCTCGCTGTCGGCCTCCCAGCCGTCCTCGCGGTGCGCGAACCACGCCACCCCCGACTCCACGAGCACGCCCTCGCCGAGCTCCCGCCAGAGCTCCAGCGCACGCCAGGCCGAGCGCGTGTAGAACCCGTCCGGGCCGTGGGCGCAGCGGATCAGCCTGGTCTCGCCGCCCGACTCCGCCCGCGGGTGCGCGGGCTCGAGCCGGTCCACCAGGCGCACCTCCCAGCCGTCGCGCGCAAGGCGGTCGGCGAGCGATGCGCCGAAGACACCGGCGCCGATGACTATCGCGGAGGGCATGACCGACCCCAAAGCTACGCTTGACGGCCCCTTGTTCGCAGCGCCCGTCAACCGTCTGATCACGGAGCTCGCCCGCTTGCCCGGGATCGGGCAGCGCACCGCGCAGCGGCTCGCCTTTCACATCCTGAGCGTCTCCGAGGAGGAGGCGCTCGCCCTGGCCGACGCGATCCGCGAGGTCAAGGCCACCGTCGGGCACTGCGAGGTCTGCTTCAACCTCGCCACCGAGGCCACCTGCCGGATCTGCCAGGACGAGCGCCGCGAGAGCGCCACCATCTGCGTGGTCGAGCAGCCGAGCGACGTGATCCCGATCGAGCGCTCGGGCGAGTTCCATGGGCGCTACCACGTGCTCGGCGGTGCTCTCTCGCCGATCGACGGGGTGGATCCGGAGCACCTGCACGTGGCCGAGCTGCTGCAGCGCGTGTCGAACGGCGCCGGCGTGCGCGAGGTGGTGATCGCCACGAACGCCACCACCACAGGGGAGGCCACGGCGCTCTACCTCGCGGACGCCCTGCGCGCGCGCTCGTCCGGCGTGGCGGTCACGCGGCTCGCCAGCGGCCTGCCGGTGGGCTCGGACCTCGAGTACGCGGACGAGATCACGCTCGGCCGCGCGCTGCGCGGCCGCCAGGCGCTCTGATTGCAGCCCGCTCAGGCGTGGAGGCCGAGTCGCCTAGCGGATCAACCCGTAGTTCTCCTTTGCCACCAGGATCCGCCCGATCGCCTGGTTGAGCCGCGCGCGCGGGACGCGTCCGCTGCGCACCGCCCGCAGGACCGCCACGTAGGCGGCCTGCTGGTCGCCCGGCGAACCGGAGATGAACAGCATGTCCGCGCCGGCGCGCAGGGCCGCCACCGCCGCGTCAGGGACCGTGGACAGCCTCGTGACCGCGGGGTCGGCGAGATCGTCGGTCAGGGCCACGCCCTCGAAGCCGAGCTCGTCCCGCAGCAGGTCCGTCGCGACCCTGCGGGACAGCGACCCCGGCACGGTGAAGTCGCTCATCGGGTAGAGCGCGTGGCTCAGCACCACGCCGGGCACGCCGGACTCGAACGCGGCCGCGAAGGGCTGGAGGTCACGCTCGCGCAGCTCGGCGAGCCCGAGCCCGACGGTGGCCGGCCCCACCTCGGTCGACTGGTCCGCCGCGCCGAGCCCGGGAAAGTGGCTGACCGCGCTGAACACGCGCTTTCTCCTGTAGGCCTTGACCGTCGCGTCGGCGTAGCCCGCCACCTCGGCGGGATCGTCCGAGTACACCCGCGCCCCGAGCGCCGAGCCCGACTCGACGCCCACGTCGAGCACCGGTCCCAGCACCCCGGTCACGCCGAGCCCGCGCAGCGCCGCGGCTGAGTCGAGCGCCTGCGCGCCTGCCTCCTCCGCCGAGCGCAGGTCAGCGGGCGCGAGCGCCGGAGGCAGGTCGGGAAACGAGTTGAGCGCCCCGCCCTGCTGGGATGCGAGCACCCATGGCGGAACGTGCCTGGCCGCGCGGGCCAGCGCGGCGGCCTCGCCCGCGAGCGCGCCGAGCTGGCCGGCGTCCAGGTAGTTGGGACGGGCGAGGACGATCCCGCCGAGGTCCAGGCGCCGCAGGCGCCCGAAGACCTCCGCGCTCGTGTCGGTTCCGCGGAAGCCGAACAGGAACAGCTGGGCGACCTTGCGCTCGAGCGGCAGCCGCCGCGCCAAATCGGTCACGCTGCGCGGAACAGCCGGCCCCGCCGGCGCCCGCTCGCGCTCGGCCGGGGGTGGGACGATCCTGGCGAGGAACGACACCTGCTCCTCGGGGCTGGCGCGCCCGGCCTCGGGCACGCTGGGGCTCCCGTCCTCGTCGTCCTCCCGCCCGGCCGCCACCACGAGCCCGGCCCCCAGCGCGGCCACCGCCAGGACGGCGAGCAGCGCCGCTAGGCGCCGTAGCCGGATCCGGTCGGGGGGCACCTGCCGAACGCTATTCACAGAGGGGGCAGCGCGGGCGCGCTCCGCGCCCCGGGCCGGATTTGGTCGCCCACCGCCCTGGCTATCGTTCGCCGGCATGCCCGGCCCCGGCTCGGACTCCGTCGTGATGAAGTTTGGCGGCACCTCGGTGGCCGACGCCGAGCGCATCAAGCGCGCCGCCGGCAGGATCGTGTCCGCGAAGGAGGACGGCAAGGGCGTGGTCGCGGTCCTGTCCGCCCGCGGACAGCACACCGACGAGCTCGTGTCGCTCGCCTACGAGGTCTCGGAGCGCCCGCACCCGCGCGAGATGGACATGCTGCTCTCGACCGGGGAGCGGGTGTCCTGCGCCCTGGCGGCGATGGTGATCAACGACCTCGGCCACGAGGCGATCTCGCTCACGGGCTCCCAGGCCGGCATCGTCACTGACTCCGGCCACACGAAGGCGCGCATCCTCGAGATCAAGGCCCACCGCATCCGCGACGCGCTCGACGCGGGCAAGATCGTCCTGGTGGCCGGCTTCCAGGGCGTCTCACAGGAGTCGCTCGACGTGACCACGCTCGGCCGCGGCGGCTCCGACACCACGGCGGTCGCCCTTGCCGCTGCGCTCGGCGCGGAGGTCTGCGAGATCTACACCGACGTGGCGGGCGTGTTCAGCGCGGACCCGCGGATCGTGCCGGAGGCGCGCAAGCTGCCGGTTGTGACCTTCGAGGAGATGCTCGAGATGTCCGCGAGCGGCGCCGGGGTGCTGCAGCTGCGCTCGGTCGAGTACGCCCGCAACCACGGCGTCACGATCCACTGCCGGTCGAGCTTCGAGGATGGACCGGGTACCGTGGTCCAGGACGAAGAGCAGACGATGGAGCGACCGCTCGTCACAGCCGTGACCCATTCCACCTCGGAGGCGCGCATCACGCTGCTCGGCCTGCCCGACCGGCCCGGTATCGCTGGCCGCGTGCTGACCGCGCTGGCCGACGCCAACGTGAACGTCGACATGATCATCCAGAACGAGCCCGCGTCCGCGTCCGATGGCCACCTCGCCGACATGTCCTTCACGGTGCCGCGCGAGGACCTAGGCATCGCGCGCGAGGCGCTCGACGGGCTCGATGCCGAGCTCGGCTTCGGCGCCATCCAGTCGGACCCGCGCATGGGGAAGGTGTCCGTGGTCGGGGCGGGAATGAAGAGCCATCCGGGCGTGGCGGCCAAGACTTTCACGGTGCTCGGCGAGGCGGGGGTGAACATCGAGATGATCTCCACCTCGCCGATCAAGATCTCGTGCGTGGTCCGCGAGGAGCACGTGCAGACGGCTGTCAAGCGGCTGCACACGGCGTTCGGGCTCGGCGCCGAGTCGGTGCTTCCCGAGGACGTGGCGGGCGTCCACCGGCCGAAGGTGGCGTGACGATGCGCGTGGCCGTGGTGGGCGCCACCGGCGCCGTGGGATCGACGATGCTGGAGGTGCTGCGCGAGCGCTCGTTCCCCGCGGAGGAGATCGTGCCGTTCGCCTCCGAGCGCTCTGCCGGGCGCACGCTCGACTGGGGCGGGCGCGAGCTCACGGTCGCGGCGCTCGACGAGCGCTCGGTCCACGGCTTCGACATCGCGCTCTTCTCGGCCGGCTCCGCCGTGAGCGCCGGGTGGGCGCCGCGCTTCGCGCAAGCCGGCGCCGTGGTGGTCGACAACTCCTCCCAGTGGCGCATGCACGAGGACGTGCCGCTCGTCGTCTCCGAGGTCAACCCCGACGCCCTCGAGGGCCACCGGGGCATAGTCGCGAACCCGAACTGCACCACGATGCAGACGGTGGTGGCGCTCGGGCCGATCCTGCGCCACGCCGGGATCGAGCGCGTGGTGATGTCGACCTACCAGGCGGTGTCCGGCACCGGCCAGCGCGCGGTCGACGAGCTCCAGGGCCAGGCCGAGGCGGTGGTCGGCGCCAGGGAGCTCCCGAAACCGGCGGTCTACCCGCACCAGATCGCGTTCAACGTGCTGCCCCAGGTGGAGACCTTCAAGGACGGCGACGACTACACCACCGAGGAGCGCAAGTGCATGCGCGAGACTCGCAAGATCCTCGGGCGCGACGACGTGGGGGTGTCGGCCACCTGCGCGCGCGTGCCGGTGTTCACCGGCCACGCCGTATCGGCGAACGTCCAGACGCGCGAGCCGCTCTCCGCAGAGGAGTGCAGGGCGCTGCTCTCGTCCGCGCCGGGCCTGACCGTGATCGACGACCCGGCGAACGGCCTCTACCCGACCTCGCTCGACGCGGCCGGGCGTGACGACGTGCTGGTCGGCCGCATCCGCTCCGACCCCTCCCACGAGCGCTGCCTGAACCTCTGGATCGTCGGCGACAACCTCCGCAAGGGGGCGGCCACGAACGCCGTTCAGGTGGCCGAGCTGCTGCACGTGCGCGACCTGCTGGGCGCCGCCCGCGCCGCCTGAGCGGGGGCGAGCGGCAGCCTCGACGGGCTTACACTCCGTGTGGGCGATGGGCGCACCGGTGGCGACGCGAATGACGGCAGAGGAGTACCTCGCCACCTCGGTCGAGGGCGATCGAACTCAGCTGATCGACGGGCGGATGGTCGTGAATGAGCCACTGCTCGAGCACTTCCTCGTCCAGGGGAACCTGTTCGCGGAGGTGCGCGCCTGGACGCTCGCCGGCACGGCTCGCGGCTTGGCGCTGCTGCCGGTGGACGTCGTCGTGAGCGAGCACGACGTCTATGCCCCCGACATCGGCTGGCTGCGCGAGGAGCGGGTGCCCGATCCGATCGCCGGGCGGCTCGTTGGGCTGCCCGACCTGGCCGTCGAGATCCGCTCGCCGAGCACCTGGCGCCACGTGGTCGGGACGAAGAAGGCCCGCTACGAGGCCGCCGGGCTGCCCGAGTTATGGCTCGTGGACACCCAAGCGCGTTCCGTGCTCGTCTACCGACGCTCGCGCCCCGGCGCGGAGCGCTTCGATGTCGAGCTCGAGCACTCCGGCGACGACGAGCTCAGCTCGCCCCTGCTCCCAGGGTTCGGGGTGGGCGTGCAGGGCCTCTTCTCGCGGCCCTGACCAGCCGGCCTCGGCCTAGCGACGCTCAGTCCCGGCGCGGGCTAGCGGAGCGCGCCGGGCGCCGCGGCCGCGAACACGCTAGGCCGCCGCCAGCGCCGCGACCTTGCGCTGCACGTCCTTTGTCGAGACCACGTGCTTGCCCATCCCGAGCTCCTTTGGGGGGACCCCGAGCGCAAGTCCCACCATCTGCGGGAGGTGAAGGACGGGGATTCCGAGGTCGCGCTCCACGAACTTGGTGGCGGCGGGCTGCTGGAGGTCGAGGTTCAGGTGGCAGAGCGGGCAGGGGGTGACGAGGCAATCGGCGCCGGCGTCGATCGCATCGGCGAGGTGGCGTCCCGCCTGGCGCAGCGAAGTGGTGCGGTTCATCGTGATGACTGGGAACCCGCAGCACTTGCGCGCCCCGGCGTACTCGACCTCCTCGGCCCCGAGCGCCTCGATCACCATGCCCAGGTAGTTGTCTCGCTCCGGGTGCTCGGCGAATCCGAGCCGCTTCGAGGGACGGACGATGTAGCAGCCGTAGAAGGGTGCGATCCGCAGGCCCTCGAGCGGGCGCTGCACGCGCTCGCGCAGCGTGTCGAGGCCGATCTCCTCCACCAGGATCCAGAGGAAGTTCTTGTTCCACCAGCCGCCGCCCTGGCGATAGGAGAGTCCCTCGGGCTCGAGGTGCTCGTTGACCTCGGCGCGGTAGGCGCCCGACGCGTCGAGGCGCTCCTGGCACTCCGACTGCGCCCCCTGGCAGGTCGAGCAGATGTTCATCATCCCCGCCGCGCCCTCGACCTTCTGGGCCATCGCGAACGTGCGCGCGTTGAGAGTGTCCACGAGCTCCTGGTTGTGCTCGGCGATCACGCCCGCGCCGCAGCAGTTCGCGCGGTCGAGCTCCACGAGCTCGAGGTCGAGCAACGGCGCCACCTTCTCCACCGAGCCGTGCAGCTCCGGCGTGAAGCCGCGCGACACGCAGCCGGGCCAGTAGGCGAGCCTCACGACTCCTGGCCCCCCTCGGCCATCGCGGGCTGCTCGTCCTCGCCGGCCATCTCGCCGACGATGTAGAGGTTCAGCTCGAGGCGCTCGTCCTTCGACTCGATCTCCTCGACGATCCTGCGCACCTGCTTCTGGTCGGGTAGCTTCGGGTGGATCAGCGCCTTGCGCGGGCTCACCTTCCCCGACGCCAGGCCGCTCACGATCGTCGGCAGGCTCTCCGTGAGCTGCCTGGCCCCGCTCGGGCGCAGCTGGCCCTTCACGAGCGAGCCGTCGCCGAACGAGCGTGGCAGCAGCTGCGCCTCGTGGAGCGTGCCCCACCGCTCGATGATGTTGAGGAACGCCTTCTCGTGGCCGTAGCCGTTGTTCGAGTCCTTGATGGCGAAGTCGTTCGTGGCGCGCCGGCGCAGGCGCATGATCTGGTTCATCGGCGCCACGTCCTTCGGGCAGACCTCGATGCACGCGAAGCAGTGGGTGCAGTCGTAGATGCCGTGCGGGTCCTCGGCGAGGTCCTTGAGGCGGGCCTCCTGCTCGCCGTCGCGCGGGTCGCCCACGAAGCGGTAGGCCTTGGCGAGCGCGGCGGGCCCGATGAAATCCGGGTCGACCTCCAGCGACAGGCACGCCGACACGCACACCCCGCAGTGGATGCAGGCCATCGACTGGGTCACGTCGAGCATCGCCTCGGCGGGGACGATGTACTCCTGCCCCTCGGGTGGATCCTCCGCCGGCAGGAGCCACGGCACCACGCGCCGGACCTTCTTCCAGTGCACCGCCTCCATGTCGGTGATCAGGTCCTTGAGCACCGGCATGTTGCCCATCGGCTCGATCGTGATCACGCCGTCGCGTCCCCGTTCGGCCGCGTCCCCGATGCGCGTGTTGCACGCGAGCGCGGAGCGGCCGTTGATCCTCACCCCGCAGGACCCGCAGATCGCCGCCCGACAGGAGCAGCGGATCCCGATCGAGGCGTCCTCGCGGTCCTTCACCTGCAGGATCGCGTCGAGCACGGAGCGCTCGGGCGGGAGCTCTGCGCTGAAGTCCGCCCAGTAGGCGGGCTCGCCGGCCTCCGGATCGAAGCGGCGGATCTTCAGCTGGTAGTCGGGCACTTCGGATCACCTCCGCGGGGCTTCCGGCCCCGCGCCTCGAGGATGTGCTTCGAGCAGGTCACGTCTCAGTATGTCCTCTCCTGGGGCTCCCACTGCGTCATCGTGACCTCCGAGTAGGAGATCTCCGGGTCGCCGCCGTTCGCCGAGACGGTGATGTGCTTGAGCCAGTCGTCGTCGTTTCGCTCCGGGAAGTCCGTGCGGTACTGCGCGCCGCGGCTCTCCTTGCGCTCGATCGCCGAGACCACGATCGCCTCCGCGTTGTCGAGCATGAACCGCAGCTCGAGGGCGCCGAGCACGTCCTGGTTGAAGACGCTGCCCTTGTCGTCGATCGCCACCCGGCCCACCTCCTCCTGGAGGCGGCGCACCGTCTCGAGCGCGCTCTGGAGGCCGGCCTCGTCGCGGAACACGGCCACGTGCTTGTCCATCACCGCGCCGAGCTCGGCCTTGATCTCGGAGACGCGCCGGCCGCCGCCGTCGCGCCTGACGATCGCGTCGATCGCGCGCTGCTCGTCGGCGAGCGCGGCGCGCGAGTGCTCCGGGGCCGGCATGCCCCGGACGGCCTGTGCGGCGTGCGCGCCGGAGCGGCGCCCGAACACGAGCGTGTCGAGCAGCGAGTTGGCGCCGAGGCGGTTGCCCCCGTGCACGGACACGCATGCCACCTCCCCCGCTGCGTACAGCCCCGGGATCGGCGTGTGGCCGTCGATGTCGGTCTTCACGCCGCCCATCACGTAGTGGTTGCCGGGCTTGATGTGGATGGGCTCGCGCGTGATGTCCACACCGGCGAAGTCGCGGCCCACGTTCACGATCTCGCGCAGGGCCTCGTAGATGCGCTTGCGCGGCACGACGGTGACGTCGAGCGCCACCGTCCCGTCCGGGAAGCCGCGGCCCTCGTCGATCTCGGTCTGCTCGGCGCGCGAGACCACGTCGCGCGATGCCAGTTCCATCTTGTTCGGCGCGTACTTCTCCATGAAGCGCTCGCCCTGAGCGTTGTAGAGGTGCGCGCCCTCGCCGCGCGCGCCCTCGGTTATGAGGAGGCCGAGGCCCGCGAGCGTGGTGGGGTGGTACTGGATCATCTCCATGTCCATCAGCGGGGCGCCGATCCTGTAGGCCATGGCGATCCCGTCCCCGGTGCAGATCAGCGCGTTGGTGGTGGGGTCGTAGATCTGGCCGTTGCCGCCGCTCGCGAGGATCACTGCCTTGGCGGCGAAGTGCTCCAGCGAGCCGTCGCGGATGTTGCGGGTGATGGCGCCGGCGATCCGGCCGTCGTCGTCCTGTAGCAGGGAGGTCGTGAACCACTCCTCGTAGCGCGACACCTCGCTGTGCTTCATCAGCTGCTCGTAGAGCACGTGCAGGATCGCCTGCCCGGTGATGTCGGCCACGTAGTAGGTGCGCGCGGCGCTCGCGCCCCCGAACGCGCGCCTGCCGAGCCGGCCCTCCTCGTTGCGGTGGAAGGTCACCCCCAGGTGCTCCAGCTCGAGCAGCTCCTCCGGCGCCTCCCGGCACATGATCTCGATCGCGTCCTGGTCCCCGAGGTAGTCGGAGCCCTTTACGGTGTCGTAGGCGTGCGACTCCCACGAGTCCTGCGGGTCGAGGGCGGCGTTGATGCCGCCCTGCGCCGCGTTCGAGTGCGACCGCACCGGGTGGACCTTCGAGATGATGCCCACGGTGGCGCCCGCCTCCGCTGCGGCGAGGGCGGCGCGCTGGCCGGCGAGGCCGGCTCCTATGACGAGGACGTCGTGCTGGGGCATCTCGGGCGGGCGCGATTCTATGGAAAGCCCGAAGCGGGCACGCGCGGCTGGCGCCGCTTGCGCTCAGGCCGGCGCCGTGCCGCGTAGCGCACGGCGCACCGACTCGATCGTCACCACGCCGCGCAGCACGCCCTCGCGGTCCACGGCCATTATCGCGCCGAGACGCGCGAGGCCCTCCGCGCCCAGCAGCGACTCGAGCGGCTCCTCGAGGCCGATCCGCAGGCCGCTCTCACCGTCGTCGCGGGCCATCACCGACCCCACCGGACGCCCCGGGCGCAGGCTGTCCGGCACGCTCTCCACGGCGTCGCGGGTGACCACGCCCACCAGCCGCGCGCCCCCGTCCACCACCGGGAACCAGGCCCAGCCGTAGCGGTGGAAGAACTGGTTGTCGGCCTCGTCGAGCGTATAGCTCTCCGGGATCGCCACCGGCTCCGCGTCCATCACGTCCGACACGCGGATATCGCCGATGCGGTCGGAGAAGTTCGCCTGCTCCACCGCCGACTTGGCGGCCTGGGCGAGGAAGAAGCCGATGAACGCGAACCAGACGCCCGTGACCTGCTCGTCGGAGACGAACAGGAACAGGTACACGCCGCCGGCGATCAAGAGCCAGCCGAAGCCGCGCCCGAGCAACCCCGCGAAGCGGGTGGCCTTGTTGCGGTCGCCCGTGAGCTTCCATGCGATCGCGCGAGCGATGCGGCCGCCATCGAGGGGGAAGCCCGGGATCAGGTTGAAGACCAGCACGAGCAGGTTGATCGACATCAGGTAGCCGAGCACGGCGGTGGTGGCGCCAAAGGCGTCGCTCTCGAAGCGCGAGCTCTCGAGCACCGTGCCGGACCCCGAGATGGCCGCGCCGAGCCCGAAGCAGAGCGCCGCGATAGCGAGCGTCACGAGCGGCCCGGCCACCGCCACGCGGAACTCGACCCCCGGGGACTGCGTGTCCTTGCCGAGCTTGGCCACGCCGCCGAACATCCACAGGTCGATGCCGAGGATCGGGATCTTGTTGCGAATCGCCACGAGCGCGTGCCCGAACTCGTGCAGCAGGATCGACAGGAAGAACAGCAGCGCGCTCACCGTGGCGAGCACGAACGCGTTCGAGCCCGGCGCCACGTCCTCGTAGTAGCCGGACAGCGACCAGATGATCAGGAACAGGACGATGAACCAGCTCACGTCCACGCCCACCCGGATGCCGAAGACGCGCCCCAGCTGGATTGAGCCGCCGCCGAACACGATGAGCAGGATGTTGGCAGGCGAGCGGCCATAATCCGGCGCCCCGCCACCCCACCGGACTCTCGAAAGGACCCTCTTGGCACATCGCGTCACCTTCATCCCGGGCGACGGCACCGGGCCCGAGCTCGCGCAGGCCACCCAGCGAGTGCTCGAGGCCACCGGCGTCGAGTTCGACTGGGACTTCCAGGACGCGGGCGTGGATGTGTACGAGTCAGAGGGCAACCCGCTCCCGGAGCGCACGCTCGACTCGATCCGCGAGCGCGGGGTGGCGATCAAGGGGCCCACCACGACGCCGGTGGGCTCGGGCTTTCGCTCGATCAACGTCGCGCTGCGCAAGGAGTTCGACCTCTACGCCTGCATCCGCCCCTGCAAGGCCTACGAGGGCGTGCGCACGCGCTTTCCGGACACCGACATCGTGATCGTCCGCGAGAACACCGAGGACCTGTATGCGGGCATCGAGTTCGAGCAGGGCTCGGAGGAGGTCGAGAAGCTGCGCGCGTTCCTGGCCGACGAACTGGACAGCCCAACGCGCGAGCAGTCGGGCATCTCGATCAAGCCGATCTCGGTGTTCGGATCGGAGCGGATCGTGGAGGCCGCCTTCAAGTACGCGAAGGAGAACGGGCGCGCCAAGGTCACCGCCGCCCACAAGGCCAACATCATGAAGTTCTCCGACGGGCTGTTCCTGGAGGTCGCCCGCCGGGTGGCCGAGCGCCACCCGCAGATCGAGTTCGAGGACCGGATCATCGACAACCTCTGCAACCAGCTCGTCTCCCGGCCCGAGGAGTACGACGTGGTGGTTCTGCCGAACCTCTACGGCGACATCGTGTCCGACCTCGGCGCCGGCCTGATCGGTGGCCTCGGCCTGGCGCCGGGCGCCAACATCGGCACCACCGGGGCGATCTTCGAGGCCACCCACGGCTCCGCCCCCAAGTACAAGGGCCAGAACAGGGTGAACCCCACCGCGCTGATGCTCTCGGGGGTGCTCATGCTGCGCCACCTGGGAGCGGTCGAGGCCTCCGAGCGCATGGAGCGCGGCATCGCGGAGGTGATCCGCAAGGGCGAGCGCGTGACCTACGACCTCAAGCCCACGCGTGACGACCCCGGCGCCGTGGGTACGAGCGAGTTCGCGGACGCCGTTATCGAGGAGATGAACGCCTGATGGCAACCAGAGTGGTGGTGACGGGCGCGGCCGGGCAGATCGGCTACGCGCTGCTGTTCCGGCTGGCGAGCGGGCAGATGCTCGGTCCCGACGAGAGGATCGAGCTGCGCCTGCTCGAGGTCCCGCAGGCCGTGAAGGCGGCGGAGGGCACGGCGCTCGAGCTGCAGGACTGCGCCTTCCCGCTGCTCGCCTCCACCGAGATCTACGACGACCCGGTGCGCGCGTTCGACGGCGTGAACGTGGCGCTGCTGGTGGGCGCGCGACCGCGCTCGAAGGGGATGGAGCGGGCCGACCTGCTCGAGGCCAACGGCCAGATCTTCAAGCCCCAGGGGGAGGCCCTGAACGCGGGCGCTGCGGACGACGTGAGGATCCTCGTGGTCGGCAACCCAGCCAACACCAACGCGCTGATCGCGCTCTCCAACGCCCCGGACATCCCGCGCGAGCGCTTCACGGCCATGACGCGGCTGGACGAGAACCGCGCGGTGGCGCAGCTCGCCGAGCGGGTCGGCGCCGGCGTGGAGGACGTGCAGGACCTGGTGGTGTGGGGAAACCACTCGCCCACGATGTTCCCCGACCTGTTCAACGCAAAGGTGAAGGGCCGGCGGGCGGTGGAGCTGGTGGAGATGGACTGGTACGAGAACGAGTACATCCCACGGGTGGGCAAGCGCGGGGCGGAGATCATCGAGGCGCGCGGGGCCTCGTCGGCGGCGAGCGCTGCGAACGCGGCGATCGACCACGTCCGCGACTGGGTGCTGGGCGCGGATGGGCTGAGGTCGATGGCTGTCCACTCCGATGGCTCCTACGGGGTGGAGGAGGGGCTCGTGTCGAGCTTCCCGGTGCGCTGCCCGGGGGGCGCCTACTCGATAGAGCAGGGCCTCGAGGTGGGCGAGTTCGCGCAGGCGAAGATCGATGCCACCGTCGCGGAGCTGAAGGAGGAGCGCGACTCGGTGAGGCAGCTCGGACTGGTCTGAGCCTCGGCGCCGGGGGCCCAGGCGCCGGCTTGACCGCTCAGGCGGGGTGCCAGCCCCTGTCGCGCTTGGCCACCTGGCCCTCCGACACGAGCGTGGGCAGGACGCGGTAGAGGTAGTTCGCCTTTATCCCCATGGCGTCGGCCATCTCCGCTGTGGTGATGCCGGGCCGCGTGCGAACCAGCTCGAGCGCCTCCCTGGAGCGCGTCCCGCTGCCGCGTGGGCGCCCGCGGCCGCGCCCGCGGCGCCCGGTGCTGGCGGCCCGCGCTCCGGCGCCGACTCCCGACAACGCAGCCGAGGCCTTCTCGAGGCGGTGGAACTCCTCCACGAGCGGGCGCAGCTCACGCAGCCGAGCGTCTATCTCCTTGCGTTTCTCATCCAGAAAATCAGCCATTAACCGTCAACGTTACTCCACCATGACATTTTCCACGCATCTCACATGCACGAGAGCGCGGGTGTGACGAAAAGTCCCGGGGCGGCCCTCAGCGCTCGAGCAGTTTCTTGAGGCGGGCGAGCGACCCGTCGAGCTCGCGCTCGGTAACCCGGCCCACGGCCTTGCCCGCGAAACGCCCGAGCGGCCCGCCCGGCAGGTCGTACTCGTTCATATAGGAGAAGCGCGTGCCGCGGCCGTTCTCCGCGAAGAGGTACTCGACCCGAGCGCGCGAGGCCACCGGGCCCCTGCCCTCCCAGACCACGCGCCGGCACGGCTCGTTCTCCACCACGTGCCAGCGCACCTTGAACCGGCGTCCCGCGAGCTTGAGGCACTGGGTCAGGCGCGAGCCGCGCTCGAGGCGCTCCGGCGCCGGGCCCTCCAGGCGCTGGTGGATCGTGACCCAATCCTCGAGGCGAGACGGGTCCATCACCACGTCGTACACCTCGCGCGGGCCCGCAGCGATCTCCACCGTCCGCTCGACCTTCATCTCGCCCCCAGCGGCTCGCTGCGCTCCCAGTCGGCCAGAGCGTGCTCGACCGCCCGCTCGAAGCGCCGGGGACGCAGGCCGTAGAGCCGCGGCGCCTCGCCGGCGTCGCGCGGCAGGACGTCTGCTTCGAGGCTCTCCATCAGCGGGCGAACGAGCTCCAGCGGCTGGCCGCTGATGGCGGCCACGAACGCGCTGGCCGGCGGCGTGTGGGAGCGCCCGAGCCCGATCGGCACGCGGCCCACGCCCATCAGCTCGGCGATGCGCTCGATCATCTCGCCATAGGTCATCAGGTCCGGTCCGCAGACGTCCAGCGAGCGCCCGGCCACAGCCGGGGTCAGCGGGGTGCGGGCGAGGAACTCGAGCACGTCACGCTCGTCGATCGGCTGCGTGCGGTGGGCCCGCCAGCCCGGCATCGGCAACACGCGCAGGCGCTCCACCAGGCGGACGAGCACGCGGAACGAGGACGAGCCGGCGCCGATCACGATCGACGCCCGCAGGGCTGTCGAGCCGGGCACGGCGGCGAGCAGGATCCGCTCGACCTCGAGCCGTGAGCTCAGGTGCGGCGAGCGGCCACCTGCCGGGGCGATCGCGCCGAGGTAGACGATCCGCTCCGCGCCGGCCGCCGCCGCGGCCGTCGCGAAGCGCTCCGCGGCGCGCCGGTCGCGGCCAGCGAAGTCCCCGTCCGCGGCGGCCTCCATCGAGTGCACGAGGTAGTACGCGCTCGTGACGCCCTCGAGCGCCGTGGCGAGCCCGGCGCCGCTGAGCAGGTCGCCGCGCACGGCCTCCACCCCCGGCAGCGCGGCCACGCGCTCGGGGCTGCGTGCGAGCGCCCGCACCGGCCGGCCCTCCGCGGCCAGCCGGCGCAGCAGCCGGTCCCCGACGTAGCCGGTGGCTCCAGTCACGAGCTCCATGAGGGGCACATCCTTCCCGAAGCTCCCGAAGCGGGAGGTTCCGACCCACGACGAAGTTCGCCCCCCTCGAAAACCCGCAACGAGCGCGCGGCCGGCGTGGCAGCCTGCAAACTGCGCAAAAACGAAAAACGAGCGATTTGCGAACTCGGCCCTGGCCGGCCGGCCGCGGATGTTGCACGATGGCCGACGTGCCGAGATCGAAGCCCGCCCGCTGCGAGGACTGCTTCTTCCACCAGAGCCAGCTCTGCGCGCTCGACCTCGGCAAGCCCTGCACCACCTTCCGGCCCGCCGAGCGCGGCCTCGCTCCGGAGCGCCAGCTCGCGTTCGTGTTCCGCACCGAGCGCACCACGGCCGCGTACGCGTTCCCCCAGCCGAACGGCTGAGGGCGCCTCCCGCCCTCGCCCGGTCGCTCCCGCCTCGTGCTACCCGGGCGGGCTGGGAGCACGTAGAGTCGCTTCATGCGGCTCACGGTCCTCGGGAAGTCGCCGGCGTGGCAGGACGCCGGCGGCGCGTGCTCGGGCTACCTGCTCGAGGACGACGGCACCGCGCTGCTCGTGGACTGCGGCAACGGCGTGTTCTCGAAGCTGCGCGAGCGGATCGACTACGTGGACGTGGACGCCGTGCTGATCTCGCACCTGCACGCGGACCACTTCCTCGACCTCGTCCCATATTCCTACGCGCTCACCTACGCGCCGCGCCAGCAGCCGGTCCCGGTGGACCGCTGGCCGGGCACCGACAACCCCGCTCGGCCCGAGTTGCACGTGCCTCCGGGGGGGCGGGAGGCGTTTCGACGGCTGGTGGGGGTCTGGGGCAGCGAGGACCTGATCGAGAAGGCCTTCCACCTGCGCGAGTACGACGCCTCCGACCAGATCGAGGTCGGGCCGTTCCGGATCCGCTTCAGGTCGGTGCCGCACTTCACCGAGACGTTCGCGATGAGCATCGCCTCTGCGAACGGCCCGGGCCGGATCGTCTACGGCGCCGACTGCAGCCCCACCGACGCGCTCGCCGACTTCGCCCGCGACGCCGACCTCTTGCTGATGGAGGCCACCCTGCCGCGCCCCGAGCGCACCGGGATGCGCGGCCACCTGACACCAGGAGAGGCGGGCGACCACGCCCGCGGCGCGGCCGCCAAGCGACTCGTGCTCGTGCACATCTCGGACGAGCTCGACGCCGACTGGGCGCGCGACGAGGCGGCACACACCTTCGGTGGGCAGGTCGAGGTCGCGCGCGAGGGCGCGGTCTACGAACTGTAGGGGGCCCGGGCGGCGTAACCAGATCAGGGCCGGGCGGGCCCGGCCGCTCCAACCCCCCGCCCGCCCGCGAGGGCTATCCTCGACCGCCGTGAGCCAGCAGCGCGACCTGTTCGCGAACTTCGAGCGCATGCGGCGCGAGATCGACGAGCTGTTCGG